>NZ_LWGL01000016.1 GCF_001722485.1 Cellulosimicrobium cellulans | reverse complement strand
AGCTCGGCGGGCACGTCGGCGAGGTCGGGGTGCTCGCCGGCGACCACGTCGAGCGCGAGGCCGACGCCGACGCGCAGCTCGACGCGCCCGCGCAGCGCCCCGACCCGGGCGCTCAGCTCGGCGTCGCGGTCGGTGAGCCAGCGCACGAGCCGCTCGCGGGCCGGGGCGCCGGGCGCGGGCGCGACGATGACGTTGAAGCTCGCGGGCAGGACGGTGGAGCCGGCCTGCCAGATCCGGTCGACGACGTCGCTGTGCTCGAGCACCCGGCGGCGCACCACGTCGTCGGGTCCCTCGAACGGTCCGGCGGTGTGCTCGTGCACGACGGCGGACAGCCCGGTGGGGCCGGTGACGAGCGAGAGCGGTGCGCCGTCGACGCCCGTGCCGAGGGTGCCGGGGGTGCCGGCGGCGACGAGGTAGAGGTACAGGCCCGGCTCGGTCACCGGCGGTCCTGCCGTCGCGCCTCCGCCCACCGTGCCGGGTCGACGAGCCCGTCGACGGCGTCGGCCACGAGGTCGTCGAGGCCGCGCCGCAGGTCCCGCACCGAGCCTGCGATGCCGTGGTCGTCCTTGATCTGCTCGATGGCCTCGTCGAGGTCGAGCAGGGCCTGCCCGAGCCGTTCCTGCTCCTCCTCGGTGAGGCTCCCGCCCTCGATGCGGCGCAGCGCCTGGCTCTCGAGCGCCTCCTGGATCACCTCGACGAGGGTGATGACGAGCGCCAGCACGCCGTCCTTGAGGCTCTTCTCGTCGACGTTGAGCGTCATGCCGCACCTCCGGGCCGGTCCGTGCGTCCGTGCGTCGGCGGCTCGTCCGCGAGCGCCCGCAGCGCGCGCAGCCACCGTTCGGTGTCGGGGACGGCGAGCCGCGCCGCCCCGGTGGGTCCGGTCACGACGACGACCTCGTCGCCCGCCGGCGAGGCGCCCGGCTCCCGCTCGACGGCGAGCAGCTCGTCCGGACGGAGGCGGACGGCGGGGCGGCGCTCGAGCGCGCCGGTCCAGGCGAGGCCCCCGGCGGGGTCGAGCGTCCCGGTCCCCTCGCGCCAGGTGGTGCCGCCCGCGAGCTCCTCGGCGAACCACATCGGGCCCGTGGTCGACGCCGTCCCGCTCGCGAGCTGCTCCGGCTCCCCGGACCGTCGCGCCCGGGCCCGGGTCTGCTCGTCCCAGCCGACGAGCATGCCGTGCTCGAGCAAGGTCTCGAACCCGGCGAGCGTGGCCCGCAGGCTCACGCCGATCAGCGGGATGCCGGCCACGCTGACGGCGAGGTCGAGGTCGAGGAAGACCCCCTTGTCGAGCAGCGCGTCGACGAGGTCGGGGAGCGTCGCGCGCACGTCGCGCGTCGGCTCGAGCGGCGGCGCGGCGACCGTCGCCGTGGCGAGCTCACTCATCGTCGTCGGTCACCTCCTGCGTCCGGTCGTCGTCCGCCGTGCCGCCGGCGCCGCCCGCGAGCTGCGCCTGCTCCTCGCGGCGCAGCGCCCGTGCGCTGCGCCAGCCGCACCACGGGCAGTACTCGTCGAGCAGCTGCTGGGTCGGCACGCTCTTGCCGCAGCTCGGGCACGTCTCCTTGGCCTCGAGCGCCCGAGTCCAGGCGACGGTGCTCGTGTTCGTGCCCGAGGGGAACTCGAGCCCGTACCGGGCGGCCGTGTCGAACGACGCCAGCGCGGCGCGGATGCGGATGCCCAGGAGCTCGACCCCGGCGACCGACACCATGATGTCGGCGTTGAGCACGAGCCCCTTGTCGAGCAGCGTCTCGACGACGTGCGTGAGCGACCCCTCGCGCTCACGCCGCGGCTCGAGACCGCCGCCCTGCCCTCCGCTCACCACGCTCATGCGTCCTCCCCCCGGTCCCGGGTCCGTCCGGCCGCAGCGCGCGGCGCCTCCTAGCCCCCCACCCGGCCGCGCACGTACCGGTGCACGCGCCGGAAGCCGAGCAGCTCGCCGGAGTCGTCGAGCGAGACCTCGTACTCGGCGAGGACGTCCGACGTGCTCGGCACGTGCGGGTCCTCGAGCACCTCGAGCACGACGGTCCAGCGACCGTCCTCGTGCTGGACGCCGACGACCTGCTCGACGTCGCTCCCGCCGAGCTCCGTGAAGTGCTCGAGCGCCTTGCGCGCGGCCCGCCCGGCGGTCAGCCCCGACGACGACTTCTCCGGCCCCTTCTCCTCGGGCGACTCCTTCTCGGGCGCCTTCTTCTCGGGCGCCTTCTTCTCGGGCGCCTTCTTCTCGGGCGCCTTCTTCTCGGGCGCCTTCTTCTCCGGCCCCTTGCTCTCGGGCGCCTTCCTCTCCGCCGTCGGCCTCGTCCGCTCCGGCGGCGGGGCGTCGCCGCGGCGCGGGCGTTCCTCGCCGCGCCGCTCGGACGTCCGCGCGGCGGTACCTGACTCGCTCATCGCCCTCCTCCTTCCCGGGCGCGACGGTTGGCCTCGACGAGCCGGGCCACGAGCTCCTCCTCGAGCGCGTCGGCCGTGGCGTCGTCGATCTCGCCGCGGTCCCGCGCGTCGGCGACCTGCTCCAGACGGCGGCGGATCGCCCCGGCGTCGTAGTACTCGCTCTCGGCCGCGGCGAGGACCTGCGCGGCGATCCACGCCGTGCCGCGCACCGGGGCCAGCGGCAACGACACGAGGCTCCAGAGCAGGCCCATGGTCACGTCTCCACGAAGTCGTAGGGCGCCTGCGGCCCGACGAGCCGGAACGTCAGGCGGTCCCGCCCCCGGGCCGCGAGCGCCTCGAGCGCCTCCTCGAACCGGGCCACGTCGGCACGCCGCACGAGCACCGCGGCGTCGAGGACGTCCGTCACCTCGCCCTCGGGCCGCCGGCGCAGCTCGGCGACGTGGGGCGCGACCGCCTCCTCGAGCGCGGCCGCCTCGGCCTGCCGCTTGCGCCGGAACCCGGCGACGACGAGCTCGCCCAGGCGCACCCGGTCGTAGTAGGCGGCGTCGGGGTCGCGACCGTGCACCGACTCCCGCAGGCGCCGGATCTCGGCGTCCTCGGCGACGAGCTCGGCGAGGACGACGTCCTCCACGTACCGGACGCGCAGGCTCAGCTGCGTGAGGTCCGCGAGGCGTTCGAGCTGGTCGGCGTACGGCTCCCCGTCCTGGCCGTCGAGGACGTGCGGACCGACGTCGTCCACCACGGTGCCGAACCGGACGGGAAGCACCGGCATCGACGCCCCGAGCAGGTCGAGGACCGCGGCGTGCGCGCGCACCTCGGCGGGCGTGCCGACGACGTCCTCGTCCGGGACGTCGGACACGACGGCGTCGACGTCGCCCGCCGGCACGGTGCGCACCGGCTCGCCGAGCACGCCCGTGGTGCCCGGGGGCACCTCGGCGCCGCGCAGCACCAGCCCGTAGAGGTACAGCATCGCCGCGGCCTCGACGGGCTGGTCCTGCGAGACGGCCGCCGTCACGACGAGCTCCTCCGGCTGCCGCTGCGCTCACCCTCGGACTGCTGCCGGGACTGCCGCTGCTCCGACTTCTGGCCGGACGACTTCTCGTCCGACCCCGTCAGGGCTTCCTTGACCCCGCCGATGACGCCCTTCGTCCTGCCGCTGGCACCGCTCTGGTTGAGGTCGTCGAACAGCTCGGGCAGGTCGCGACCACCCGTCTGCGCGAGGTCGAGCCGGTTCGTGGCCTCGGCGAAGCGCAGGTACGTGTCCACGCTCGCGATGACGATGCGGGCGTCGATGGTGATCACCTCGATGCCCACCAGCGAGACGCGCACGAAGGCGTCGATGACGATCCCCTTGTCGAGGATGATGTTGATGACGTCCGCCAGCGACGCGCTCGACGGTCGCTCGACGTACGAGCCGCGGGCGCGGCTCACGGTCGTCTGGCTCATCGCTGCTCCTCAGGTTCCTCGTCGCCCTGGGCGTCGTCGTACTGGTCCCCCTCGTCCTCGTACTCGCCGCCCTCGTCCTCGTATCCCTCGTCCTGATCGCCCTCGTACTCGCCCTCGTACTCGCCCTCGTCTCCGCCCTCGTCGCCCTCCTCGTCGTACTCCTCGTCCCCGTAGTCCTCGCCCTCGTAGTCCTCGCCCTCGGCCTCCTCGTCGGCCTGCTCGTCGCTCACGACCTCGTCGTGCGTGCGCACCACTTCTTCGTCGTGGATCTCCGCCCGGTAGCCCTCGACCTCGTCCGGGTTCAGGACGGACTCGGTCATGACGTGCCGCACGAAGTGCTTGAGCTCGAGCCGCACCCGCCGGTTCGCGGCGCGCCACATGTTCGCGGTCTTCTCCATGAAGCCCTGCGGGTGGTAGGCGAGGACGACGACGACGCGGGTGAGGTCCTCACCCAGGTCGTGGAACGTGACGACACCGCTGATGTGACCCTTCGGCCCGGACGACTTCCAGTTGATCCGCCGGCCAGGGACCTGGTCCGTGATCGTCGTCTTCCACTCGCGGTGCGACCAGAAGACCTGGCCCTTGAAGGAGACCTCGCCCTCCTCGTCGTCGAGCTCGGCGTTCTCGAGCTTCTTCATGAACGACGGCCACTGGTCGTACTGCGTCCAGGCGTCGTAGACGAGGTCGGCCGGGACGCCGATGTCGAAGCTTTCGACGATATTGTTGAACTTGAAGGCCTTGCTGCCCCCGCCCTTCCCGCCGCCGAAAATGCCCTTGACCTTCTCCTTGACGCCGGTGAAGGCGCCCTTGAGCCCGGCCTTGAGCGGGGAGCCGCCCTCGCTCAGCGTCTCGCCGGTCTTGCTGAGTGCGGCCCCGGCGGCGCTCGTGCCACCGCCGTCCTCGTCGTCGGACCCACCGCCGCCCGTCGCGTAGGACGTGAGGCGGTCCGACAGCCCGCTGACGCGGTCCGTCACCTTGTCGACGAGGCTTCCCCCGAGAGCCCGGGCGTACCCGCCCGCGGCGTGCTTGAGCCCCTCGAGCGGCAGCCCCGCGGCGGTCTTGCGCGTCGTGTCAGTCATCGGTGTGCTCCTTGCTCCGACGGCACGAGGGCCGCTCAGCCCTTGGACCGGCCGGTCGACCGGCCCGTGGATCGGCCGGAGGACGACGACGTGCTGCGGGACTGGGTGCCCGAGCTGCGCGACGACGTGCCCGTCTTGCGCGACTGGGTCCCCGACTTGGCCCCGGAGCGGGCAGCGCCCGAGCGCTTCGCGGCCGGCTTCGGCTTCTCCGCGGGCTCCTCCTCCGCAGGCTTCTCAGCGGCCGGCTCCTCGGGCTCCTCCGCGGTCTCGCCCTCGTCGGAGGTCTCGCCCGTCGGCTCCCCACCCTCGTCGGACGACTCGTCGGCGGGCTCCTCGCCCGCGTCCGACGCCTGGTCAGCGGGCTCCTCGCCCTCGTCGGCGCCCTCGTCGGTGGTTCCCTCGTCGTCGGAGGCCTCGTCGCTGGGCTCCTCCTCGGTGTCCTCGTCCTCCTGCTCGTCGGTGGCTTCGTCCGTGGGCTCGCCCTCGTCGCCGGACTCCTCGTCCGACTCGTCCTCGGCGCCCTCGTCCTCGTGCTCCTCCTCGTGCTCGTCCTCGTGCTCGTCGACGGGCTCCTCGTCGGACTCCTCCTCGGCACCCTCGTCCTCGTGCTCGTCGGACTCCTCGTCGACAGGCTCCTCGCCGCCCTCGTCCTCGTCGCCCGACGTCTCCTCGCCCTGCGTCTCCTCGTCCTGCGCCTGCTCGTCCTGTGGGGCCTCGTCCTGCGGCGTCTCGTCCTGCGGGGCCTCCTCCTCGCCGCCCTGCTGCGACTGGTCGCCCTCGTCGGACTCCTGCTTGCCGCGCTTGCCCTTCACGGCGTCGGAGAGCCCGCTGGTCGGGGACTGGGACGTGAGCTTCTCGGTGCGCGACTCGAGGTTGCTCCGGACCGAGTCGACGCCCTTCGTGGCGGCCGCGAGCGCCGCGGTCTTGCCGGCGTCCATGAGCTTGCCCGTGATCTCGTCGGTGAGGCGCTGGATCTCCGGGGACGATCTCAGCGACTGGCCGAGCTGACCGAGCTGGCCCAGCGGCCCTCCGGAGTCGTCGCTCATGCGCTTGGCGCCGACGGCGCTCGCCACGAGGAGAGCGGTCTTGAACTTCTTGGTCCGGCCGAGCAGATATCCGCCCAGCAGCAGACCGGCGATCTTGAGCCTGTCCATCGGAACCCCACATCGGGTCGGCTGGTTGTGACTGGCACCTTCTCGCCCCCTGTCTCAGCAGGGTGGCACACGGGTCCCCCGCACGCGCGGCCAAAATGTGATCCCGGTCACATGCCTGGTCAGAGGTCTGGGAGGCGCCCGCCCGACGCGCCGCAGCGCGTGCGCGGCCACCTCCGCGCTCGAGCATCAGGGCGTCGGAGCGATCGACGAGCGCGCGGCCCTCCCGGACGTCTCACGCCCGGGAAGGCCGCGCGGCGCGCGTCAGCCGGCGTGCGCGGGCTGGACGTCGAGCACCCAGGTCACGCCGAACCGGTCGGTCAGCATGCCGAAACCCGGGCTCCACGGCGATGCCGCGAGCGGCTCGACGACGTCCGCGCCGTCGGACAGGGCGTCCCAGTACGCGGTGACCTCCTCGAGGGTCTCGCCGCGCAGCGACTGGAAGAACGTCCGGTCGGTGATCGTCGCGCCGTTCTCGCGGGTGGTGGTGCCGGCGATCGCGCTCGCGTCGGGGTCGTCGTGGCCGGGCACGTCGTAGGCCATGAGGCGGAAGCCGTCCGCGGTCTCGACCTGGCCGAAGACGACCTTGTCGGCGCCGGGCAGGTCACGCGGCATGCCGACGTCGCCGTACGTCGTCGCGACGACCTGCCCGCCGAAGACGGTCGCGTAGAAGTCGAGCGCCTGCCGCGCGGTGCCGCGGAAGTTGAGGTGGGTGGTGGTGCTGATGCCCATGAGGTGTCCTTCTCGTCGCTGGTCGGTGCGGCGGTGTGCCGTCAGGACGACGCTCCCAGGCTCAGAGGACAGGTCGGGTCCTCTGACTGCAGCAGACTGGTCGCATGATCGGAGGCTCCTCGCGGATGCTGTCCCTGCTCTCGCTGCTGCAGACGCGGCGCGACTGGCCGGGCCACGTGCTGGCCGAACGCCTGGGCGTGACACCGCGCACGGTGCGCCGGGACGTGGACCGGCTCCGCGAGCTCGGGTACGCGATCGGCGCGACGAAGGGTCGGCACGGGGGCTACCGGCTCGCGGCGGGGTCCGAGCTCCCTCCGCTGCTGTTCGACGACGAGCAGGCGGTGGCGGTCGCCGTCGCCCTGCAGGCCGCGCCGTCCAGCGGGGTCGCCGTCGACGAGGCCGCGGAGCGGGCGCTCGCGACGGTCCGGCAGGTCATGCCTCCGCGGCTGCGCCACCGGGTCGACGGCATCCGGTTCACCGGCGCGGAGCCGTCGTCGCAGGTCTCCCCGGACGTGCTCGAGGCCGTGAGCACCGCGGTACGCGACCGCCGCACCCTGCGGTTCGACTACGCGGACGCGGACGGCCCACCGCGCCACGTCGAGCCGCACGACGTCGTCGCGCGGGGCGGCCGCTGGTACCTCGTCGCGTGGGACCTCCACCGCGACGACTGGCGGATCTTCCGTCTCGACCGCCTGCACCCGCGCACGCCGGCCGGCGCCCGGTTCACGCCGCGACCACTCCCCGCGCCGGACGCGCTGTCGTTCTTCGCCGCCCGGTCCAAGGGGTCGCAGGCGCAGGACCGGTGGCCCTGCACCGGCGAGGTCGTCGTCGAGCTGCCGGCGAGCGAGGTGGCTCCCTGGGTGGACGACGGCGAGGTCATCGCGGTCGACGAGCGCTCGTGCCGGCTCGTCGTCGGGTCGTGGTCCTGGGCCGGCCTCGTCGCGCTGGTGCTGCGCTTCGACGCCCCGTTCACGGTCGTCGGCCCGGAACCGCTGCGCCGGGCCGCGGCCGCGCTCTCGACCCGGTTGGCCGCGGCCACGACGGCTGCCCCGTGACCCGGGAAGAGGACCGTCCCCGACCGCTTCGCGCGGGAGGATGCTGACCATGGCCGACGACGCTCCCGCACCCGATCCGCTGATCGTCCCCGACGCCGCCGCCTGGCGAGCGTGGCTCGACGCCCACGAGGGCACGTCCGACGGCGTGCGCCTCGTCCTGGCGAAGAAGGGCACGCGCGAGCCGACGTCGCTCACCTACGCCGAGGCGCTGGAGGAGGCGCTGTGCAGCGGGTGGATCGACGGGCGGCGCAACGCGCGCGACGCCGGCACGTTCCTGCAGCACTTCACCCCGCGGCGCGCCCGCTCGCTGTGGTCGCAGCGGAACGTCGCGATCGTCGCCGACCTCGTCGCGTCGGGACGGATGCGCGCCCGCGGGCAGGCCGAGATCGACCGCGCCCAGGCCGACGGCCGCTGGGAGCGCGCGTACGCCGGTCAGGCCGCGGCCGAGGTGCCGGCGGACCTCGCCGCAGCGCTGGAGCGCTCGCCCGCTGCGGCGACGCGGTTCGCGGGGCTGTCCCGCGTCGACCGCTTCCTGATCATCACCCAGGTCGCCACGGCACAGGACGACGCCGTCCGCGCCCGCCGCGTCGAGAAGGCCGTCACCAGCCTCGAGCAGGCCCAGGGCTGACGTCGCGGGCTGTCACCGCGACGCCGGCACCTCGACGTCCGCGGACTCCTGCGGCCGGCTCGGCGCCGTGCGCCGCGCGAGCACGAGCGCGGCCGCCGCGAGCGCCGCCCCGAGCGCGGCGCCGAGGGCGTTGGCGAGCACGTCGTTCGTGTCGCACGAGCGGCCGAGCGCCGGCAGCAGCGTCTGCAGGAGCTCGATCGCCACGGAACCGACCACGCCGCCCGCGAGCGCCCACCACGGACGCCGGCTCGCCACGGACGCGAGCAGCACCGGCGGGACGAACAGCGCGATGTTCGCCAGCATCTCGACGTTGCCGAGCGACGGCAGCTGCCAGTTCAGGACACAGGTCTCGGCGTCACCACCCGTGGGCACGAGCGTGAGGAACGCGACGGGGACCAGCGAGACGGCGAAGGCGATCCACGCTGCGCGCGGGCGGTCGACGAGCCGACGCCCGACGAACGGGCCGAGGACCACGAGCGCCAGGAGCACCGCGGGCGGCAGCCAGGGGTGCGTGAGGATCACCTGCATGAGCACGAGGGACGACGCTACCGGTGCTGCGACCCAGCGGCGTCCACCACACCCGGGAGCGCGCCGGCCGCATCGTCGGAGCGGCGTGGACGGCGCGAGAGCCACATCGCGACGGCACCGAGCGCCGCCCCGAGGAGCGCGCCGATCGCGTTGGACAGCCAGTCGTTGGTGTCGCAGGACCGGCCGAGCGCGGGCACGAGCGCCTGCACGGCCTCGATCACCGCCGACCCCGCGACGCCGCCGAGCAGCGCGAGCACCGGCCGTCGGGCCGCCACCGCCGCGAGGAGGACGGGCGGGACGAGCAGGATGACGTTCGCCATGAGCTCGACGCGGCCGAAGGTCGGCAGCACCCAGCCGACGGCGCAGCGCTCGAACACCTCCCGGCTCGTCGGCACGAGGGTCAGCAGGACGACCGGCAGCAGCGAGACGCCGAACAGCGTCCAGGCCACCCGCGGGCGCTGGAGGAGCCAGCGGCCCGCGAGCGGGCCGAGCAGCACGAGCGCGCAGAGGACCGCCGGCGAGAACCACGGGTGCGCGACGAGCAGGGTGGAGATCACGCCGGCTGACGCTACCGGTCAGGCGGGCTCCACGGACTCCCGTCGCTTCTGCCGGGCGAAGCGCGCGGGCAGGTTCGGGCCGTCCCACACCTGGATCGCGCGCCAGATCGACGCCGCGATCGGGACGGCGAGCACGGCGCCCGTGAGGCCGGCGAGGACGGTCCCGGCGGTCAGCGCGACGAGGATGATCAGCGGGTGCAGGCGCAGCGTGCGGCCCATGACGACGGGCTGCAGCAGGTCGCCCTCGAGCTGGTTCACCGCGACGACGATCGCCACGACGATGAGCGCCTCGACCGGTCCGACCGCGACGAGGGCGACGAGCGCGCACAGGATGCCGGCGAGCGTCGCACCGACGAGCGGGATGAACGCGAGGAGGAACACGAGCACCGACAGCGGGATCGCGAGCGGGACGCCGACGATCGCCAGGCCGATGCCGATGGCGACGGCGTCGACGAGCGCGACGATCGCGGTGCCGCGCACGTAGCCGCCGAGCGTGTCGATGGTCGAGCTGCCGATCCGCTTGCCGCGCGCGTACCGATCGCCCTCGAAGGGGCGCAGGAGGAACTCCCACATGGCGGGGCCGTCCTTGAGGAAGAAGAACAGCACGACGATCATCACGAGGAACCCGGCGACGAAGTCGACGGTCTGCGAGACGCCCGCGATCGCGCCCGAGCCGACGGCGTCGGACTGCAGGAAGCCGACGACGGACTCCTGCACCGACGAGATCTGCTCCTGCGAGATCTGGAACGGCAGGTCCTCGACGTAGGCCTGAAGCTCCTCGAAGCCCTGGATCGCCTGGTCGCGCAGCGTGGGCCACTGGTTCACGACGGCCGCCGCGACGAGCCAGACGATGAGCGCGAGCAGCGCGACGAGCGCGAGCAGCGAGATCACCGTCGCGAGGAACGACGGCAGCCCCTTGCGCCGCAGGAAGCCCACGAGCGGCGAGATCGCCGCGGCGAGCACGAGCGCGATGAGCACCGGGATGACGATGAGGGTCAGGCGCGTGATGGCGAACACGGCGACCGCGACGAGCGCGACGATCGCGAGCACCTGCAGGGACCGCGTACCCGCGCGTCCGACGCCGTCCGCCCACAGCTGCGACACGCCGCTCGGTAGGCGCGTGCCCGGCTCCGGCTCGTCACGGGCGACCGACTGCTCGACGGTGTCGCCGGCGTCCGGCGGCACGACCTCGGTCTCCTCGCCGTCGACACGCTGTTCCGCGCGCTCGTGTGATCGACGTCTTCCCAGAGCCATCCCGATTTCCCTCTCGCCGCACGTGCAGATGGGGCCACAGTGCCACGGCCGCATGCCACGCGCTGGTTGCCACTGGTCACGGCGCGGGGAACAGCTGCTGCACCCCTGTCACGCGGAGCAGGTCGAGCTTGCCGGCGGCGTCCGACCCGGGAGCGGCGGTGTAGGCGACCAGGTGGAGGTCCGCCCCGGGCACATCGAGCACGTCGCAGTCCAGCTCGAGGTCGCCTACGACGGGGTGCTCGATCATCTTCCGGTCGGTCACGTGCGCGGCGGGAGTGCTCGCGGTCCACAGAGCCGCGAAGAGCGTCGACGCCGACGACAGGTCGTCGACGAGCGCGCGCAGCCGGGGGTCGGTGGGGTACCGGGCGACCGCCCTCTTGAGGTCCGCGACGACGGCGGCCTCGAACGCACCCGGCTCGCCGGCCGACGTCGACGGGTGGAGCGCGGAGCGTGCGACGCCGCTACCGAACACGGCGCGCGCCACGTTGCGTTCCGCGGGCGGCAGCACGGACGGGTCGCCGTGCAACGCCTCCCACATCGCGTTCCACCACACCATGGTCCAGTCCGCACCGAACACGCCGACCGGGACGTCGTCGAGGCGCGTCGTGAGTCGCTGCACGCTCGCCGGCACGTGCGTCTGCACCGTCCCGTCGCGCGGCGGCAGCAGACCTGCGGACTCGAAGAGCAGGTCCCGCTCGGCCCGGGTGAGCCGCAGCCCGCGGGCCAACGCCGTGACCACCTGCGCGGACGGAGTGGTCGCCCGGCCTTGCTCCAGCCGGAGGACGTAGTCGACCGAGATGCCGGCGAGCTGAGCGAGCTCTTCGCGCCGCAGGCCCGGCGCACGCCTGGTACGACCCGGGACGATGCCCGCCTCGGCGGGTGCGAGCCGGTCGCGCCACTGGCGCAGCAGCGCAGCGAACGTGAGATCACCGAGCGGTCCGGGGTGCGGCATGAGGTCATTCTCGCTGCCACGGCGACGGTCAGCCTGGGTACCGCTGATCCTACGGTGACGCCAGGACCTGGGCCTGCTCACGACGAACGGCGACCGTCGACGCATGCACGTCACCCGTGCATGCAACCGTCAGCCCTGAGGAGTACCACCGTGCAGCACCACACCGTCGTCATGACCGGCGCCAGCCGCGGCATCGGGAACCACGCCGCCGTCCGCATGCTGCGCGACGCACCCGACCTCCACCTCGTCGTCACGACGCGCGGCTCGGGAGCCGCCTTGGTGGCGCAGCTGTCCCGGGACGGCGGCAGCAGGAACGTCAGCTGGGTCGGCTGCGAGCTGTCGTCGCTCGCCTCAATCCACGACGCCGCCACAGAGGTGGGCCGGCGGCTGGACAGGGGCGCGCTGCCTCCGCTCACCGGCTTCGTCGGCAACGCCGGCGTGCAGGTCACCTCGGCCAACCGCGCGACGGTGGACGGCATCGAGACGACCTTCGCTGTCAACGTGCTCGCCAACCACCTGATGCTGCGCCTTCTGTCGGACCGGTTCGTGTCCCCGGCGCGGGTGGTCGTCACCACCTCGGACACGCACTTCGGCGACCTCCGGCACAACTTGGGTATGGTTCCTGCGCCCGCCTGGCGGTCACCCGAGCGTCTTGCCGAGCCCGGCACCACGCCTTCCACCGACACGGTCACGGCGGGCCGGACCGCGTACTCGACCAGCAAGCTCGCCGTGATCTACCTCGTCCACGAGCTGGCGCGACGACTCCCCGCCGGGGTGGACGCCTACTCCTGGAACCCCGGCTTCGTCCCGGCCACGGGCCTCGCCCGGGATGCCGGTCCTCTCCAGCGGTTCGCGATGCGACACATGCTTCCTCTGCTGACCCTCACGCCGTGGTCGGTCGACGCGCGGACGGCCGGGCGTCACCTCGCCGGGACCGTCCTCGGCCGACGCCCGGCGGACAGCGGCGCGTACGTCAACCTCGACGTCGCCGAGCGGTCGTCCGAGGAGTCCTACGACCCACGGCGTGAGGAGGAGCTCTGGGCGGTCGCCGAGAAGATCTGCGCGGGAGTGATCTGAGCCTCCTCGTCGTGCGGGGCTCGTCGTACATCAGGGCACGGTGGAACCATTCCGGGGCATCAGCCGTGTCCGCTCCGCGCCGACAACTCAGTCGTCGCCGTCGAACAGGCCGCCGTCGAGGAGCCAGTGGTAGCGCAGGCGCAGCGCACGTTCCGTGCTCGCGAGGAGGGTCGCGACGACGAGCACGACGTTGAGCGTCGCCGGGAGGTGGAACGGGGACGTGAACGTGCCGACGTTCTCCGCGACGAGCGGGATCTGCGAGACCTCCTCCGCGATCTGCGGGAGGCCGAGGACCAGGCCGACCACGAGCACCACCCAGGAGACGAGCCCGATCGCGCGGCTCGTCCCGGGGTGGTCGCGCTCGAGGCGGGCGCGGCGCCCCTCGGCGGACGCCGGGTCCGGCACGAGCTGCCGGGCCGGGCCGCCGTCGTCGGGCACGTAGTGGCACCGCCTCAGCCCGAAGCTGCTCGCCTCCACCTCGATGGTGCCGCCCGTGACGGGGAACTCGGCCGGGAGCTTGGAGGTGGCGTGGTGCCGGCCGTCCCGGTACAGCCGGGCCCGCACCTCGCCGTCGTCCTTGTCGCCCCAGAGCCGGACGTCGACGGACCACGTCTCCGGCCGGCCGTCCTCGCCGACGAGGCGCAGGTGGAACAGGGTGCGCGCGAAGGGCTGCCACCACCGGAAGCGGGGCAGGGTGTGCCCGTCGCCGGGCTTGAGGCGCCGGGCCGCGCGTCGCCGCTTCCAGTCAGAGGGCACGCCCGAAACCTAGCAACGACGGCCGGGATGCGCCGTTCGTCCCGCCGTCGCGCCCTACCGGCGGACCCGGTGGCGGTGGTAGACGACGTCCGAGCCGAAGACGCGACTCTCGACGAGCTCGAGGTCGACGTGGCGCTCGCGCTGCGGGAAGTACGGGATCCCGCCGCCGACCAGCACCGGGTAGACCATGGCACGGTACTCGTCGATGAGGTCGTGCTCGGCGGCCTGGGCGGCGAGCGTCGCGCCGCCGATCGCGATGAGGCCCTCCCCCGGCTCGGCGCGGAGCTTCTCGATCTCCTCCGCGACGCCTTCCGTGGCGAGCCGCGCCGAGTCGTCCACCTCGGTGAGCGTCGTGGAGAACACGACCTTCGGCAGGGGGTTCCACAGGTCCGCCCAGACGCGCTCGGCCTCGTCGAACGAGGCACGGTCGGCCGTGTCCCAGTACCGCATGACCTCGTAGAGGTTGCGCCCGAGCAGGTGGACGTCGACCTCGCGGATCTCGTCCGTGAAGTGCTGGAACACCTCGGGATCGGGGCCGCCCCAGTCGAAGCTCCCGTCCGGCCCGACGATGTAGCCGTCCAGCGAGATGTTCATCGAGTAGATCACGTCGCGCATCGGTCGTCTCCTTCGGTCGTGTGCTCGGCTGTACGACCGGTGGGCGGTGCCGAACTCGTCGGTGGGCGACGGGCGCTCACCGGGCGGTGTAGCCGCCGTCGACGAAGAGGGTCGTCCCGGTGATGTACGCGCCGGCGTCGCTCGCGAGCAGGACGGCCGCGCCGGCGAGCTCGGACGGCTCGCCCCACCGGCCCAGCGCGGTCATGTCGGTGAAGACGTGCGATGCCTGCGCCTGGCTCGCCGCCGCCTCCGTCATGGGGGTGCGGAACGGCCCGGGCGCGATGCAGTTGACGGTGATGCCGTGCGGGCCGAGCTCGATCGCGCCCGCGCGCGCCAGGCCCCGCAGCCCGGCCTTGGCCGCCGAGTACGCGCCCCGGCGCGCCATCGACACCTCGCCGAACGTCGAGGAGACGTAGACGATTCGGCCCCAGCCCTTCGTCCGCATGGCCGGCACCACCGCGCGCGTGAGCGTCATGGCGGCGGTGAGGTCGACCGCGATCGTGCGGTCCCACGTCTCGTCGTCGATGTCGTCGACGGCCTGCGGCGCGCTGATCCCCGCGTCGTGGAGCAGGATGTCGGGGGCGCCGGCGAGCTCCGTCGCCGTCACGACGGCCGCAGCGGTCGCCTCGCGGTCCGCCACGTCGCAGCGCACCGCGTGGACCGGCGGGCCGAGCCCCGTGAACGTCGCCGCCGCGCGGTCGAGCTCGTCGTCGGAGCGGGCGAGCAGCACGAGCGTCGCACCCGCCGCCGCCAGTCCCCTCGCCATCGCGAGCCCGAGCCCGCGGCTGCCGCCCGTGACGAGGGCGACCCGCCCGGTGAGGTCGAACGGCAGGACGTCGTCGTGCGCGCTGAACGCCATGCCCCCGATGATGGCGTCACTCCGCGGCAGGTACCACCGCGGACGCCCCGTCCTGCGGCGTGGGCGGCGCGAAGGTCTGCGTCCCGAGCACCCGCAGCAGCCGGATCTTCTCCTCCGACGCGCTGCCCGGCACCGCGGTGATGACGAGCAGCGCCTGCAGCTGGTCCTCGGTGAGCAGCACCTGGCAGTCCACCTCGATCTCGCCCACCTCGGGGTGCACGAGCACCTTGTGGTCGACGAACCGCCGCGCGACCTCCTGCCGGTCCCACAGCTCGGCGAACTCCGGGCTGGTCTCCTGCAGGACGGCGACGAGCTCGCCGGCGCGCGACGTCGCCCCGAGCGTCCCGACGGCGGCCCGCAGGCCCGCGACGAGCGCCCTGCCCTGCCGCGCCCGGTCGTGCTCCGGGTAGACGGCGCGCGCCCTATCGGGGTGGGCGAACCAGCGGTAGATCTCGCTGCGCTCCCACCCCGTGTGCGCGGTGGCGTCGCCGTACAGGGCGCGGGCGAGGTCGTTCTGCGCGAGCGTCTGCCCGAGCGGGTCGAGGATGAGCGCCGGGGTGTCGTCGAGGCGGTCGAGCACGCGCTGCAGCGCGGGCGCGACGTGACCGGGGTCGACCGTGCGGTCCGGGACGCCGTGCCCGGCGACGCGGTAGAGGTAGTCGCGCTCGTCGGCCGTCAGGCGCAGCGCGCGGGCGATCGACGCGAGGATCTGCGTGCTCGGCTGCGGACCGCGCTGCTGCTCCAGACGCGTGTAGTAGTCCGTGGACATGAGGGCGAGCTGCGCCACCTCCTCGCGGCGCAGTCCCGGTGCCCGACGGCGCAGCCCGGGCCCCAGCCCGACGTCGCCCGGCTGCAGGGCCTCGCGGTGGCGGCGGAGGAAGTCGGCGAGGGCGGCGCGGTCCATGGGGACATCGTGGTCGGCGGCCACAGTCCGTGCCAGGGATCGCCGATCCCCCGTTGACCTGTCTCTGCCGCGACCGGCGACGGCTGCCGAGGATCGAGGCATGGACATCACGAACAGCACCGTCTTCATCCCCGGCGCGACGAGCGGCATCGGCCTCGCCCTCGCCGTCGCGCTCCACGAGCAGGGCAGCACCGTCGTCGTCGGCGGGCGGCGCACCGAGCTGCTCGAGCAGATCGCCGCCGAGCACCCCGGCATCGACACCGTCCGCATCGACACCACCGACCCGGAGAGCATCGTGTCGGCCGCCAAGGAGGTGCTCGAGCGTCACCCCGACCTCGACACGCTCGTCGCGATGGCCGGCATCATGCGCGTCGAGGACTGGCACCACCCCGAGGGCTTCCTCGAGAGCGCCGAGGAGACGTTCACGACGAACGTGCTCGGCCCGGTCCGCCTCGTCGGCGCGTTCGTCGAGCACCTGCAGACCCGCCCGCACGCCACCATCGTCACCGTGTCGTCCGGCCTGGCGTTCGCCCCGCTCAAGGCCACGCCGAGCTACGACGCGTCCAAGGCCGCGATCCACATGCTCAGCGAGGCGCTGCGCCTCCAGCTCGCGGACACGAGCGTGCGCGTCACCGAGATCGTGCCGCCGTCGGTCGCCACCGACCTCCTGCCCGGGCAGCGCGAGAGCACCTTCGCGATGCCGCTCGACGACTTCGTCAGCGAGGTCGTGGAGCTGCTCCGCACGCAGCCCGACGCGCACGAGATCCTCGTCGAGCGCGTGAAGTTCCTCCGCCACGGCGACGCGCGCGGCGACTACGACCAGGTCGTCGCGACGCTCAACGCCGCAGACCCGCACGGACGCTGAGGGGGACTCGCGCGTCGGTCACGCCCCGAGGAACTGGTAGGCCAGGAGGAAGGCTCCGGCCACCACGACGCTGCCCACGACGGCGATGACCTTCGCCGCGGCACCCGGGAGGCGTCGGGCGAGCATCACCCCGAGCAGGGCCAGGGCGAGCACCCCGATCGCCACCCAGTAGACGGCGCTCGTCGTCGCGGCGACGACCGTGAGCCCGTACGCCGCCTCGCCGAGCCCGATCCCGGCGAGCACTGCCGTGCCCAGGGCGGCCCGGCGCCCGGGGCTCCGCAGCCACGACGCACCCACGCCCACGAACGGTCCGACGATTACTCCGACGACGCTGAAGAGGAGCGGGTCGTAGGCGAGGCCGCTCGCGTACGCGGCGGCGGTGTACCCGAGGGTGAGCAGGACGAACGACGCCGCACCGAGCACCGCCGCGAGCGCGGTGCCGGCGCGCGACCACAGGACGAGAAGCACCGTGACGACCGTCCACCCGCTCGCCGAGTTGGCGAACGAGCGGACCGCGTCGGGCAGCGCGCCCTGGAGGACGAACGTCAGGGCGCCGAGCGCCAGGCTCGCTGCCAGGACGAGTGCCGAGCGGACGACGGGAGCGGTCCGGTCCGTGGACGACCGCGCTGAGGACGACGGCGGGAAAGGCATGCGGCCACCCTGCCAGGTGCGGTCGTCCCCCCGCCTCCGCCCAGGGTCGGACGCCTCCGCGTGCTCGTCGACGGTCACGCCGACAGCGCGCGCTCGACCATGCGGACGAGCTCCTCAGCCGCGGCCGCGGTGTCGTAGGCCGGGTCGTGGAGCCGTTCGGCGACGACCGCGTCGATCGCCCCGCCGAGGGCGATCGCGAGCGTCCGGTCGTCACCCTCGCCCGCGTGCCGGGCCCGGCGCGCGTCCGCGAGGATCGCTGCCAGGGGCTCCCAGCGCGTCTCCGGCGCATGGCCGCCCTCCCCGTGGCCGAGCGCCTCGGTGATCATCCGCACGTGCGTGGGGTGCTCGCGCAGGTGCCCGATCATCGACCGGACGTACGCGCCCGGCCTGTCGGCGGCGTCGGCCGCCTCCACCGCCGCTCCGACTCTCCCGACGAGCGCGTCGAGCACGTGCTGGTAGGCCGCCCGCACGAGGTCGTCCTTCGACGCGAAGTGGTAGAGCACGGCGGCCTTGGTGATCCCCGCCCGCTCGGCGATCGCCGACAGCGTCGCGCCGCCGTAGCCGCGGTCGGCGACGAGCTCGACCGTCACCTCGACGAGCTGCTCGTGACGTGCCTGCTCCGTGAGCGTCGGCCGCCGCCGTGCGCCCGGCCCGCTGCCCTGTCGCTCTCCCATGCGCCGATGTTACCGTGCGGTAAACGATTTAACCGATCGGTTAGGAGCATCGCGCCATGGACACCCGGGGCCCGCTCGAGCACGGCAGCGACGACCCGCAGGAGGAGCCACGCCGACGACGCCCCCGGCGCCCGTGGCGCCGGACGCGCATCGCCCTCGCGGTCGTCGCCGTGGTCGCCGTCGTGATCGCGTTCGCGCTGCGCACCCCGTCCCCGGTCGGGCACTGGGACAGCGCCGCGGGGATGGACCGGTACCTCGCTGCCTACGACGAGGCGTTCGCCCGGCTGCCCGAGCCCGCCGAGACGTTCGACGTCCGCACGGACTTCGGGGTCGTGCGGGCCTACCGCTTCGACGGCACCGGCACGAGCGGGTCACCGCTCGTGCTGCTGCCTGGGCGCTCGTCCGCGTCGCCGGTGTGGGCCGACAACCTGCCGTCCCTGCCGGAGATCGGCGACGTCTACACGGTCGACCTGCTCGGCGAGCCGGGCCGCAGCGTGCAGGAACGCCCGATCACGAGCGACGCCGACCAGGCCGCGTGGCTGCACCAGGCGTTGGACGCGCTGCCCGCGGAGGAGTTCCACGTCGTCGGGCTCTCGATCGGCGGGTGGACCGCGACCAACCTCGCCCTGCACCGGCCCGACTCCGTCGCGACGCTCACCCTCGTCGAACCGGTGCAGGTGTTCGGCGACATCCCGCTCGGCACGGCCCTGCGCTCGCTGCCCGCCTCGCTGCCGTGGCTCCCGAAGTCGTGGCGGGACTCCTTCAACTCCTACACCGCAGGCGGCGCGCCCGTGGAGGACGTCCCCGTGGCCGACATGATCGAGGCCGGCATGCAGCACTACCGGCTGCGCCTGCCGCAACCGACCCGCATCAGCGAGGACCGTCTCGGCACGCTGGAGATGCCCGTGCTCGCGATCATCGCGGGCGAGTCCGTCATGCACGACGCCGGCGCAGCGGCCGAGACGGCCGAGCGGGCGCTGCCGGACGGCGTGGTGCGCGTGTACGACGACGCGTCGCACGCCGTCAACGGCGAGCGGCCGCAGGAGGTCGCCGCGGACATCGCCGAGCTCGTGTCCGCCATGCCCTGACCGACGGGACCTGAGGGCTCCCTCGCGCCCTACGACCGACGTCGTCGAGCACCGACGAGGAACGCGCCTGCGGCGACCGCGACCAGGGCGAGCACGACGGCCCCGAGCACGGAGACACCCGTCGCCGCGAGCGGTCTGGACCACGGTCCCGCGTCCGACGTGCGATCCGGCGTCGGGGTGGAGGTGGGCCCCGGCGTCGGCGTCGGCTCCGGCGTCGGTGTGGGCTCGGGCGTCGGTGTGGGCGTCGGCGTCGGCGTCGGCGTCGGGCCGGCCGCCGCGCTGTTCGTCACCGTGATCACCGCCGGCGCGTCCGGCCCCACCACGACGGACGCCGGGGCGACGGTCGGTTCGTCCCACGTCCAGGCGTCGCCGGGGACGCCAGGAAGCTCGCCCTCGGACGCCGTGCACGTGGACCCGACGGGAAGCGCCGTCGTGGACCCGGCGTCGGCGTCGAGCGTGGCGCTGCCCGCGCCGGTGACGGCCCACGTGCCGGTGTTCTCCTCGTCTCCCAGCGTGCAGGCCCACGTCCCGGAGTACGTCAGCCCGGCGGCGGCGTCGGGCGTGCCGTCGGCGAGCGCCTTGACGATCTGCGGGGTCGCGGTCACGCGCTGGACGGCGTTGGTGACGACGACCGGCTCCGGCGCGGCGCGGGTGGGGCGCGGGTCGACCGTCACCGTGGAGCCGCTGATCGTCGGCGGCAGCCACTCCCACGAGCCGTCGGGGAGGTCGGCCGGGTCCAGCTCGTCCTCGGAGACCGTGCAGACCGTCCCCGCCGGGACCGTCGGGTCGGGAGTCAGGGTCGCCGGACCGGCTCCGGTGACGCTCCACGTGCCCTCGACGACGTTCCCGTCGACGAGGCAGGACCACGTGCCCGTGTAGGTGACGTCGCCCAGGAAGTCGGGCGAGCCGTCGGGGAAGGTCTTCTCCACGGTGAGCGACGTGAGGACGCGGGTCACGTCGTTGCTCACCGTGATCGTGTTCTCCGCGAGGTCCGGGCCGATGGTGACGGCCGTCGGGAAGATCTGCGGGGTCTCCCACGCCCAGGAGTCGTCGGGCAGGTCCGCGGGGTCGAGCGCGTCCTCGGTGGCGGTGCAGACGGCGCCGAGCGGGATCGTGGACGGCTCACCGTCGTCGGCCACGAGCGCCGCGGTACCGGCGCCGGTGACCTCCCAGGTGCCGGTGATCTCGTCGGCGCCGGTCGTGCAGCTGTAGGCGCCGGAGAAGGGGATGTCGCCGAGCCAGGCCGGCGCGTCGTCGGGCAGGTCCTTGACGACCTGGAAGGCGCTGGCGGAGTTGGTGACCGTCACGGCGTTCGTCCCGCCGTCCTCGATCGTCACCACACCCCCGTCCCCGTCGGGGGCGGCGGGGTCGTAGGACGGGTCGAGCCACTGCCACGCTCCGTCCGGCAGGTCGTCGTCGGACGGGCCGTCCTCGGTGACGGTGCACTCGGACGTGACCGGCAGGTCGTCCGCGGCGGGATCGAAGGTCGCGTCCCCGGTGCCGACGGACTCCCAGGTGCCGCTGCTGACGACGTCGTCGTCGGTGCCGAGCACCCCGTCGAGCCCGGCGTACACGCACCGGTAGGCACCCGAGAACGTCACGTCCTCGACCCAGGCGGGGACGTCCCCGAGGAACTCCTTGGTGACCTGGAGGGGCGCGGTGGCCTGGCGGGCCGAGTTCGTGACCGTGACGGTGTTCGCGAGCGTGTCGTCCGCGGTGATCGTCACCGTGCCCGACGCCGGGTCGTCCGGAGTCTGGGGCGTGAACTCGGGCGTCCCCCAGCTCCACGACTCGTCGGGCAGCGCGCCCGGGTCGAGCGCGTCCTCCCGGACCACGCACACCGACCCGACCGGCACGTCCGTGGTGGAGCCCGGGTCGGGGACGAGCAGCGCCGACGCGGACCCCTGGACGCTCCAGACGCCCTCGTTCACCGTGACCGGGTCGGTCCCCGCGTACTCGCACCGGTAGGTCCCGGTGATCTCAACGTCGTCGACGACTGCCGACGGCGTCTCGGCGTCGAAACGCTTCTCGATGATCGGGTTCCCCGGCTCCGCGTTGGTCAGGGTGCAGACGATCGCCCGGCTCCCGCCCGGCGGGTCGCGCGGGGGCGTCGGGATGGTGAACGAGCGCTCGTCCGCGCCGTCGAGCTCGCCCTCGTACGGGCCCCACGCGGGGTCGTTCCGGTCCACGCACCGGTATCCGGTCTCGTACGCGGTGAGGTCCGTGCCCCCGGCACCGGTCTCGGTGATGGTGTGCGACCACGGCGTGGTGCCGTCCTCGTGCGTCGTGAGGATGCCGACCGGGCCGAACGTCACGTCCTGGAGCCCGTTCTCGTCCCCGCTCGTCGTGACGGGCACGCCGATCGCGGTGCCGTCGTCGCGCGTCGCCGAGACGGTGAACTGGTCGGACGGCTCGGCACGGTGGTTGACGAACTTGCGGACCTCCAGCGTGCTCGGCGAGGCGCACGTCGCGAGGTCCGTGGAGGCGCCGCCGCGAGCGGAGCTCCCCGGCTGCGCGGGCGCGAGGTCGACGAGGGCGACGTCCTGCGGACGCACCTCGGTGTCGGGCACGATCTCACCCGTGGAGGGGTCGACCCGGTACAGGAAGCCCGAGCCGAACGTCTCGTACAGGTACCCGTACGGTCCGAACGCGACCCCGACGCCGTTGGTGCGCCCGATGGGCGGCGACTGCTGCGGCGCGGCGTCGTCCGTCGCGGCACCGCCGGTGTCCGTGAGCGTGAGCTCGACCTGCTCCCCCGGCGTCGTCGGCAGCACGCCCGCCGGAGCGGTGAACTGCCGGGCCGAGGACTGCTCGCCGACGACGAAGTACAGCCGCCCGAGCGAGTCGAAGGCCATGTCCCCGCTGGAGCCCGTCGCGTCGGGCGTCTCCAGGTGGCCGGCGAGCCACACGTCCTGCGAGTCCAGGTCGAACGCGATGAGCGTGAACTGGTCGGAGTCGTTCCGGTGCGTGGCCGTGTAGTAGATGCCCGTGCTGAGGTCGACCGCGCCGTGCCGCGTCGTGTGGTTCGAGTCCAGCGCCCAGATCGTGTCGGGGATCCGGGTCGCCGTCAGCTCCTCGGTGAGCAGGTCGTACTCGTAGACGTTCCGGACGTCCTGCGGCCGCGGCGGCGCGTCCTCGTCGGCGTTGTTGCCGATGTAGCTCGTCGAGAACACCATCCAGCGCCCGCGGCCCTGCTCGTCGCGGCGGATGCCGAGCCCGTTGACCTGTTCGCTGATCGTGCTCGCGGGTGACGCCACGCCCGGCGTGAAGTCGGCGATCGTCTGGACCTCGCCGGTGGTGACGTCGATCCGTTCGATGCGGTTCACGCGCTGCCCGCCCACCAGGTCGTTCGGGCTGCGCAGGCTGTAGACGTACGGCGAGGCGGGCGTGCACTCGAGCAGGTCCTCCTCCGCCGCCACCGCCGGTCCAGGACTGCTCGTGACGTCGGCGACGGTGACCGCGACCGACAGGGTGAGTGCGCACACCGCCAGGGCCGCTACCCGTGACACGGCGTGCTGGATCGTTGCTCGGCGTCCTCGCATGTGCCCCCCTCAGCACGATGCTGCGGCGCGATCACCGGCTACTGCTTCGCGACCGTCCCCAGCACTCCTTGGTGGTTCATCGGTTCAGCGAGTGCGGCCGCACGTGGTCCACCACAGGTGCGTAGGCCGCCGCATCATCGTGACATGGGTCACGCTCTTCGGCCAGACATCGGCCACATGGCCGAAGCGCCGCGGCTCCACGTCGGCCGAGGATCGGCCCCATGGACACCGCACACGACGCCGCGCGCACCGCTCCTCGCACTGCGAGGCGCAGATCGTCACGCCGGGAATGGCTGATCGCGACGGGCCTCGTCGCCCTCGCCCTCGTCCCGTCGCTCGCCGGAGGGGTGCGCCTCGGCGAGATCGCCTCGGGGGCACCCGAGACGCCGGCCAACGCGCGCTTCCTCCAGGTGCCGCTCCCGGTCGTCCTGCACATCGTCGCGGCGGTGGTCTACGCCGTCGTCGGGGCGTTCCAGCTCCTGCCGGGCTTCCGGCGCCGGCACCTGGGCTGGCACCGCTTCACCGGGCGCTACCTGCTCGTGCCGGCCGGGCTGGTCGTCGCGGCGTCGGGACTGTGGATGACGGCCTTCTACGACGTGCCGCCGGTCGACCAGGGACCGCTCACCGTGTCCCGCTACCTCGTCGGCGTGGCGATGCTCGCGTTCCTCGTGCTCGGCGTGCGCGCGATCCTCCGCCGTGACGTGGTCCGGCACGGCGCGTGGATGATCCGCGCGTACGCCCTCGCCATGGGTGCGGGCACCCAGGTGTTGACGTCGGCCCCGTTCCTGCTGCTTCTCGGCGAGCCCGACGCCTTCTGGCGCACCGTGCAGATGGACGCCGGCTGGCTGATCAACATCGCGGTCGCGGAGTGGGTGATCGCGCGTCGTCGAGCCGCCGTTCGTCCCCACCCCCGCCGCGCCGCAGCAGTCGCCTGACCGGCGGCCGCTAGCATGCCGACCGTGCGACGCCGGCTGCGTGACCTCCTCGGACGTCCTGCGGCCGACGGCGATCGCAGACCGAGGCGACGGGACGCCGTGCTCGTCGGCGTCCTGGTCGGCGTGGCGGTCCTCGAGAGCACGGCGCGTCGCGATCTCGCGTGGCCCGTGGCGTCGGGCCTCGTGGCGGTCGCCCTCGTGTCGACCCTGCCGTGGCGGCGCATCCACCCGCTGCTCGTCGTCGCGGTGACGACGCTCCTCAGCGCCGGGTTCCAGGTCGCGCAGGCCGCCGCCGGCACCGGACCCGACGGGCTCGCGACGATGCTCGCGGTCCTCCTCGTCCCGTACGCGCTGTTCCGGTGGGGCACCGGCCGCGACCGGCTGCTCGGCGGGGCGATCCTCGCGGTCAGTCTGGTCCTGTCGGTCACGCTCGGTGGTGAGGGCATCCAGGGCGCGATCGCCGGCGTCGCGTTCCTCGGTGGTGCGTGCCTCGTGGGGGCGCTGCGCCGCGAGCGCGTGGTGGCCCGCGCCAGTCAGCTCGAGGCCGTCCGCGCCGCCGAGCGCGAGTCGCTCGCCCGCGACCTGCACGACACGGTCGCGCACCACGTGTCGGCCATCGCGATCCGCGCGCAGGTGGCGGCGACCGAGCCGGGCGACGCGCGCCGCGTCGCGGAGTCGCTCGGCGTCATCGAGCGCGAGGCGCAGGCCGTGCTGACCGACATGCGGTCGCTCGTCCGCTCGCTCCGTGCGCCCGCCGGGCTCGGCCCCTCGCCGGGCATGGCCGAGCTGGCGGCGCTCGCCGATCCTGGCCCGCCCGCCGTGACCGTGCGGCTCGACGGCACCGTGGACCTGCCCGACATCGTGGCGGCGAGCCTGTTCCGGATCGCGCAGGAGGCCGTCACCAACGCGCGGCGTCATGCCGACGGCGCGCGCGCGATCGACGTGGCGGTCACGGTCGACGGCGACGACGTGCTCCTGGTCGTCCACGACGACGGCGCCGGTGCGCGCTCCCCTGCCGGGTCCGGGCACGGGTTGCAGGGCATCGCGGAGCGCGCGGCGCTCCTCGGCGGCGAGGTCGCCGCCGGCCCCGATCCGGACGGCGGGTGGACGGTCCGCGCTCGCCTCCCCCGGTGGTCCGCCGCATGATCCGCGTCCTCGTCGCCGACGACCAGGAGCCGGTGCGCACCGGCCTGCGCCTGCTGCTCGACGCCCAACCCGGGTTCGAGGTGGTGGGCGAGGCCGCCGACGGCGCCGCGGCGGTGACGCTCGCCCGGGAGGTGCGGCCCGACGTCGCCCTGCTCGACGTCCGGATGCCCCGGCTCGACGGCATCCAGGCGACCGCGCAGCTGGCCGGCCCGGACGTGCCCGACCCGCTCGCGGTCGTCGTCATCACCACGTTCGACCTCGACGAGTACGTCTACGGCGCGCTCCGCGCGGGCGCGAAGGGGTTCCTGCTCAAGGGCGCGAGCCCGCACCTGATCGTCGAGGCGCTGCAGGCGGCGGCGGACGGCGACGCGCTCATCTCACCACGCATCACGACGCGGCTGCTGGCGGAGTTCGCGCGCCCGCCGAAGAGACCCCGCGAGCCCGTCGCGCCGCTCAGCGAGCGCGAGGAGCAGGTGCTCGCGCTGCTCGCCGCAGGCCTGACGAACGACGAGATCGGCGCCCGTCTCTACCTCTCGCGCGGCACGATCAAGACGCACATCGGCGGCATCCTCACCAAGCTCGAGGCGCGCAACCGCGTCGAGGCGGCGATGTGGGCGTACGAGACGGGCCGCACCACCGGCTAGAAGAGCGGCCACGGGACGGCGGGCATGTCGCCCGACGGGGCGGGGAACCGTGCCGCGCTCAGCAGCCGGTCGCACCGGTCCGCGAGCGCGGCGACCTCGTCCGCCGTCAGCAGGTCGTCCAGCCGGCGCGCGAGGTCGCCGTCGAGACCCGTGCCGAGCTCGTCCCGGACGCGCGCGACGCCGGCGAGCTCGTCGTCGCTGAGGCTCGTGCCCAGCCAGCCCCACAGCACCGTGCGGAGCTTGGGCTCGACGTGGAACGTCACGCCGTGGTCGACGCCGAGACGCCGCCCGTCCGCGAGCGGCAGCACGTGCCCGCCCTTGCGGTCGGCGTTGTTGAGCACGACGTCGAGCACCGCCATCCGGCGCAGCGCCGCCGAGTCCTCGTGGACCAGGGTGACGGGCTGCTCGTCCTCGCCGATGCCCTCCAGCACCGACCGCACGCCGTCGGCCGGGACCTCGGGTGTCGGCACGACGTCGACCGGTGACTGGGACGCGTCGGTCTCCTGCCAGAGCTGCACCATGCCCGGCCCGAGCGGCCCGTCGCGCAGCCACGTGCGGGGCACGACGCCCCACCCGGTCGTCTCCGAGATGAGGTACGCCGCGACCTCGCGGCCGGCGAGCGTGCCGTCGGGGAAGTCCCACAGCGGCCGCTCCCCCTCTACCGGCTTGTAGACGACGTCGACGCCGCCGACGCGGGCGCGGAACGTCGCGTTGGAGGCAACGCGGATGCGTCCGACGACCTCGAGCGGTGCCGCGTCGAGGTCGTCGTGCGGGGTGGTCACGCCTCGTCGGGCAACGCGCACTCGTGCCCGTCGGGGTCCATGGGCTCACCGCACCGCGGGCACTGCGGGCGGCCGGAACGCACGACGGCGCGCGTGCGCTGCACGAAGGCGCGCGCCGTCCCGACGGGCATCCGGACGAGGAGCGCCTCCTCCGGCTCGGGCTCGTCCTCGTCGGGGTCCAGGTCGTCGGCGTCCACGAGCGGGAACGCCTCGACGACGACCTGCGCGGTGCGCGGGTCCCAGGTGAGGCGCATGGAGCCCGTGCGGAACTTCTCCTCGACCGGGAAGTCGAGGGGGTCGTCGTCGACGAGCTCGGCGGGCACGTCGGCGGGGACGCTCCACTTGTTGTCAGAGTCGTCCATCAGCTCGTCGAGGACGCGGTCGATCGTCTCGGCGAGGACGGCGGACTGCTCCTTCTCGAGGACGACGCTCGTCGTCCGGGTGCCTTCGCGGGCCTGCAGGTAGAACGTGCGGGATCCGGGCATTCCGACCGTGCCGACCACGACCCGGTCGGGCCAGTCGAACGCGTGCACGAGGGTAGGCATGGCCACCACTCTACGAGCGCACCGCCCGTCAGGACGGCTGTGGGCCGACCTCGCCGTCGGCCTCGCTGTGGCCGGCGCCGCCACCGACGGGAGCGTCGCCCGCCGGTGCGACGGCGCGCAGCCACGACAGGTCGCCGGCCTCGCTGTTCGTCGCGATCACCTCCGGCCGGTGCGGGCCGTACCGCACGATCGAGACGGACGCCGGGCCGACGACGATGCGCTGGAACAGGTCCAGGTGCATGCCGAGCGCGTCCGCGAGCACGGACTTGATCACGTCCCCGTGGGACACCGCCGCCCAGACCGCGTCGGGGCCGAAGCGCGCCGCGACCTCAGCGTCGTGCTGCCGGACCGCCGCGACGCTCCGGGCTTGCATCGCGGCGAGCGACTCCCCGCCCGGGAACGCCGCCGCCGACGGCTGCGTCTGCACCACCGACCACAGCGGCTCTGCCGCGAGGTCCTTGAGCGCCTGCCCCTGCCACTGCCCGTAGTCGCACTCGGTGATGCCCTTCTCGATCACTAGCTCCGGCGACCCGGTCTGGCGTTCGACGAGCGCCCGCGACGTCTGGCGGCAACGTTCGAGCGGGCTCGTGACCACACGAGAGATCGGCACCCCTGCCGTGCGCTCGGCCGCCCGGACCGCCTGGTCGCGCCCGACGGCGTCGAGCCGGACGCCGCGCGCCCGGCCGGCGAGGATCCCTCCGGCGTTCGCGGTGGTGCGGCCATGGCGGACGAGGAGGAGCGTGGGCATGCAGCGAGCGTAGGGGTTCCCATCGACGCGCGACGTATGGCGCGGTGCCCGTCGCACGGGTACCGCGGCTCGTCCCGTCGAGGTCAGGCCTGTCGCGGGCGGCGGATCAGCAGATAGGCCTTGCAGCCCAAGCACAACCCCGTGAAGGCATTGAGTGCCGCGACGCCGAGTGCGAGCAGCGTCAGGATGTAGCCGGTGACGTCGAAGCCGGTGACGAAGAGGACCAGCGCGAAAGCGGTGAGCACGAAGCCGATGAACTGCGCGAACCTCGGCGGCCGAGCGTCCTCCAACCTGGCCGGCGGCCCGATGCGCGGCCAGATGAGACGGGCATAGATCTGAGCCCAGAGCGACCACTGAAAGCTGACGAACGCGGTGAAGGCGAATACCGCGACCTGAGAGGCCAGCAGGCCGAGGGCAAGCGGCCGGACGACGTCGACGAAGATCAGCGCGACGGCGAGAACGCCGGCAGTCGCCCCAGCGCTGAATCGCAGAAGTCGCGGATCGACCTGGCCACGGAGCGGGCACGCGGTGATGCTGGAGCCGGGCATGACGGCCTCCGCGAGGTAGGCGCTGACTGCTCCTCTTCAGCCTAGGCCGCTGTCCGACGTCACGTACACGCAGGCCTTCGAGGCGCGCGAACTCGCCGGGCGTGTCGTCCTCGTCGGCGTCCCAGACCCGGGCACCACGATCACGCTCCCCCTCGACGAGGTCTTCGGGCGGGGCGGCTCGCTCAAGTCCGCCTAGTACGGCGACGCGCTGCCGTCGCGCGACTTCCCGATGCTGGTGGACCAGTACCGGCTGGGCAGGCTGGACCTCGACGCCTTCGTCACCGAGCGCATCGGGCTGGGCGACGTCGAGGCGGCGTTCGACAAGATGAAGGACGGTTCCGTGCTGCGATCGGTGGTGGAGCTGTGAGCGCGCGCATCGAGCACCTCGAGACGTCCGGCGTGTTCACCCTGGACGGTGGCTCGTGGGAGGTCGACAACAACGTCTGGATCGTCGGCGACGACGACGAGTGCGTCGTCATCGACCCGGCCCACGACGTCGACGCGATCAGCAAGCAGGTCGGCGAGCGTCGCGTCGTCGCCATCGTGCTCACCCACGGTCATGACGACCACGTCGCAGAGGCTCCACGCGCCGCGTCGTTCGTCGGTGCGCCGACGTACCTTAACCCGGCCGACCTGGCGCTGTGGCGCCGGACGCACGCCGACCACGAGCCCACACACGAGCTGTGGGACGGCGACACGATCCAGGTCGCCGGACTCACCATCGAGACCATCCACACGCCCGGCCACACCCCCGGCTCGACCTGCCTGTTCATCCGCGAGGGGTTCGACACGCCCGTGCTGTTCAGCGGCGACGCCCTGTTCCAGGGTGGCCCCGGTGCGACGGGTCGTTCGTACTCCAACGAGCGCGTCATCAAGGACTCGATCCGCCGGCGGATCTTCACGCTCCCGGCGGAGACCGTCGTCCACACCGGCCACGGCCCAACGACGACAGTGGCCGACGAGGCTGCGGCTCTCTGACCACCGTCTCTCGGGCGGCGGCGTACGCCGCCGCCCGAAAGATCGCACCTGACGCGGAGGAGCCGCACCCGCGGTCTCAACTTCAAATCAGTCCAGAACCGGACCTTCAGACGATTTCGGCCGTTCACCGGTCAAGCGTTCTATCCGATCAGACTGGTATCGCTGAAGAAACTCCGTATTGACGGTGAGCCTGTCAACAATCTTCCACCGGTTGCCCACCTTGCCGAGCACACCTTCCGCGCTGAACGGTAGATGATGGCGATGTGCGTAGATTGCCCAGTCGTAAGCTACTCCCGCAAGATCAATCCCAATCTTACGGGTCGCGCCTTCAATGTCCGCGAGGACATGCACTTCTCCCGATTCTCGGCCATCACTCGCATCCCGCGACAAAGAGACAACTGGCCCGACCACCTGCGCGACGTCTGACGCCTCTGTGCGACGCTTCATGCGCTCTATCGTTATCGGCAGGCGGTCAACCTCCGCGGGTTCGAATGCGACTTCACGGGGTGAGTCCGGCTCCGCTCCGAGCACCGGTGACCACTCGAACTTAAGGTCGAGGCCCGTCGAGTTTGCCTCCGTCGAGATCTCCTCAAGAGCTTCGACGATGGGCACCGTCATTCCATGCTCCTGCGCAACGTCGAGTTCGACGAAGTCGTCGCCTCTCCGAAGATGACGCCTTGTGACGTCAAGACTTTTACTTAGCGTGGTCATGACGCGGCGCGTGAAGTCGACCTCACTCGGTGCGATCGGATCGAGATTGGACGCGAATGAAGGTGCACCTTCTCGCTCATCGAACACCTGTTCCTCGACCACGCGTTCGGGAGTCGCATGAGCCACTGAAGGTTCGGTGGGCCTGTCCTGCAGGCGCGCGGCTACTGTAATGATGAAGCTGCCGCGTCGAGTGTGCCCCATGCGAAGATCTTCATTGAGGAACGTCGAGACGCGCTCTGACGTGCGACCTGTGCCCCGCGCATTCGGATTATTCGTGATGATCGCGGCACTCTTTACCATCTTTTCGATCGCGTCGATGGTTGAGCTCGCTTGCCGAAGCGGGATGGTGCCATCCGGGTCTGAACTTCGGACGCGGATATAGAAGATGTCCGCATGCACGCTTGCGACTTGTTCCGCGAGTTGAGAAACCGACCAATCGAAAACCTCAGCGATGCGGTTCGCTGCCTCGGAAAGCCGGCGATCGAAGTCAGCACTCGATTGATCCCGTGGGATGTGCACAATGCTTGCACGCCGCGAACTATCGTCGGCGTGTACCCATGTCTCCCTGAAGGGCAATTGCGAGTGCAATGTCCAGGCCTGCACAGCAAGGAACTGGTGCAAAGAACGAGGGCGAAGAATGTCGACGAACTGGCTGAACTCGTCACCTTTACCCCGGATCATGCCGCAGTCCGCCAGCGAGCGGCCTCGCTCATGAGCTCCAATAGCACAGGAGCGGTCAGGAGGTTCTGATACGGCAGATGAACCACCTGCGACTCCTGGCCGTCGGGAATACGGGGCAAATCTTGGCCACGTAGGTAGTACGGCTTGCAGTAGGCGTACAATCCGTCTTCCGGCCAATCAAGCCAGTGTCCAGGGTGCTCCGGCACGACAACGACACATAGCAGAGCCATCGATTGGCGATTCTCCGCCGCCAACAGCCTCGACGTTCTGCCGTCGAGCTGCCAAGCGACGTGGTCTTCGCGGAGTGTACGCTCCTGGCCGGTGCACTTCATCTGCAGGTCAAGGCTGGGCCCGTAGGTGTGAGGGGTGTAGTCGTGGGACGAACTGATCGTCACATCCCTGCCGTCGTAGTCCATTCCCCAGCGACCAACGTCGAGCCCCGCGCTCGAGGCAAGCATTTCAACGACTGCAATGCTGAGCTTCTCCTTAAGCGCAGACACAGGGGGAATTTCGTCCAACAGTTCGTGACTGTACGGGCGTTCCGCAGCAGCTGCCCCGACCGACATGGCGAGGACGCTAGCACGCGCGCGATCGACTATGGGCCCGATCACCGGGTGATTCTCGCCGTGCCCCTACCCGTCCCCGAGGAAAGCAGAGGCCGGACCTGCAAGAGCAGGTCCGGCCCTTCTTGATGACGTCACGTCTCAAACTGTCGGGCTGACAGGATTTGAACCTGCGACCCCCTGACCCCCAGTCAGGTGCGCTACCAAGCTGCGCCACAGCCCGTGGCTAGTTTCACCGGGTCGGTCTTGAGCGATCCGGACCCCGTGAAGCCTCGGATACTCTACCCCATCCGCGCCTCGTCGAGCGCACCGTTTGCCCCGGTCGCGGCTGTGCGGTCGGTCTCGCCGCCGGGCTCCAGCGCGATGTCCCGCTCCCCCGTCGGCAGGTGCACACGCCAGGCGAACGCGACGATGACAAGGCACGTCGCCGCGATGACGAGCCCGCCGAGGAACATCTGCGCGTACGTCCACCGCACGGACAGCGCGGCGAGCGCCACGGGCACGCAGAACCCGACGTACGTCATCGAGTAGTACACGGCGGTGAGCCCAGCAAGGTCGTCCGGCGTCGCGATGCGCTGCACCTCGCTGAGCCCGGCGACGAGCGCGAGCCCGTACCCGGCGCCGAGCACCATCGCGGCGACGAGCGCCGTCGGGAGGTCGAGCCGCGCGCTGGCGAGCGCGCCGACGCCCATGCCGACGACGACGATCGCCATCGCCACGACCGACGCCCGCGCGCTGCGCCGCGTGTCGATGAGCCGGCCGAGCACCTGGATCCCGACCCCGCACCCGAGCCCCAGCACCGTCATGAGCCCGGAGAAGGCGATGGGTGTGCCGCCTGCGCGGTCGGACACGAGGCCGGGCAGCACCGCGTAAGCGCTGCCCGCGCACCCGAACACCCAGGGCGCCACGGGTACGACGACGCGGAGGAACCGCCGGTGCGCGACCGCCGGGACGCGCAGGTCGTCGAGCAGTCGACCGTGCCCCGCGCCGTCGACCCTTGCCCCAGCCGCTCGGCGCGTCTCGGGGACGCTGAGCACCCACACGCCGGCCACGGCCGCGAGCGCCCCGTGCAGCAGGTACGCCATGTGGGTGGGCCAGGGCGCCCACTGCGCGAGCACGGCTGCGACGCCGGCGCCGACGAGGAACCCGAGCGTGAGGGCGAGGCCCGCGCGTCGGGCGCCGGTCCCGCCGTCGGGCACGCCGGACGCTCGCGCTGCGGCGTCGCTGAGCTCCTTGACCCACGTGGTGCCGACGGCCATGACGAGGCCGAGCGCCACCCCGCACAGCACGCGCCCGGTGGCGAGCAGCGCGGCGGACGACTCCCCCGCCGCGAGCACGAGTGACCCGAGGAGCGAGACGGGCGCCGCGGGCAGAAGCAGCGGTCTGCGTCCGAACCGGTCGGACAGCGGCCCGCCGAGCAGCAGCGCGGGCACGATGCCGAGCACGTACGCGGCGAGCAGGGCGTCGACGGTCACGGCCGAGAAGTCGCCCACCTCCCGGTACATCACCAGCAGCGGCGTGAACTCGTTGCCGCCCCACGCGACGGCGAACATCGTCAGGGCAACCGGCAGCCACGCCCGGTGCCCGACGCGCGGAGCCTCCTGGGTCTGCCGGCGCACCTCGGTCACGACGGCGGTCGGGCGGCTCACAGGCCGGCCCGCGCGTCGTCGAGGTGGCGGTGGAGGCGGCGCAGGTAGGTGCGGGTGTCGCGCAGCTCGAGGGCGTCGACGAGCCCGCGATGACCCTCGACGAACGTCGTGGCACGGCCCGGGTCCCACCGGACGCTGTGCGCGATCATCCGCTGCTGGCGCTCACGCAAGGTTGCGTGGAACCCGGTGAGCAGGCCGTTGCCGCCCGCGGCGACGATCTCGGCGTGGAAGCGCGCGTCAAGGGCCGCGTACTCGGCGACATCCCCGTCGGCGACGGCTGCTTCCTGCGCGGTGACGAGGTCGCGCAGCAGCGCGACGAGGGTGGCGAGTTCGGCGTCGGACAGGCGCACGACCGCCTGGGCCGCGTGGGCCTCGACGAGGAGGCGTGCGTCGAGGACGTCGTCCGCCTCCCCCGGCGCGACCGGCACGACGAGCGCCCCTCGCTTCGGGTACAGGCGCAGCAGCCCCTCGGTCTCGAGGCGGAGGAACGCCTCGCGCACGGGCGTGCGGCTCACGCCCAGCTGCTCGGCGATTCCGCCCTCGCTCGTCATCGACCCGCCGGGCAGGCTCCCGTCGAGGAGGAGCCGCTTCACGTGACGGTACGCCTGCTCCGTGGCAGATCCGCTGGTCGTACGAGGCATAGATACATCATGCATCTTTGGTGTGCGCGACTTCGACCCGATCCGTATCCGGCGCCGCATGACGCACGCCACAGGCGGCGCGCACACGCATCGCTCTCAGCGCCTCACCCGGTGCCGGGCAGCAGGCTCGACCAGATGCCGGCAGCCACGGCGGCGGCGCCCTCGACGTCTCTGGCCGTGCACAACCGGATGAGCTCGTCGTGCCGCGCGATCGACTCCCGTGCGTCGGGCGCGGCGAAGCGCAGCCGCTCGGCGCGGCGGAGCAGGGGTGTGTACTGCTCGAGCACGTCGGCGACGGCCCGGTTCCCGGCCACCTCGACCGGGATGCCGTGCAGCTCGTCGTCCGCGGCCACGGCGGCGTCGACGTCACCGGCCTCGACCGCGGCGGCGAAGCGGCGGGCGGCGTCGCGCATCGCGTCGAGGTCGGCGTCGGTGAGGAGCGGCACGGCCTCGCCCACGGCCAACCGGTGCATCGCGGCGACGACGTCGCGCGCCTCACGGAGCGTGCGGGGGTCCAGCTCGCTCACCACGGTCGACCGGCCGGGTCGCGCGACCACGAGACCGCTGTGCGCGAGCCGGAGCAGCGCCTCGCGCACGGGTGTACGGCTGACGCCGAGCCATGCGGCGAGCTCGCCGTCGCGCAGCTGCTCACCTGGTTCGAACGTGCCGTCGACGATCGCGTCGCGCAGGCGGCCGTAGACGTCGTCGCGCAGAAGCCGGCGACCGGTGGCGGGGGCATGGGTAGGGACGGGCACCAGCCCATTGTGTGGCAGCACCGCGGGATCGGCGGGAAGCGACATGAAATATATTGCATACCGCAGGTGTTCCTCTGTGCGTGCCGGGAGGGTCCCGGCCAGCCCACGAAGGGAAGCACCGACATGAGCACCTCCACGACGAAGCAGACCATCGTCCTCGTCCACGGCGCGTTCGCCGACTCGTCGAGCTGGAACGGGTCGATCCCCGACCTCCAGGCGGCCGGCCACCGCGTCCTCGCGGTCGCCAACCCGCTGCGCGGCCTCGAGCACGACGCCGCGTACCTGCGCAGCGTCCTCGCCGGCATCGACGGACCCGTCGTGATCGTCGGTCACTCCTACGGCGGCTCCGTCATGTCCGTCGCGGCCGAGGGCAACGCCGACGTCACGGCCCTCGTCTACGTCGCGAGCTTCCTGCCGGAGATCGGCGAGAGCACCGGCGAGCTGGCCGCGAAGTTCCCGGGCGCCCAGCTGGGTGCAGCGCTCACCCCGATCCCGGCGCCGGCACCCGATGGGGGCACGGGTGACGACCTGTACATCCGCCCGGAGCAGTTCCGCGCCGTGTTCGCCGCGGACGTGCCCGCCGAGACCGCCGCGCTGATGGCGGCCACGCAGCGCCCCATCCTCGGCCAGGCGCTCGCCGACCCGCTGACCGCGGCGGCCTGGCGGTCGATCCCGTCGTGGAGCCTCGTCGCACGGCAGGACCTCGCGATCCCCCTCGAGTCCGAGCGCTTCATGGCCGAGCGAGCCGGGGCCACGACCGTCGAGGTCGACGCCTCGCACGCCGTCAGCGTCTCCCGGCCGGACGCCGTCACGGAGATCGTCCTCGACGCCGCCCGCACGACGGCGCGCTGACCCGTCTCCCCACCACCCGACCTTGAAGCGGGACCGCCCCGCGGAACGGAGACCGCTGTGCACGACACCTGCACCGCGTACGACCCCACGACCCTGCCCGAGGCGGTCGTCGCCTACCTGGACGCCCGCGACGAGAACCGTCAGGACGACGCGACAGCGGTCTTCGCGCCGGACGCCACGGTCCTCGACGACGGCCGGACGTACTCGGGCGCGGAGGAGATCCGCGCCTGGGTCGCCCGGACCTCCACCGAGTACACCTACACGAGCACTCGCATCGGGCAGGACACCGCAAACGAATCCGGCGCGGTCGTCATCGTCCGCCTCGACGGGGACTTCCCCGGCGGCACCGTGACCCTGCGCTACCAGTTCGAGCTCCGGGACGGACTCGTCACACGGCTCGCCATCGAGGTCTGACGGCTCGACGCACCTCGACCGAAACCTGTCTGCCGCACCGGCCCGCTCGGCCCCCTCTGGGCCGAGCGGGCCCTTGCTGTCCGGACGGCAGGGGGCGGCGGGCGGTGCGCTTCGTCATGCCTTGGGACCGTCGCTGGACGCCCTCAGCGAGCCGTCGAGCCTCCTGACCAGCTCACCGAGACGGCCTCCCCCGCCAGGTGCCGCGGGGTAGCGGCGCAGCACGTCAATGACGGTCGGCGGCACTTCCCACCTCGCCCGATCGAGCTCCGCCTCCCCGAGGACGAGGTCGCCACCGGCGTCGAGCTCGGCCGCGAGCGCCGCGTGCGCGGCCGAGCCGAGGAGGTGCTTCACCTGAGTGGCCTTGGCGAGCGGATGGAGGAATGCCGCGCCTGCCGCGTGGCTCGCCGCGCGGGCGGCGTGCTCGGCCACCGGCGTGGGTGCCTCTCCTGCCGATTTGAGGGCGGCGAACGCGACAGTCCGAAGGGTCTTCGTGCGCGGGCCGCCGTCGGCGAACGCGGCCGCGGCGTCGATCGCCTCTCGCGCGCGCAGATCAGCGGATACGTCCCGTTCGTAGAGCGGCAGGGCGCGTACCGCGCACCGCGCGGCGTACCCGGCGACGGCACGGATCTCGTCGAGCGTCAGGTCGACCATGGACGCCCCCGACCGCGGTTGATCGTCGAGCCGGTCAGGCGAGTGCGACATCGCTTCGCTCCGACCCGGTCGAGGCCGTCAGAGGAGACGTGATCGTCGCTCCCCCGGTGGACGCCACGGCCAGGCCGGGATACGCGACCGGCGCGCGGTGGAGGACGGCTGCGATGCCGACGCACGCGGCAACGGTCAGCGCGACACGAGTCCAGCGGATGCCGCGCGTCCGTCGCTCCCAGGCGGCGCGGCCGGCTCGTTCCCGAGCCGGATCCCCCGAGCCGGCTGCCTGGTCGGCGACGGTTCGCGCACGTTCCCTGGCGGCCGTCGTCGCCACCATCAGAGCGATGTAGACGAGAAGGACGAACCCGGCCCACACCACGTCTGCCGCCCCACCGTGCGTCATGCGCGTCACCCTAGCGATCCGGTCCCGGAGACGACAGAAGGGCCGCGCGGAGGCGCGGCCCTTCTGCGTGATGCTCTCAGCGCGGTGTGCGCCGGGGAGGCGTCGTCAGAGCGCCTGGATGTTCGTCGCCTGCGGGCCCTTGGGGCCCTGCGTGACGTCGAACGACACGCTCTGGTTCTCCTCGAGCGAGCGGTAGCCATTCCCGGCGATCTCGCTGTAGTGGGCGAACACGTCGCCGGAACCGTCGGAGGGGGCGATGAAGCCGAAGCCCTTCTCCGCGTTGAACCACTTCACAGTGCCTGTAGCCATGATGTCTTCTCTCGTCGATACGTCCGGCCCGCGGACGCGGGAACGGTGGTCCAGCGCCGCAGGGCGCTGACGGTGGTGGGGCGGGCGCGGTCGGCGCCCGCCGTGGAGGTGCCCCGGGAGGCGAGCAGCGCACGGGCCTGCTCGAGCCCGTCGACGACGGCGAGCGCCCGCGTGTAGCGGTCGTGCACGTGGAAGCCGTCGGGGCGTCGGGTGACCAGTCCCGCGTACTCGCCGTCCGACGTCGCGACCCACAGGTCGTCGTCGGCGGGCCGCAGCACGAGGTCCGGTCCGGGTGTGCCCGGAGCCGCAGTGGGCGTCGTCGGGCGGTCAAGCGTGGGGAAGGTGATGTGTTCTCTGCTCTCGCTCCGCGCTCGTGGGCGGAGATCTCGACGGCAGCGTCTGCTGCCTGGTGCGCACGGCCTCGCTCCGATGCTGAGGACCGAAGAACGTCGCGGAAACCGATGCCGGCGACGTGAACGCAACCTCGAGCCTACACGGGATCTTGTGCACCCGAGGACACGCCTGCGGTGCACCTCGCGGCGGACGGCTCGAGCACAGCGCTGACCAGCAGGAACACCGCCCGAGGACGAGGACGTCGCTGCTAACGCCCCGGAAACGACGGCGAAACAGGTTGCTGTGAGCATCCGTCTCGGCAGGGGGCGCCCGCCCGCGACCTGGGCCCCTGTGCGCCCCGCCCGCCCGAGGAAGGAACCGCTCCCCCATGACCCACGCCACCACGCGCCGTCGGGCACGACGACGCGCCGCGCTCGCCGGCGGCCTCGCGCTCGCCGCGAGCCTGCTCGCCGTGCCGGCCGCCCACGCCGCGCCGACGGTCGCCCAGATCGACGTGATTGCGCCCGCGTCCGTCGACGCCGGCGCCCCGATCGAGGTGACCGTCGCCGCCACCGGCGCCGTCGACCTGTACGCGTACGACCTCGCGGTCGCCTACGACCCCGACCTCGTCACCTACGTGGCGGACAGCGCCGTGACGCCCGACGGCGGGTTCTCCGACGTCACCGACGACGGCGCGGGCACGGTCGCCGTCACGCACACGCGCCTCGGCTCCTCGCCCGGCCTGGAGGGCGACCTGACCCTCGCGACGCTCACCTTCACGGCCGTCGCCGGCGGCGGCGCGGCGTTCGACGTCCCGGCCGTCACGCTCGTCGGAGCCGACTCCGCCACCGCCGAGCTCACCGACGCCGGCACCGCGACGACGACCATCACCGCCGCCCCCGTGCCGACGGACGACCCGACAGACACGCCCACCGGCCCCGGAACCTCCGAGCCCGGCGACGACGACGCGTCCGACCCGTCGCCGTCCGCCACGGCCGGCTCCGGCTCGGGCGCCTCGGGCGGATCCGGAGGCCCGCTCGCCTCGACCGGCGCGAGCGTCGCGGCGATCGTCGCGGCCGCGCTGCTCGCCGTCGCGACGGGCGTCGGCGTCCTGGTCGCTCGCCGTCGGGCGGTGGCGAAGCGATGAGCCGACCGACAACCACTGCACCCGAGCCCGCGGGCGGCGCGACGCCGCCGGCACCCAGCACCCG
>NZ_LWGL01000159.1 GCF_001722485.1 Cellulosimicrobium cellulans | reverse complement strand
GCGTCGCCGCGCCCGCGCGGTGCGTCCCCGCGGACGGCGCGGACGGCGCCGCTCGCCCGGTCGATCACCGGGCCGACCCGGCGGCGCACCGGACCGACGTCGAGCGCGAGGAGCTCCGCCGGGGGCAGCGCCGCGAGGGCGGACGCGTCCGCGAGGGCCCGCCGGGCGTCGTCGTGCACGGGCGCCGCAGCCGGGTGCGCGAGCACCTCGGTGAGGTACCACAGCAGCTCGTGGAGCTGCGTGACGGCGGGCAGCGCGGCGAACGCGTCGCGGGCGGCCGCGGGGTCGTCGCGCCACGTGGCGTCGTCGTGCACGGCGCGGACGGACGCGGTCACGCGCTGCCCGGCGCCGAGGCAGTCGTAGGCGGTGCAGCCGGGGAAGCCGGACGTGCGCAGGCGGGAGTGGATGTCGCACCCGAAGTCGCCGCGCAGGTGGGGGCACGGCGTGCCGGACGGCTTGTCGATCGCGAAGTCGGCCGACCGGGTGAGCGTGAGCGCGACGCAGCACAGGCCCGTGCAGCGCGCGCAGTCGGCGCGCAGGTCGAGCTGCTCGAGCAGCAGCGTGCGGTCGGTCGGGGGAGCGGTCACGCCTCGACGGTACCGCTCCCCCGACACCGGGCCGTCAGTCCTGGGACGCGGCCGCCGGGGTGTGCAGGCCCGCGGCGATGAGCTCCATGACCGACGAGTCGGCGAGCGTCGTCGCGTCCCCGACGGCGCGGTCCTCGGCGACGTCGCGCAGGAGGCGGCGCATGATCTTGCCCGAGCGCGTCTTGGGCAGCTCCGGCACGACGAGGATCCGCTTCGGCTTGGCGATCGGGCCGATCTCCTTGGCCACGTGGTCGCGCAGCTCCTTCTGCACGGCGGCCGCGCCCTCGGCGTCGGCACCCCGTGCCGCGTGCTCGCCGCGCAGGATGACGAACGCGACGACGGCCTGCCCCGTGAGCTCGTCCGTCGCCCCGACGACGGCCGCCTCGGCCACGATCTCGTGCGACACGAGGGCCGACTCGATCTCGGTCGTCGACAGGCGGTGCCCGGAGACGTTCATGACGTCGTCCACGCGGCCGAGGAGCCAGATGTCGCCGTCCTCGTCCTTCTTGGCGCCGTCGCCCGCGAAGTAGGTCCCGGGGAAGCGCGACCAGTAGGTGTCCTTGAAGCGCTCGAGGTCGCCCCAGATGCCGCGCAGCATCGACGGCCAGGGCTCGGGGACCACGAGGTAGCCGCCCCCGCCGTCGGGCACCTCGTGCGCCTCGTCGTCGACCACCGTCGCGACGATCCCGGGCAGCGGCACCTGCGCGGAGCCGGGCTTCGCGGCGGTGACGCCGGGCAGCGGCGAGATCATGATCGCGCCGGTCTCGGTCTGCCACCACGTGTCCACGATGGGCGCCCGGTCGCCGCCGATGACGCGGCGGTACCACATCCACGCCTCGGGGTTGATGGGCTCCCCGACGGACCCGAGCACGCGCAGCGACGACAGGTCGTAGCGCGCCGGGATCTCCTCGCCCCACTTCATGCAGGCCCGGATCGCGGTGGGCGCCGTGTAGAGGATCGACACCCCGTACTTCTGGACGATCTCCCACCAGCGGCCCTGGTGCGGGGTGTCGGGCGTGCCCTCGTACAGCACCTGCGTCGCGCCGTTGAGCAGCGGCCCGTAGACGACGTACGTGTGCCCGGTGACCCAGCCGACGTCGGCGGTGCACCAGTAGACGTCGGTCTCGGGCTTGAGGTCGAACACGTACCTGTGCGTGTACGCGGACTGGGTGAGGTACCCGCCGGTCGTGTGGAGGATGCCCTTCGGCTTCCCCGTGGTGCCGGACGTGTAGAGGATGAACAGCGGGTGCTCGGCCTCGACCCACACGGGGTCGTGCTGAGTGTCGGCGGCGGCGAGCGCGTCGTGCCACCACACGTCCCGGCCCTCGGTCCACGCGGTGTCCTGGCCCGTGCGGCGCACGACGAGGACGTGCTGGACCGTGGTGGGCGCCGCGCCCTCCTTGGCGGCGAGGGCCTCGTCGACCGCGGGCTTGAGCGCGGACGGGGCGCCGCGGCGGTACCCGCCGTCGGCCGTGATGACGAGGGCCGCCTCGGCGTCGGCGATGCGGCTGCGCAGCGCGTCCGCGGAGAAGCCGCCGAAGACGACGGAGTGCGGCGCGCCGATCCGCGCGCACGCGAGCATCGCGACGACCGCCTCGACGACCATCGGCAGGTAGATGACCACCCGGTCGCCCGTGGAGACGCCGAGCGCGGCGAGAGCGTTCGCGGCGCGCGCGACCTCGCGCTGCAGCTCGGCGTAGGTCACCGTGCGCGTGTCGCCCGGCTCGCCCTCGAAGTGGATCGCGACGCGGTCGCCGAGGCCCGCCTCGACGTGGCGGTCGACCGCGTTGTACGCGGCGTTGAGCGTGCCGTCGGCGAACCAGCGTGCGACGGGCGCCTGCGACCAGTCGAGCGTCTCGGTGAACGGCGTGCGCCAGCTGACGAGCTCCGTCGCCTGCTTCGCCCAGAACGCGAGCCGGTCGGCCCTCGCCTCCTCGTAGAGCTCCGGCCCGGCGTTCGCCTGCGCGGCGAGCTCGGGGCTCGGCGGGAAGCTGCGGGTCTCGTGGAGGAGGTTCTCCAGCCCGTGAGGAGCGGTGGTGGGCTCGTTGTCTGGCACGTTGACCTCCGGTGCGCATCGACTCTGGTGCAGGTGCCCGACGGCGCGCGCGCATCGCCGCGCCGCGGGTGCGCGAGGGCTCGCCCCCGCGGTCGCGAGTCTAGCCCCGCGGACGTGACCCCGGTCACGTCGGGCGGTCACAACTGGGCGGTCGCGCAGGGCGGTCGTAGGGCCGGCCGGGCGGTCCCGGCGGCCGCTCTCGGCGTCAGGCCCGACGGCGCTGGCGCACCGCCTCGTAGAGCACGACCGTCGTGGCGCTCGCGGCGTTGAGCGAGCTCGCCGCGCCGAGCATCGGGATGCTCACCATGACGTCGCACGCCTCGCGCCAGCCCGCGCTGAGCCCCGTGGTCTCGTTGCCGACGAGCAGCAGCGTCGGGCCGGTGAGGTCGTGGTCGGCGAGCTCGACGTCGCCGTGCTCGTCCGTGCCGACGAGCGTGAGCGGGCGGCCCGCCGCGCGCTGGGCCTCGACCCAGTCGAGCACCTCCCGGCCGGACGGGACGCGAACGGCGGGCACGGAGAAGATCGAGCCCGTGCTCGCGCGCACGGCGCGCGGGTCGTACGGGTCGGCGGCGTGGCCCGCGACGACGAGCCCGGCGCCGCCGAACGCGTCGAGCGACCGTGCCACCGTGCCGACGTTGCCGGGGTTGTTCGGCCGGTCGAGCACGACCCCGAGGAAGTCGTCACGGACCGTGACCCGGCCCAGGTCGTCCGGCGGCATCTCGACGACGGCCAGCAGCTCGGGGGCCTCGTCGTCCTTGCCGCCGAGCTCGCGCATGAGCTCGGTCGACACCGCGTAGCGCCGCGTGCGGACGCGGTCGAGCATCCCGTGCGCCCACGCCGACAACGACCGGTCGGCGTCGACGAGCCACGTCCGCACGGTCCAGCCGTGCTCGACCGCGAGCGTGATCGGGCGCACGCCCTGGACGACGAGCTCGCCCGCGCGGTGGCGCTTCGTGCGGTTCGTCAGCAGCGCCTGCCACTGCTGGAACGTGGCGTTGCGGGAGGTGACGCGCTGCACGCTCAGGCGCCCGTCGTCGCGACGGCGGTGTCCTGGTGCGCGGCGTCCGGGTGCGCGGTCTCCTGGTGCGCCGCGTCCTCGCGCGCGGCCTGCTCGACCGCGGCCGCGACGAGGGTCGTGATCTCCGGGTTGAACACGCTCGGGATGATGTACGTCGGGTTGAGCTGGTCCGGGTGCACGGCGTCGGCGAGCGCGCGGGCGGCGGCGAGCAGCATGTCGTCCGTGATGCGGTGCGACTGCGCGTCGAGCAGGCCGCGGAACACGCCCGGGAACGCGAGCACGTTGTTGATCTGGTTGGCGAAGTCGGAGCGCCCCGTGCCGACGATCGCGGCGTGCTTCGCGGCCTCGACCGGGTCGACCTCGGGCCGCGGGTTCGCCATGGCGAACACGATCGCGTCGGGTGCCATGCGTGCGACGTCCTCGCCCGTGAGGACGTCGGGCGCCGAGACGCCGATGAACACGTCGGCGTCCACGACGGCGTCCTTGAGCGTCCCGGTGACGCGGCGCGGGTTGGTGTTGACCGCGGTCCACGCGAGCGAGGGCGACAGGCCGGGCCGCTGCGGGTGGACGACGCCCTCGATGTCGGCCACGACGACGTCGCGCGCGCCCGCCGAGAGCAGGAGCTTGAGCACCGCGGTGCCCGCGGCACCCGCACCCGAGAGCACCACGCGCACGTCCGCGAGCTCCTTGCCGACGACCTTGAGCGCGTTGCGCAGCGCCGCGAGCGCGACGATGGCGGTGCCGTGCTGGTCGTCGTGGAACACCGGGATGTCGAGCTCGGCGCGCAGGCGCTGCTCGATCTCGAAGCAGCGCGGCGCGGAGATGTCTTCGAGGTTGATGCCGGCGAACACCGGCGCGATCGCCTTGACGGTGCGCACGATCTCGTCGACGTCCTGGGTGTCGAGCGCGACGGGGAACGCGTCGATGTCCGCGAACCGCTTGAACAGCGCCGCCTTGCCCTCCATGACCGGCAGCGACGCGAGCGGGCCGATGTCGCCGAGACCCAGCACGGCCGAGCCGTCCGTGACCACCGCGATGGTGTTGCGCTTGATGGTCAGGCGCCGGGCGTCGTCGGGCTTGGCGGCGATGGCCTCGCACACGCGTGCCACGCCGGGCGTGTAGATCATCGACAGGTCGTCGCGGTTGCGGATCGGCACCTTCGACTCGATCTTCAGCTTGCCGCCGAGGTGCAGCAGGAACGTGCGGTCCGAGACGCGGTCGACGACGACGCCCGGGAGCGCGCGCAGCGCCTCGACGATCTGCCCGGCGTGCTCCTCGCCGCGCGTCGCGACGGTCACGTCGACGGTGATGCGCTCGTGGCCGGACGCGGTGACGTCGAGCGCCGAGACGATGCCCCCCGTCTGCTCGATCGCGGCCGTCAGCTCGCTCACGGCGGTGGGACGGGCCTCGACCTGGAGTCGGACGGTGATGGAGGAGGACACGCTGGGCGCTGAGGTCATGCCCCTCAGTATCGCGGCTCGTCGCCCCCGGACACGGCCACGGCGCCCTCCCGGACGCCGTGGTCGCCAGCGAGCGGCGGCTATCAGGCGTGCACGGTCTCAGCCGCTGCAACGGGGCGTGCTCGGCACGCTGCCCGGTCAGCGAGTCCTCCGTGTGGACTACCTGCGCGTGGGTACCGCCGCGCTGCCGTTCGTCCTCCCATTGCAGACCCGTGGTGCGCCGCACGCAAGAGGTGAGGGGTCGTCAGGTGGGGTCCATGTCGTGCGGGTCGCTGGGGACGGGGTCACCGCGCACCGCGCCGGCGCCAGACCCGCCACACGACCCAGCCGGCCACGGCGAGGGCGGTGACGCCGACGGCGGCGAGCGCCGGCGTCGTCGGGTCGAGGCGCGAGCGCAGCGCGACGGGCCGGGCGAAGGTGAGCACGCCCCAGCCGAGCTCGGCGGCGAGCCGTCGCAGGGTGCGGTCGGGGTTGACCGCGAACGCGTGGCCCACCTCGCGCAGCATGGGGGCGTCGGTGACGGAGTCGGAGTAGGCGTAGCTCGCGGCGAGGTCGTAGCCCTCGCGCTCGGCGAGCTCGCGGATCGCGGACGCCTTGTTCTCCCCGTACGCGTAGAAGTCGATGCCGCCGGTGTACCGGCCGTCCTCGACGGTCATGCGCGAGGAGATGGCGTGGTCGGCACCGAGCACCGCCGCGATGGGCTCGACGACCTCGCTGCCGGACGCGGAGACCACGACGACGTCGTGCCCGCGCGCGTGGTGCGCCTCGATGAGCTCGACCGCCTCCGCGTACACGACCGGGTCGATGTGCTCGTGCAGGGTCTCGGCGACGATGCGGGAGACGGTCGCGACGTCCCACCCCGTGGCGAGGCTCGACAGGTGCGCGCGCATGCGCTCGGTCTGGTCCGCGTCGGCGCCACCCACCATGAACAGGAAGTGCGCGTAGGCGCTGCGCAGCACGTCGCCGCGCGTGATGAGCCCGCCCGCGAAGAAGGGCCGCGAGAACGCGGCCGCGGACGACGTCGCGATGATCGTCTTGTCGAGGTCGAAGAACGCGGCGACCCGGCCCGCGGGGCGCGGCGGGGGTCCGGACGGCGAGGTCACCCGTCGAGCCTATCCGCGGCGTCCGGCCGTCCCCAGGCCCGACGCGCGCCGGTCCCGTCCACAGGGCGGCGCCTCGTGCTGGCCGCGGCGCGTGTCGTTCCGCCACGGTGGCCGGGTCGGTGCGGGACGCGTGCGGGACGAGTGCAGGACGGTTCAGGACGGGGCGGTGAGGTCGTGGGTGCGGTGGTCGGCGTGGTCGGCTCGCGGGGCGGGGCTGGAGCGAGCGTCGTCGCGGCGTCCCTCGCCCGTGCCGCCCGACGGCGGGCGCCGGCGTGCCTGGTCGAGCTCGCCGAGGGCGGCGCGGGGCTCGACGTGCTGCTCGGCGTCGAGGGCGTGCCGGGCGTGCGCTGGCCGGACCTCGACGACGCGCGCGGGCGCCTCGACGGCGACGACCTGCTCGAGCGGCTGCCGCGCTGGGACGGCGTGCCCGTCGTCAGCGCGACGACGGAGGGCGGTCCCGCACCCGGCGCCGTGGTCGACGTCGTCGCGGCGCTCGCGGAGGCGGTCGTGCCGCGTGACGGGGTCGTCGTGCTCGACCTGGGGCGGGACGCGGTGCGCGCGGGATCGCCGGCGCACGAGGTGCTCGCCGCGTGCACGGAGGTGCTCGTCGTGACCCCGCTCGACGTGCCGGCCGTGGGCGGCGCC
>NZ_LWGL01000158.1 GCF_001722485.1 Cellulosimicrobium cellulans | reverse complement strand
GATCGTCTCGGCGGGCGCACGCCGTGGGGACGGCCGCGCCGCACGTGCTTCCTCCCATCCGGACTGTCACCGTCGGTCCTGGAGTTCCACCAGGTCAACCGCGCGTAGGGCGCGGGTCGCGGACTGTCACCGCCGGCTCGGAATTGCACCGACCCCGGAGCACGTTCGTGCGTACTGCTGCCGTCCAGGATGCCACACCGGCCGCGCAGCTCGTGCTCCCCGCCACCGGGCCTCCCCCTGCTCCCGTGCTGCTGGTGACTTCGAGGTGTCGGTGATTGAGGGTGATGTGCGCTTGGCACACTATTTTTCTGGGAAGGAGACGGCGCCATCGCGTCAGCGTCGCCGGGGGCCGCTCGGGACCGGACGCCTCGATCCCGAGCCCGCGCCGTCGACGCCCCGGTGGCGGGGAGGGACGGCACACAGGGCGCTGCTCGCCCCTCCCCCGGACGCCTCAGTGGGCGTGCGCGCCGTCCGCCAGGTCACGCAGCGCCTGGATCTCCCCCGGGATGCTCTCCGCCCCGTACACCGCCGAGCCGGCGACGAACACGTTGGCGCCGGCGTCCGCGGCGCGCTCGATGGTGGACCGGGACACTCCCCCGTCGACCTGGATCCACACGTCGAGGCCGGACTCGCTCACGGCCTCGCGCGCCCGCCGGATCTTCGGGAGCGTCCCGTCGATGAACGACTGCCCGCCGAAGCCCGGCTCGACCGTCATGACGAGGAGCATGTCGATCTCGCCCAGGAGATCGAGGAACGGCTCCACGGGGGTCGCCGGCCGCAGTGCCACGCCCGCCCGCGCCCCGAGGCGGCGCAGCTCGCGCGCGAGCCGCACGGGCGCCGTCGCGGCCTCCGCGTGGAACGTCACCGACCCCGCGCCCGCCTCCGCGTACGCCGGTGCCCAGCGGTCCGGGTCCTCGATCATGAGGTGCGCGTCGACCGGCACCGGCGACACCTCCACCAGCCGCTCGAAGACGGGCAGCCCCAGCGTGAGGTTCGGCACGAAGTGGTTGTCCATGACGTCGACGTGCGCGTAGTCGGCCGTCGAGATGGCCTGGAGGTCCCGCTCGAGGTTCGCGAAGTCGGCGGACAGGATGCTCGGGGCGATGAGGGCAGACATAGGGGCCAGCGTAGGGCGCACGGCCGTACCCTCGTCCCGTGGACCACTCCCCTCCCCCGCCCCGCGCGCCGCGGGCGACCGTCCGCCCCGCCGTCGCGGCCGACCTGCCTCGGGTCGCGGCGATCTTCGCCCCGTTCGCGCGCGACACCGCCGTGACGTTCGAGGCCGAGCCGTGGGACGTCGCGCGATGGGCCGACAAGCACGACGACCTCGCGCGGCGCGGCCTGCCGTTCCTCGTCGCGGACGTCGACGGCGCGGTGGCGGGGTTCGCGTACGCGGGCCCGTGGCGGCCCAAGGCGGCCTACCGGCACACGGTCGAGGACACCATCTACCTCGACCCTGCGTACGCCGGGCAGGGCCTCGGCACGGCGCTGCTCACGGCCCTGCTCGACGCCGCGGCCCAAGCGGGCGCCCGCCAGGTCGTCTCGGTCGTCGCCGACGTGCCCGAGGCGGCGGCGTCGCTGCCGCTGCACCGCCGGCTCGGGTTCGTCGAGGCCGGCCGTCTCACCGCCGTCGGGTTCAAGCACGGCCGCTGGGTCGACACCGTCCTCCTGCAGCGCGCGCTGGACGCCCCGGCCTGAGCGCTGCCGCCGAGACGCTCACGCGGCGGGAAGGCTCCGCCGCAGGGCGCCCGTGCGCTGCTCCACGGTGCGCCACGCGTGCCGGTCGACGCCGGGGTGCGCGGTGCGGTCGACGGCGCCGAGCGCGTCCGTGAGCGCCTCGAGCGTCTGGCTCACGACGCGGTGGGCGCGGCGTGGGGGCAGGCCCCAGGAGGCGCCCTCGGCGACGAGGTCTTCGGCGGTGAGGGCGTCCATGTCGCGCTCGCCCGCGACGTCCATGGCGAAGACGCGCGACGCGTGGGCGTGGTGCAGGTGCATGGACACGTCGTAGGCGGGGGCGAGGCGGACGGTGCCGTCGGCGTGGCGCAGCAGGGAGATGTTCTTGGCGTGCGCATCGGTGTTGCCGACGGCGAGGTTGAAGGTGGTGAGGGCGAGGAGCGGGTCGGGGCGGGTGCCGTCGTCGCGCAGGACGCGGGCGATGCGGGCGAGGGACGGCAGGGCGCGGCCGTGCTGGAACTTGCGCTCGGGGTCGCGGGTGTTGAGGCCGAGGGCCTGGGCGGTGTCCTCCTGGTGGAGGCGCTGGACGCCGTCGGGGCCGGGGACGCGGTCGTAGCGGGTGACGACGAGGCAGCGTTCGCCGTCGAGCTCGGTGACGTGGGCGTGGACGGTGGTGAGCCCGATGCGGCGGGCGAGGTCGAGGCTGGCGGCCTCGGTGTTGACGAGGTCGGCGGTGGGTGAGTCGGAGGGGCGGGCGGCCTTGAGGATGTGGGTGGTGGGGGTCGTGCCGTGGGCGCGGGCCCAGCCGTGGCCGTCGTGGAGCAGGGTGATCTTGGGCTCCATGCCGGGCAGGGAGCTGGTGAGGTGCTCGGTGCGACCGGCGCCGCCGGCGCGGGCGATCGCGGCGCGCAGGAGGCGGGCGACGCCGGCGTCGTCGAGGCGCTCGGGTGCGCTCCGGCGGGGCGCGGGGGCGGTCCCGTGCGGGAGGAGGACGAGCGCGCCGGCGGTGTCGGCGCCGTAGTGCGCGAGGAACGCGACGGCGTCGTCGGGGTCGACGCCGGCATCGAGGGCCATCTGCTCGCGCGTGCGGCCCTCGGGCATCAGTCCGTCGAGCCAGGCGGCGACCTTGGCGGGGTGGGGCGGCGGCTCGGTGGTGTCGGTGGTAGGGAGCAGGTGGGACAGGACGCGGGCGCCGACACCCCAGCGGTCGATGGCGTCGGGGGTCCAGCGGAGGTGGACGCCGGGTGCGGTGCGGTCGCCGGCGCGGTGGAGGCGGGCGACGTGGGTGCCGTAGAGCCAGGCGTCGAGTGCGTCGGTCACGGGCGTTCCTCGAGGCGGACGTCGATGCCGAGCTCGTCGAAGATCTCGAAGAGGCGCCGGACGTAGAGGTTCTCGGCGCCGTTCTCGAGCTCGGAGACGTACTGGCGCGTGATGCCGAGGTCGGCCGCGAGCGCCTCCTGGGTGATGCCGCGGTGGCGGCGGACGCGGCGGACGAAGCGGCCGAGGTCGGTGGCGCTGCGGGGGCGGGTCCAGCGGGGTGGGTCGGGGGTGTCCATGCGGTCCTCCGGTGTCGGGATGTTCTGGCGCCGCTCGGGTGTCAGGTTATCGCGACGTCGGAGGAGTGTCGAGATATCACGACATGGTGCGGCGCAGGAGCGTGAGGTGCATGGCGTCGGTGCCGTGGACGTGGGGCCACAGCTGGACGTCGGGGCGGTCGCCGAGGTCGATGGTGTCGCGGGCGTCGGGGCGCACGACGTCGCGCACGACGGCGGGGGCGTCGAGGATCTCGACGTCGTCGCGGCGGCGCAGCACGTCGGCGACGACGACCTGGGTCTCGGCGAGGTGCGGGGAGCACGTCACGTAGGCGACCACTCCCCCGGGTCGCACGGCGTCGATCGCGGACGCGAGGAGCTCGCGCTGGAGGCCGGTGAGGGTGGCGAGGTCGCCGGGGGTGCGGCGCCAGCGGGACTCGGGGCGGCGGCGCAGGGCGCCGAGCCCGGTGCAGGGGGCGTCGAGGAGGACGCGGTCGTAGGCGCCGGGCTCGTCCTGCCCGACGTCGCGCCCGTCCCCGGTGCGCACGGCTTCGACGGCGGAGGCGGGCACGGCCGCGAGCGCCTGGGTGACGAGGCGGGCGCGGTGGGGCTGGACCTCGTTGGCGACGAGGCGGGCGTCGCGCTGGGCGGCGAGGGCGCCGAGGAGGGCGGCCTTGCCGCCGGGGCCGGCGCACAGGTCGAGCCAGCGGGTGTCGGGGCCGTCGAGGGGGGCGGCGGCGAGGGCGAGGGCGACGAGCTGGCTGCCCTCGTCCTGGACGCCGGCGCGTCCGTCGCGCACGGCCCCGTAGGCGGCGGGGTCGCCGCCGTCGAGGACGAGGGCGGTGGGGGCCCAGCGGCCGGGGGTGGTGCGCTGGTCGGCGAGCTCGTCGGTGTCGGCGAGGCCGGGGCGGGCGACGAGGGTGACGCGGGGGGCGTCGTTGTCGGCGTCGAGGAGGCGGGCGAGCTCGGCGGGGTCGCGGCCGGTGCCGGCGAGGGCGTCGCGCAGGGCGCGGGCGACCCACACGGGGTGGGAGCCGGTGTCCGCGAGCGCCGTGAGCTCGTCGGGGGCGTCGTCGGCGATGGTGGCGAGCCAGTCCGCCAGCGGGGTGCGGGCGACGCGGCGCAGGACGGCGTTGACGAGCTGGGCGCTGCCGGCGCCGGTGCGGGCGCGGGCGAGGCCGACGGTCTCGGAGACGGCGGCGTGCTGGGGCACGCGCATGGCGAGGAGCTGGTGGGTGCCGAGGCGCAGGATGTCGAGGACGGGCGGGTCGAGGCGGTCCAGGGGGCGGTCGAGGCAGCGCGCGAGGACGGCGTCGTAGCGGCCGCGCAGGCGCAGGGTGCCGTACGCGAGCTCGGTGGCGAAGCCAGCGTCGCGGCCGCGGATGCCGCGCTCGCGCAGGAGCGGGGGCAGGACGAGGTTGGCGTAGGCGTCGGAGCCGTCGACCTCGCGCAGGACGTCGAACGCGGCGGTGCGGGCGGGGTCGGTGCCCTTGCGCCGCTCGGAGGGCGCGGTGGAGCTGCGGTGCACGTCCCCGCGGCTGCGCGCGGCGCCGCGCTGGCGGCCGCGTGCGTCGCGTCGGGCGTCGTCGCCGCCCGCGCCGGCCGCGCTCGAACGCGCGTTCGACGCGTGGCCGGCCCGCGGTGGCCGTCCGCTCGAACGCGCGTTCGAAGCTCCTCCGGTCGCGCCGTCGGATCGCCTCGGGTCGTTCGAACGGGCGTTCGACCCGTCCCGGCGGTGGTCGTCCTGGTCGCCCCGGCGGGGGCCCTGCGCGCTCACGCGGCGACCTCCGCGCCGAGGACGAGATCCTCCGGCAGGCGCGCCCCGCGGGCCCAGTCGGCGGCGGGCATGTGCTTGCGCCCCACGGGCGCGACGTCGCCGAGGCGGACGGCGTGCGTGGCCGTGCCGACGAGCACGTCCTTCTTCCCGGCGCGCACCTGGCCCGGGCGCAGGTCCGTCACGTCGGTCAGCGGCGTCACGGGGCCGAGCCCGAGGCGTACCGGGGCGCCGTCGGGTCCGGGCAGGGTCGTCCAGGCCCCCGGGGCGGGCGTGCAGCCGCGCACGAGCCGGTCGACCGCGAGCGCCGGGACGTCCCAGCGCACGCGCGCGTCGGCGGGCGTGAGCTTCGCGGCGTGCGTGACGCCGTCCGCGGGCTGCGGCTGGGGGCGCAGCGTGCCGTCCTCGAGGGCGTCGAGGGTCGCGACGAGCAGCCCGGCGCCCGAGACGGCGAGGCGGCCGAGGAGGTCGCCGGCGGTGTCGCGGGGCCGGATCGTCTCGGTCGTCGTGCCGAGCACGGGCCCGGAGTCCAGGCCCTCCTCGATGAGGAACGTCGTGGCGCCCGTGACCTCGTCGCCGGAGATGATCGCGCGCTGCACCGGGGCGGCGCCGCGCCACGCGGGCAGGACGGAGAAGTGCAGGTTCACCCAGCCGTGGTGCGGGACGGCGAGCACGTCCGGGCGCAGGATCTCCCCGTACGCGACGACGGGCGCCGCGTCGACGTCCAGGTCGCGCAGCGTCGCGAGGAACTCCTCGCCGCGCGGACGGTCCGTGAGGACCGGCACGCCTGCCTCCTCCGCACGCACCCGTACCGGGCTGGGCACGAGACGGCGCCCGCGCCCCGCGGGGGCGTCGGCGCGCGTGAGGACGGCGACGACCTCGTGGCGGGAGGCGAGGAGGGCGTCGAGGGAGGGGACCGCGGTATCCGGGGTCCCGGCGAACAGCAGGCGCATGGGCCCGAGTCTAGGTGTCGGGCGAGGTGGCTCAGGCGGGCGGTGCGACGTCGACGCCGAGCTCGCGCAGTGCGGCGCGCAGGCCCGCGGTGCCCCGGAAGAGGTGGGTCCGCAGGCCCAGGCGCGCGGCGGCGTCCACGTTCGCGGGGCTGTCGTCGGTGAACAGGGTGCGCTCGGGGTCGAGGCCGAACCGCTCGATCGTCAGGGCGAAGATGCGCGGGTCCGGCTTCGCGAGGCCCTCGCGGCCGGAGACCAGCACGTCGTCCATGAGCGCCGTCGCGGGCGCGGCCGTGGCGGCGTGGTGGAACAGCTCCGCCGACCAGTTCGTGAGCCCGTACAGGCGCAGGCCCAGGCCGCGCAGCTCGCGCACGAGCTCCTCGGAGCCGTCCACGGGCCCCGTGAGCGTCGCCGGGAAGTGCTCGACGTAGCGGTCGAGGAGCGCGACGTGGTGCGGGTGCGTGGCGCCGACGTGCGTGCGCGCCGCCGCCCACGTCTCGCCGGCGTCGCGCGCGTGGTTGAGCGCGGTGAAGTCCACGTCGGCGAAGAACGCGTCCACGTCCTCGCGCGAGGTGTGCCCGTCGTAGGCGCGGTACGGGTCCCACCCCACCAGGACGTTGCCGAAGTCGTACAGCACCGCGTCGATCGACACGGTGCCGGCCTGCTCGGGCGCGGCGTCGGTCGAGGTTCCGGTCACAGGATCTCCTTGGGGTCGAGCTGGACGCGCACGCTGCCTGGCTCGCGGCGCGCGGACCGCACCGCGAGCGAGGCGGCGAGCTGGCGCGCCAGGGTGCGCCCGTCACGGTACGGGACGCGCACGACCGCCCGCACGGGCCGCGCGACGCCCGCCGCGAGGTCCGGCGTCTCCTCCGGGCGCGTCGGGGCGACCTCCACGGGGCCGAGGACGGTGTCCGGGCCCGCGAGCTCCACCCGGTCGAGCACGGCCGCGACCGCGGCACGGTCCCCGCTGACGGCGGCGACGACCCGG
>NZ_LWGL01000157.1 GCF_001722485.1 Cellulosimicrobium cellulans | reverse complement strand
GCCGCGAGGAGCGCGCCCTCGTCGCGCGCGGCGTCCGCGTCGACGCCGGCGGTGCGCGCGACGTCGGTGAGCGTGTCGAGCGCGCCGGCGAGATCAGGACGGGCGGTCACGGTGCCTCCAGGCGTCCTGCCGCGCCGGGCGGCTGCGGCGTGCCCGCGCCCGCGTCGGGGGACAGCGAGATCGAGGAGTCGCGGAACTTGTCCGCGAGGAACTGCCCGTGCGCGACGAGGGCCGCCGCGTCCGCGCGCGAGACGGCGTCGGAGATCTTGTCGAGGGTCACGCCGAGCAGGTCGAGCTGGTCGCACAGGAGCATGAGCGACGTCTTGCCGTGCGCGACGACGCGCCGGTCGGCGAAGTCCCGGGGGAGGCGCAGGTACGCGCCGACCGCCTCGGGCAGGTAGCTCGTCGCCGTCGCCACGACCGTGTGCGCCTGCTGCGAGCCGCCGCCGAGCCGGTCGAGACGCGGCACCATCTCCTCGACCGTGCCGGTGATGCGGTGCACGCGCGCCGTGACGGCCGGCGGCACCCGGCCCTCGATCTGCCGCTCGACGCGCTCCACGGACGCGAGGATGTCCGCGCTCGTCGGCGGCGGCGGCAGCGCGACGCCGGGCTCGGACGGGCGCGAGCGCCCGCCGAGACGGGCGACGACGTCGGAGAACCAGCCCATGCCCAGGTCCGTCCCGGCTCAGAGCCGGCCGAGGTCGAGCGACCCGTCGCCCGCGGCGAGGGACACGTCGGACCGGCGCGCGCGGTCCAGGTACTCGTTGGCCTTGGTCGTCCCGGTCTCGAGCACGCCGATGGTCTGCGCCATCGAGTCGAGCGCCTGCGTCTTGAACGTCGAGATCGAGTCGAGCGTCGCGTAGATGTTCGCGAACGCCTGCTGGAGCTGGGGCAGGCCCACGCTCGCGCTCGCGGCCTGGGACTGGATGGTCGCCGACTGGTCGGCGAGCATCTTCGACGTCGAGGCGATCATGTTCGACGTCGTCGTGTTGAGCGCCGTGATCTGGTCCAGCACGAGCTTCTGGTTGGCGAGCGCCTGCGCGACGATCACGGCGGTGCGCAGCGCGGAGACCGTCGTCGTGGTGGCACGGTCGACGCCCTTGATGAGCTCGAGGTTGTTCTTCATGATGATGTCCATCGCGAGGTAGCCCTGGATGGACACCGCGAGCTGCGTGAGCAGGTCCTGGTGCTTCTGGCGCACGTAGAACAGCACGTCCTCGCGCAGCGCCTGCGCGCGCTCGGGGTCGGTCGTCTCGAGCTCGGCGATCTTCGTCGACAGCTCGGTGTCGAGGCGCTCGGCGATGAAGATGTACTGGTTGAGCCGCGCCATCGTGTCCCAGAGGTTCTGCTTCTCCAGGTTGAGGGCGGCGTTGTCCTTGCGGAGCTCGTCCTGGCCGTTGTACAGCGACTGGACGATCGCGTTGAGCTGGGACTGCGAGCTCTCGTAGCGGCGGAAGTAGTCCTGCACCTTGCCGCCGAACGGGATGATCCCGAGCAGCTTCTTGCCGAACGACGCCTCGCTCGGGTCGAGCTCCTCGACCGTGCGGCGCAGCTCGAGCAGGGACTTGCTGACCTTCGAGCCGTCGGAGACGCCGCCCTCGCGCAGCTCCTTGACCGGCATCTCCAGCATGCGGTTGGACACGTCGGCGGCGGCGCGGATGTCGGCGTCGCCCATCTTGCGCACGTCGTCCGCCTTCGCGGCGAACTCGGGGCTGCGGGTGTCCGTCGCGAGCAGCTGGTCGAGGTACGAGCCGACCTTGGCCTCGAGACCGGGGATCGCGGCCTCGTCGACGCGCGGCGCCATCGCGGGGGCCTGCGTGGCGGCGACCGGCTTCACGGGCTCGGGGGCCGTGAGCGTGAGCGTCTCGGGGGGCTGGAGCGGTGCTGCCTCGGTCATCTCGATCCTTCGCTCGTGCGTCCGTCGGGTCGCCGTCGGTGACGGGGGCGGGAGCGCGTGGCGGCGACCCCGGCCCGGGCGAACCGGGCTGAACCGGCCGAGGCCGGTCCGGCGAGTATATCTACGGCGGCTGGCCGGATCTTTACCCTTTCCCTGCTCGGGGCGGGTGAGAGGTCCCCATGCCGATGCACGCCGCCGCGCGCCCGCAGGCCGATGAGTCCGCGCCCCCTGCGCCGTCGGAACGCGAGACGGCCGGCGCGGTCGTCACGGCCGAAGGAGGGAGGCGCGACGTGCAGCTCGCCGGGAAGAACGCGGTGGTCTACGGGGCGGCAGGGGCGATGGGCTCGGCCATGGACGCACGGTCGGTCGCCTCGCACGCGGACGACGTCGTCGCGCGCGCCGGCAGCCTGGACGTGTCGTTCAACGCCGTCTCCTTCGACGCCGTGCAGGACGTGCCACTCGTCGACATGGACCTCGACGACTTCCTCGCGCCGGTCACCGCTGCGGCGACGACCCACTTTCCTCACCGCGACGACCGCCGCCCGGCACATGGTGCGTCAGAGGTCCGGCGTCGTCGTGCTGCTGTCGTCGACCGCGGCGCGGGAGTCACGGCACCGGATGGGCGGCTTCAACCTCGCGTGCGCGTCGGTCGAGGCGCTCGTCCGCGGGCTCGCGGGGGAGGTCGGGCGCCAAGGCGTGCGCGTCGTCGGGCTGCGGCCGAACTTCACGCCCGAGACCGCGGGAGCGCGTGAGGAGGACCTCCCCGAGCTCGTCGACGACACGCTCCTCGGCCGGCTGCCCCGGCTCGCGGAGGTCGCCGGTGCCGCCGTCTTCCTCGCTTCCGACGCGGCTGGGGCGTCGACGGGGACCGTGCTCGACCTGTCCTGCGGCGCGATCGTCAGCTGACGTGCGGCGTGCTGCGCGGACGGTGCGCGCGAGGGCGCCGGTCAGGACGCGACGGGGACCGTCGAGTAGTAGGCGCGCACGCGCTCGCGCGTCGTCGGGTCGAGCCGGCGGCGCGGGCCGCCGGAGGTGCCCGGCTCGTGCACGGCGAGCCACGACCGCAGCACGGACGCGGGGACACCGATCTCCCGGGCGAACTCGGTGACCGTGGGCCACCCCGGCTGGACGGTCTGCAGGAGCGCGCCCTGGCGCGCCGCGTGCAGGTCCGCGCCCCACGCCATCGCCTCGGCGGGCGTGGTGAACCCGCCGATCCGCGTGGTCCGCGGGCCCGGGCGCTCCAGGCACCACTCGTCGCCGCGCGGCACCACCCGGTACGTCCCCTCGGTGGCGCTCGCCTCGTAGCCGTCCCCGCCGGCGCTCCACTGCAAGTGCATGCGCGGATTGTGCACGGGCGCTCCACGGCTCCCCGCGCACGACACCACGACAGGGCCGACTTTCACCCTGGCGCGTACTGGACGGGCGTCCAGCTCGCCGCGTACGGTCGCCACGACGGCGACCGAGGAGCCTCGCGCCCTGCCCTCGCCGTCGGGCGCCCTCGCCCCTGCCCCCGCGGCGAGGGCGCCGACCACGACTCCGGTGCCCCGAGCAGGACTCGAACCTGCAACCTACGGATTAGAAGTCGGAACACGGCCGATCCAGTACGAGCGTCGCGCGCAGGACGCGCAGAATCGAGCGGCGCCGACAGCGCGTGCGGCCTCATCGCGTGCAGCGCGCGCAGGAGTGCAGCTGCTGCGCGTAGCGCCGTGTTGAGTGCAGAGTTGTCCGCCCACGCCACGGCCTGCCGGTCGAGCGAGTCGGAGAGCAGGTCGCCGGACGCCTTGAGCTGCAGAGGACACGCTGCTCCTCCTGGGACTTGATGCCCAGGTCGGACAGGGTGGACACGACGTTGCCGCCGGACGCCTCGACGGTGTTGAGGCCCTGGGAGAACGCGTCGAGCGCCCGGATCGGGTCCTCACGGAACGCCTTCGCGAAGTCCGTCGCGGACATGTTCGCGACCCGAGCGAACCCGTCGAGTGCCTCCCCGCCCTCCTGGGCCGCGGTGTAGATGCGCTGCAGCATCAAGCGCGGGTCGACGTGGTCCTACGTCGTGCGCGAGCGCGATCCGGAGACGGGCAAGACGAAGCCCCGGTAAGTCTCTGGCTTCCGCACTCAGAAGGACGCGAAGGAGGCTCGTGCGGACGCCCTCTCGGCGATGGGCAAGGGCACCTACGTGGCGCCGCAGAACCTCACTGTGGGGGAGTGGCTCGACCAGTGGATCGCCGGCCACGAGCTCGAGCTCAAGCCGTCGACGGCGGCGTCCTACCGGGCGAACATTGAGCGTTACCTCAAGCCTGCGATCGGTCACGAGCGGGTGCAGAACCTCTCACCGGTGCGGCTGTTGGTCATGTTCCGCGACCTGTACGAGCACGGCGGGAAGGGCGGGAAGCCGCTGTCGCCGCGCACCGTCGAGTTCGCGCGGTCCGTGCTGCGACGCGCGATGAACGACGCCGTCCTCGGCCGCGTCGTGAACGTCAACCCCGTGACGGGGACAAAGCGGCCGCGGGTCGTGAAGCCGAAGCACACCACGTGGACGGCCGCGCAGCTCCACACGTTCCTCGGGGGTTCGACGAACTGGCTCGCGCCGCTCTACGCGCTCGCCGCGGCCACAGGCATGCGACGCGGCGAGATCTGCGCCCTCCGGTGGGAGGACGTCGACCTCGACACGGGACTCGTCCGGGTCGAGCGGTCCGTCACCCAGGTCGGCCAGGCCCGCACCTACGGGACGCCGAAGAACCACGAGCGTCGCCAGGTCACGATCGACAAGCGCACCATCGCCGCACTCAAGGCGCACCGCCGGCAGCAGACCGGGCACCGGCTCGCCGCCGGTGGCTGGGCCGACGAAGAGGGGCTGCTCTTCACGTGGGAGGACGGGACGCCCGTCGCGCCCGACTACGTCTCAAAGGAGTTCTTCCGCGCGCAGGCAGGCCTTGGGCTGCAGCGCATCAAGCTGCACGAGCTCCGGCACACGCACGCGACGATCCTGCTGCGCGAGCGCGTGCCGGTGCACGTAGTGGCGAAGCGCCTGGGTCACAAGGACCCCTCCATCACGCTCAACGTCTACGCGGACGCGATACCCGACGACGACGGGCAGGCGGTCGACGTCTTCGCCCGCGTCGTCCACGGAGCGTGACTACTTGGACGCAAGGTCCTGGACAAGTTCGCTGTAGAACGCGCCGACGTCAAGGCGCGTCTGTCCGTTGAGGATGCGTACTGGGGTCGGGAGGCCCTCGTACGTAGCGACGATCGTCGACCGCCACGGGAACTCTTCGTAGAACGCCAGGCTGGCCTGACGCATGTCCCCAGGGGCTTCCACTTCCAGTGCGAGTGACCGAAGTTCGCTTCGGCGCGTCACGGAGATGGTCACCGGTCCTTGCTCAGAACTCCACCCGCGGGCGTCGGGGGCGTTGGTAACGTCCGCGACTGCTACGAACTGCTCTGTGAACAGCACCACCGTTCCGTCGCGGCCGGCGCTGCCCTCCCCAGTCTCGAGCGACATGGAAGCGAACGCGGGGGTATCCGCGTTCGTCGCGTGCCTCAATGCCGAGGCGAGATGACCGGTGGGTCGGAAGGAAGCGCCGGAGGCTTGCTCAATCAGGTCTGCAATCGCTTGGAGCTGATCCTTCAGATGGTCGATGGACACCCTTGCTCTCCTCACGTCATCGGGACCCGTCGGGCCCGCGCTTGCGCGCCATGGAACAGGGCGCCACCCACACTCGAGGACGACGCGGAACGACGCCCCAAGCTCCGGAGTAGCGGATTGTTAGCAAACGGCCACTGCGGACCGAACTCGAACGGACGTGCGAGCAGCGAAAAGCCCGAGATTGCAGCGTTCATGCGTGGTGCCCCGAGCAGGACTCGAACCTGCAACCTACGGATTAGAAGGCCGTTGCTCTATCCATTGAGCTATCGAGGCGCGCAGCCATCGTAGTGGGCGGCGGCCCGGCTGGGGAGGTCCGCGGCCGGCGCCGTCCGCCCGACCACCAGCGACGACGCCCGTCACCGGCCGTCGCGGCGATCCGGGCGGCCGTGGTCGGCGCGTACGTTTTGCCGCGTCGGTCCGAGCCGTCACTATGAACCCGTGAGAACCCCAGACGTCGCCACGGGCCCGCGCGCCACCGGTCCTGACGCCGTGCCGGGCGTCCGCCCGGCCGGCCAGGGGGACGAGCTGGGCGTCACCGTCTTCGACGTCGCACGCGACCTGCGCCGCGACGTCGCCCGGGTCGAGCTGCCCCTCGCCGTGGAGGGCCGCGACGAGGCCGCCGCGTCGCGCGACCGCCTGCTCACCCAGCTCGACGAGCACCTCCTGCCGCGCCTGAAGGAGCTGTCCTCGCCCGCGGTCGTCGTGGTCGCCGGCTCGACGGGCGCCGGCAAGTCGACGCTGTACAACTCGCTGCTCGGCGAGGAGGTCTCGCAGGCCGGCGTGCTGCGCCCGACGACGCGCGAGCCCGTCCTCGCGTTCAACCCGCTCGACGCGGACGTCGTCGTCGAGGGCCCCGCGACACGCATGTCGCGCGTGCTCCAGCACGACGGCGTGCCGCGGGGCACCGCCCTGCTCGACGCGCCCGACCTCGACTCGCTCCTGTCGGAGAACCGCGAGACCGCCGGGCTCCTGCTCGAGGCGGCCGACCTGTGGTTGTTCGTCACGACCGCGTCCCGTTACGGCGACGCGCTGCCGTGGAAGGCGCTCGGGCGCGCGATGGAGCGCGGTGCGAGCGTCGCCATGGTCCTCAACCGCGTGCCGCGCGAGACGCTGACCACGGTCCGCGGCGACCTGCTGCAGCGCCTGCGCGACCACGGCATGGACAGCGTGCCGCTGTTCGTCGTGCCCGACGTCGGCCCGCACGAGGGCCTCCTGGACCGCACGGTCGTCGCGCCGGTGGCGCGCTGGCTCACGATGCTCGCCGGCCCCGACCGCTCGCGCGCCGTCATCGTCCGCACGCTCAAGGGGGCCCTCGCGGCGCTCCCGGCCTGGGCGACGGGCGTCGCGGACGCGGTCGAGCAGCAGGTCGAGGCCGCCGACCGCCTGCGCGCGGCGGTGACCGGTGCGCTGCCGCCGGTGCGCGAGCGCGCCCGGGAGGCGGTCCTGCGGGGCGACGTCGCGCGCGGGGCGCTCGAGGCGCGCTGGGCGCAGGTGATCGGTGCCGAGCGGGTCGACCGCGTCACG
>NZ_LWGL01000156.1 GCF_001722485.1 Cellulosimicrobium cellulans | reverse complement strand
CGGCGACGTGTGGTCGGCGACGGCTCCTGCCTCGGGTGCCGTCACCGTCGCCGGGGTCACTTGGGCGGAAGGCGCCGGGACCGACCGGTTCCGGGTCGAGGTCCGGTCACGAACTGGAGCGACGTGGCGGGTCGTCGACGGGGTTGCGGCCCGCAGCGTGCGCGGGGCGGCGCGCGACGCCGCCGTGGCCGAGCTGGCCCGGCAGCTCGACCGCGCCGGCGACGACCCGGTGTTCTGGGCGACGTTCTACCGCGAGACGAGCCCGGCGGAGCTGTACGTCCTGCTCGGCGAGGGCGACAGCGCGCTCGGTGTCGACGGGTCGGTGCTCGACGCTACGTCGCCGTCCGGGACGGTCGCCGCGGCCGTGCGGTCGAGCTTCGGCGCCTGGACCGCGACGCTGCCGCCCGAGGAGCAGGAGGCGCTGGGCGCGCAGGTCGTCGACGAGCTCGGGACGCAGACCATCCCGGTCGGATGGGCGTCGGCGGCCACGCTGCTTCTCGCCGGTCCGCACGTCCACCCCCGCGTGCACGCCGGTGCCGTCCGCCGGATCGAGGCCGTCCGGCGCGACCTCGCGGACCAGCCCGACCCGCTCGCCCCGATCCCGTTCGAGCGCGACACGACCCACCTCACCGCGGCCGCGCTCGCCGGGCTGTCGGCGTCGCCCGAGGAGTCTCTGCGGTACCTCGTCGGCGACGGGGACGAGGAGCTCGCCGCGGCACGGTCGGCGCTGTGGTTCGGCACGCAGCCGGCCGGAGGGTGGGCCGACGGCGGCGACGGCGTGACCGCCCTGCTGCGCTCGGCCGTGCTCCTCGGTGAGGCCGACCCCGACCACCAGCAGGCCGCCGCCCACGTCCTGTCCCGGGCGACGGTCGACCTGCCCGACGGCCTGCTGACCCACGACGGCCTGCTCGCTGCTCAAGGGCTGCTCCCCGCCGAGCTGACGGAGACGGCGCGCCGTCGGCTCGCCGACGCGTACGCGCCGTACATCGACGCCTTCGACCGCAACGTCAATGCCGCGGACGTGTTCTGCGCGGTGGGTACGTGGCAGGCCGCCCCCGACGCCTACGACGCCGTGTTCCCGGGCGTCGCCGGTCGGCATCTGCCGTCCCTCGAACCACAGAGCCTCAGCGACGTGCTGTCCGCCACGATGGTCGACGAGGCCGGGGTGGCACGGTGGCAGCGGGAGATGCTCGAGCACTACGAGCGCTCCGCCGCCGCCGCCCTCGCGCCCGGCTCGGACGTCCGCGAGCGGGCCGAGGCCGCCTCGGTCGTGGACGGCTTCCTGCACGCGCACAGCCATGCCGTCTCCGACGCCGGGGTCATCGCCGGCAGCATGCACCGGGCGGCGCTCCAGCACGCCGAGGACGGGCACGCGCGGTACGCGGCGCAGGTCTCGACCCTCATGACGGCGCTCGGACTCCTCCTCCCGGCACAGGGGCAGGGGACCGTCGCAGGTCCTGCGCTCACGGTCGCCGGTGACTACCTGGTGAGCCTCGACGGCCGGGTGCAGATGGCTGTCGACGAGGCGGCGGCGGAAGGGCACGCCGAGCAGGTCGTCCTCACGAGCCGCGGGAAGAACCAGCTTCTCGCGGCGCTCACCGAGGACGGCGTGGATCCCGCCGACGCGGAGAGCCTCGTCGCAGCCCGCTTCGCGCTCGACGACGGCGCGTCCCGCGCCGAGTTCGTGTCGTCGTTCAAGGAGGCCGCGGGGCTCGCGGTGCCCACGGGGACGCCCGACCTCGACGGGGAGGCAGCACCCGATGCGGCTCCAACAGCGCCGACGCCCGCACCCGTGGCGCCGCCGCACACCCCGCCAGGCACGTCCACGCCGTCCACCCCGCCCCCGACCTCCACCACCTCCGACTCCTCCGACCCGGGAAGCCCCTCGTGCGATCGACCATCCTGAACTCTCCCCTTCCGCGCCTCCTCCTCGCCTGCCTCGTGGCGTCGGGAGTGGTCGTCGCGATGCTCCTCGTCGGGCGGGCGCAGGCGGAGGAGTCCCGCCTGCGCGCCGAGGAGGACATGCGGACCTGGCCGACGGCGCGCTGGGGCATGGCTCCCGACGACTTCCCCGGCCAGGAGGTCGGGCAGCCCGAACGTCCGGCGGTGCCGAAGGACGACCCCACCTCCGCCATCCTGTGGCTGCCGGTCGCCGCCGGCCTGAGGTCGTACAGCGCCTTCCTGGCGGAGCACAGGTTCGCGGCCGGGAGCGACGACGGCGCCGTCGCGGACACCTGGCTGCGCGTCGGGGAGGAGCACGTGCTGACGAGCGTCGTGCACACCGCACGAAACCCCCCGCCGGACCCGTTCGCCGGTGAATCCGTCCCGCACGGCGACCGGGTCGACCGCGCCGTCAGGTGGTCGTGCGACGAGTTCCGCGGCCTGGCCTGGCCGAACGAGGATCGCGACTACATGGATGTGGGTGAGCTGTGTCCGGAGGACCCGTACCGCGACCCCCCGGCCGCGACACGCGACGTCCCAGCGACCATGACGGGGTTCACCGGCGCGGAGTTCGAGACGGTGCGCGTCTTCCCCGCCAGCGGCGACTCCGCGCAGATCGAGGTGCGTCGCCGCACGACCCTCGTGATGACCCGCGTCGACGACGCTCTCCTCCTGGTCGGCGTCACGGGTCCGGCGGACCTGCCGCCACGGCTCGACGCCGTCGCCATCCTCGACGACCTCGCCGCGCAGGTGCGCGCCGACCCGCCCACCTACGACGACTGAGCCGGCCCCGCGGTCCGCGGGGATCCGAGCCCGCGGAGGTCACAGCGCGTCGAGCAGGCCTCGCATCCGGTCGATCTCCGCACCCTGACCCGCCGCGGTGTCGGCGGCGATCTCGAGCGCGTAGGCGTCCTGCCCGTCGACGAGCACGACGCCGGCCATGTCGAGCGCGCCCTGGTGGTGCTGGATCATGCCCTCGAGGAACAGCCGGTCGAACTCCGCGCCGCTCGCCGCCTCGAGCGCCGACATCTGCGCGGCGCTGAGCATGCCCGCCATGCCGTCCTCGCCGTGGTCGTGCCCGGCGTCGGGCACGCGCGGCCCGGTGCCGTCGAGGCTCTCCGCCCCGGCGGGGACGGGCAGCTCGCGCTCCTGGAGCCACGCCGCGAGCGCGTGGATCTCGGGTCCCTGCGCCGCGGCGATGCGCTCGGCGAGCGCGACGACGTCGTCGTCCTCCGCGCGGTCCGGGGCGAGCGCCGCCATGTCGAGCGCCTGCAGGTGGTGCCCGATCATGTCGGTCACGAACGCGACGTCGGCCTGGTTCCACTCCCCCGGCTCCGCCGGCCCGGCGAAGTCCTCGGGCGCCGTCGTGCTCGCGGTCTCCCCCGGCCGTCCCGGCTGCACGACGACGCTCGACGGCGTCGGGGTCGCCCCGTCGTCGCCGGTGCACGCGGCGACCCCCAGGAGGGCGGCGACGACGAAGACGCTGGTCAGCGCGCGGTCCCGGCGAATTCGCCGCGGATTACCACCAGGAAAATTCTCCACGCCGCCTGTTCCCTCCATTTAAAAGGTCACAAAAGGTGCCCGATATGGGTAGCCGAGAGCGATTTCACCCGACAGAATTCGGGAACCCTACCAAGGAGGTGTTTCCCCCGTGCATCAATCCACGCACAGGCAACGGAGCCGGGGCCTGCTCGCCTCAGCACTGGCCGCGGGACTCGCGGTCTCGTCCCTGGCCGTCGCGGCCCCGGCGCTCGCCGAACCGTCCGACGGCTCTCCCGAGGCGGTCGCGGATCTCGTCGACCTGCCCGCCCAGCGCCTCGCCCCGCTCGCCGTCGACGACGCCGTCCTCGGCGTCGGCGAGGTCGCGAGCAGCCCCAACCTCGAGCTCGTCGCCAACATCCCCAAGAACGGCGCGTTCGCGCCGGAAGGGCAGTACAGCTCCGACCTCGCGTTCCAAGGACGGTACGCGTTCGCCGGCAACTACGGCGGATTCACGGTCTACGACGTCGCCGACCCGAGGAACCCCGAGCAGGTCGCCCAGGTGGTCTGCCCGGGCTCGCAGAACGACATCTCCGTGCACGGGAACCTCCTCGTCCTCAGCACGGACTCCTCCCGCAGCAACGACTCCTGCGAGAACGTCGCGCAGAGCGCCACGGTGAAGGAGTCGTGGGAGGGCATCAAGGTCTTCGACATCTCCGAGCCGACGGCGCCGCAGTACGTGGCCTCGGTCGAGACGCAGTGCGGCTCCCACACGCACTCGCTCGCGCCGAGCAAGGACGGCGAGGACCTCTTCGTCTACGTGTCGTCGTACAGCCCGAACGGTGCGTTCCCCGACTGCCAGCCGCCGCACGACCTCATCAGCGTGGTGCAGGTCCCGCTCGACGACCCGGCGTCCTCGGCCGTCGTGTCGACGCCCGTCCTCTTCCCCGACGGCGGTAACCCGGGCGGCAACGGCTCGAGCACGACGTCCGGCTGCCACGACATCACGACCTACCCGTCGAAGGACCTCGCGGCGGGCGCGTGCATGGGCGACGGCATCCTCATGGACATCACCGACCGGGCGCACCCGGTCGTGACCGAGGTCGTGCGCGACACGGAGAACTTCGCGTTCTGGCACTCGGCGACGTTCAACAACGCCGGCACCAAGGTCGTCTTCACCGACGAGCTCGGCGGCGGCGGCGCGCCCACGTGCAACGAGACCGTCGGGCCGGAGAAGGGCGCCGACGCGATCTACGACATCGTCGACGGCGAGCTCGTCTTCCAGAGCTACTACAAGATCGGCCGCGAGCAGGCGCCGACGGAGAACTGCGTCGCGCACAACGGCTCGCTCATCCCCGTGCCCGGCCGCGACATCATGGTCCAGGCCTGGTACCAGGGCGGCATCTCGGTGTGGGACTTCACGGACTCGGCGAACCCGGTCGAGATCGCGTGGTTCGACCGCGGGCCGCTGTCGAGCGAGCGGCTGATCCTCGGCGGATCGTGGTCGGCGTACTGGTACAACGGCGCGATCATCTCGAACGACATCCAGAAGGGCCTCGACGTCCTCCTGCTCGACGACCCGGCGACGAACGCCGCGACGTCGGTCCTCACGGACGAGTTCAACCCGCAGGCGCAGCCGACGTACGCCGAGCCGGCCGCGTGGTCGAAGGGCACCGCCTACCAGGGCGGGACGACGGTCACGTACGCCGGCGCCGTCTGGCGGGCCCAGTGGTGGACCAAGGGTCAGGTGCCCGGCGCCGACCCGTGGGGTCCGTGGGAGGAGATCGCCGGCGTCGACTCCGAGGGCGTCGGCGCGTGGAAGCCGTCGCGCGTCTACGTCGAGGGCGACGTCGTCGTCCACGAGGGCACCGAGTACACCGCCAAGTGGTGGACGCGGAACCAGGAGCCCGGCGACCGCTGGGGCCCGTGGGAGCCGTCCTCCTGACGCCGGCCCGTCCTCAGCCGGCCCGTCGTGAGCCGGCCCGGCGGCCCTGACCGCCGAGCACGTCGCCGTGGCCCGTCCGGAGCTCCCGGGCGGGCCACGGCCACGCGGTCGGCGGGGACCGGCCCTGGCGGGCGGCCGTACGCTCGTCGCCATGGCCGCCCCGTCCTCCCCGCTTCCCGACGACGCACGCTGCCCCTGCCTGTCGGGCGACACGTACGGGGCCTGCTGCGGGCGGCACCACGCCGCGCTGCGCGCGGGAACGCCGGGCGCCCCGACCGCGGAGGCGCTCATGCGCTCGCGCTACAGCGCGTTCGCCGTCGGCGACGCCGACTACCTGCGCGCGACGTGGCACCCGTCGACCCGGCCGGACGAGCTGGGCCTCGACGACGACGTCGAGTGGCGCCGCCTCGACGTGCTGCGCACCGAGGCGGGCGGCCCGTTCGACGAGACGGGCGTCGTCGAGTTCGTCGCGCACCACCGCTCGCGGTCGGACCGGGCGGCGCGCGGCCGGCTGCACGAGGTGAGCCGGTTCGTCCGCGAGGGCGGGCGCTGGCTCTACGTCGACGGGAGTGTCGACGGGGGCGTCGACGGCCGCCTCGACGGCACGGACGGCTGAGCGCGCGTCACCCCGCGGCGTCGAGCGCCGCGAGCACCTCGGCGCGTTCCGGCACAGCGTCCTGCGCACCCGGCCGCGTGACGGCGAGCGCCCCCGCGACGCCCCCCACCCGGGCGGCCGCGACGAGGTCGGTGCCGCGGGCGAGCTCGGCGGCGAGCACGCCGCAGAACGCGTCGCCCGCGCCGGTCGTGTCGACGACGTCGACGCGGCGCCCGGCGAGCCGCACCGGCTCCTGGTCACGACGCGCGACGAGGCACCCGTCTCCCCCGAGCGTCACGACGACGGCCGGGACCCGCGCGAGCAGGGCACCCGCGAGCTCGTCCGGCCCGGCGCCCGATCCTGCGGTCCGCCCGGCGAGGTCGGCGGCCTCGTGCTCGTTGACGACGAGGACGTCGACCGCGTCCCACAGCGCGTCCGGGAGGTCCCGCGACGGCGCCGCGTTGAGCACGAACGGCACGCCTGCTCGACGCGCGGAGGCCGCCGCGACCACGGTCTCCACGGGGATCTCGAGCTGCGCGAGCACGACGTCCGCGGCCCCCAGGAGGTCGCGCGCGGCGTCGTCCACGACGACGTGCCCGTTGGCCCCCGGCGCGACGACGATCGCGTTCTCCCCGTCGGGCGTGACGGTGATGAGCGCCGTCCCGGACGCCGCCGCGACCGTGCGGACCGCGTCCGTGCCGACGCCCGCCCCGGCGAGCGAGCCCCGGAGCAGGCGCGCGCCGTCGTCGTCGCCGAGGTGGTGCACCGCGAGGACGGGCTCACGGCGCCGCCCGGCGGACTCCGCCGCGACGGTCACCAGGCGGTCGACGGCCGCTGCACGGGTCCGGACCTTCTGGACCACCTGGATCCGCCCGTCGCGGACCGCGAGGAGCGGGCGCACGCCGAGCACGGTGCCGAGCGCGGCGGAAGCCGCGCTGAGGCGACCGCCGCGCCGCAGGTGGTCGAGCGAGTCCACGAGGAACACGGCGCGGCCGGAGTCGGCGACGGCGAGCGCGCGGCGCGCGACGGCGTCGACGTCCGCCCCGTCGAGAGCGGCGTCCGCCGCCGCCCGCGCCGCGAAGCCGAGGCCCATCGCGACCGTGCGCGAGTCGAC
>NZ_LWGL01000155.1 GCF_001722485.1 Cellulosimicrobium cellulans | reverse complement strand
GCGCGCCCGCCCCCGCGCCGCGCGCCCGTGGCGCAGCCGCCGCACGTCGACGTCGACACCGGCACGAGCGTCAACGGCCTCGTCGTGCGCGCCGGCCTGCTCGTCGTCTCCGCCGCGTACGCGTGGCTCGCCCTCCAGCTCGTCGACGGCGTCGACGCCGCGACCCGGGGCGCGGTCGCCGTCGCCGCCGGGGCCCTCGTCGTGTGGCTCTGCGCACCTCCGGCACCCCACGTCCTCGTCGTGCTCGGCGGCCTCACGCTCGCCGGGGAGGCGACGCGCTTCGCGCCCCTGGCCCTGGCCCTCGTGCTGCTCGCGCACCTGGTGCTCCGCCTCGCGTGGTGGTCGGCGCACGTCCCGCCCGCTGCCCGGGTGGAGCTCCGCGCGCTGCTGCCCGACGCCCGGCGGTTCGTCGTGATCCAGGTCGTGGTCCAGGTCGCCGGCGTCCTGCTGCTCCTCGTCGCCGACAGGGCGACGTCCCCGATCGCGCTCGTCGTCGGCGGGGCGGCCCTGCTCGCGCTGACGGTCGTGCTGCTGCGCCGGGCCTGAACGCCTCGACCTGCGAACCTCCCCGCGCCGCACCAGGATGGGGACGACGGAGCCGTCCGCCCGTCCGCCGCGACCCGCGGCGTGCGCACCGACACGAGGAGGCGCCACCACATGGCTGCTCGCACCGACCTGCCGAAGTACACCGTCCCGTCGCTCACGCCCGAGGAGGGGGCGAAGCTCGCCGGGATCCTCCAGGAGCGCCTGCACGCGCTGAACGACCTGCAGCTCACGCTGAAGCACATCCACTGGAACGTGGTCGGTCCGCACTTCATCGCCGTGCACGAGATGATCGACCCGCAGGTCGACGCCGTCCGCGCCATGGTCGACGCGATCGCGGAGCGCATCGCGACGCTCGGCGTCTCCCCCCTCGGCACTCCTGGTGCCATCGTCGCCGGACGCACCTGGGAGGACTACTCCCTCGGCCGCGCCTCCACGATCGCGCACCTCGGCGCGCTCGACGAGGTCTACGTCGGCGTCATCACCGACCACCGTGCGGCCGCGCAGGCGACCGAGGAGCTCGACGACGTGACGAACGACCTCCTCATCGGCCACCTCCACGACCTCGAGCTCTTCCACTGGTTCGTCCGGGCGCACCTGGAGTCGTCGGGCGGCGACCTCTCCACCGCCGGCGAGAGCACCGAGACCGGTGCCGCGGCGAAGGCCGAGGACGCCGCGAAGCGCCAGCCGTAGGCCGGGCCCTCCCTCGTCCCACCTCCGACGGGCCGTCACCGCACTGCGGGGGCGGCCCGTTGGACTGTCCGGGACGGACGGACTGCCCCGTCCTCCCCCCACGCGGTGCCCGCCCGTCAGGGCGGGCGTGGTGACGCCTGATGGGTGGTGAGTTGGTATTTGGGTAGGCTTGGCACACTATTTGTTCTCCTGTTCCGCCGACGTTCCGCGGTCTAGGGTCGGCCGCATGGATCCCGCTCCCCGTCCGCCCGTGCGCCAGCTCCGCCTCGTCGTCGAGGCCGAGGACTACGACGCCGCGCTCGCCTTCTACCGCGACGTCCTGGGCCTCCCCCAGCGCGTCGCCTACGCCCAGGGCGACGACGAGCGCGTGGCGATCCTCGACGTCGGGCACGCCACGCTCGAGATCGCGAACCCCGCGCACAAGCGGGCCATCGACGACGTGGAGGTCGGCCGGCAGGTCGCCGGGCACCTGCGCGTCGCGTTCGAGGTGGACGACGCCGCGGCCACCACGGAGCGGCTCGTCGACGCCGGGGCCGACCTCGTCGCTCCCCCGACGCGCACGCCGTGGAACTCGCTCAACTCACGCCTCGACGCCCCCGCCGGCCTCCACGTCACGCTCTTCCAGGAGCTCGGCGGCGAGGAGGGCGTCCCGCCCGGCGTCCGCGCCGAGCCCGGGCCCGACGGCGCCGCCGGGCCCGTCGGGCCCTGACGCCTCGACCCACGCGCGCCGCACCTGCTCGAACCGCGTGGGCAGGGGCGCGCGCACGGCGCCGTAGCGCGCGTTCGTCCGGTGCACGAAGCGCCGCCACGACAGCACGAGGCCCTGCTTCGTGATGGGCAGGCCGCTGGAGATCGTCACGCCGTTGTCGTGCGTGTGGTGCACGGTGAGGAGCAGGGCGCGCGGCACCGAGCCCTCGAGGTCGGCCGCGAGCTCGTCGCGCACGGCCATCCAGCGCCGCAGCACGACGACGACGCTCGCGCTGAGCACGTGCTCGCGCACCACGCGGTGCTTGCCGTGCGTGAGGACGACCCTCCCCTCCCCCGCGCGGGCGCCCGCGGGGCCGAGGTCGATCGCGTCCGCTGTGCAGCGCAGGAGGTCGGAGTAGCGCGCGCCGGTCGCGCGCGTCAGGCCCGCGATGACGGCGAGGCGCACGATCTCCGGCTTGGCCGCCTCGGTCATCGCCTCCGTCGCCAGGGTGCGCCAGACCCACTCCGCCTCCGCGAGCGTCACCGTCGGCCGTGGGTACCGGCCGGCCGTCTTGGCGGGCCGGTTCCCTGCCTCGGGGTGCGGTACGTCGTCGACTGTCATGGAGGGAGTGTAGACGCTTGGCACACTATTCTCCGGTTCAGAGCGCGGCAGGGCTCGCCGCGCCACCGCCTAGGCTCGGGGCGTGACCGCGCCTCTCCTGCCCTCGACCATCGCGGCGCCGGTGGACCGCGAGCTCGTCGTCAAGAGGTCACGCTTCCTGGCGCACCTCGCCCCCGTGGCCGACGTGGCCGAGGCCGACGCCGTCGTGGCCGCGATCCGCAAGGAGCACTGGGACGCTCGGCACCACTGCGTGGCGCTCGTCGTGGGCACGCACGCGGACCAGCAGCGCTCCACGGACGACGGCGAGCCGTCCGGCACCGCGGGCGTCCCCATGCTCGAGGTTCTGCGTCACCGCGGCGTCACGGACGTCGTCGCCGTCGTGACGCGCTACTTCGGCGGCGTGCTGCTCGGCGCCGGGGGCCTCGTGCGCGCCTACTCCTCCGCCGTGAGCGAGGCCCTCGACGACGCCCGGCTGGTGCGGCGCGCCGTGCGCACGCGCGTGACGGTGGACGTGCCGCACGCCGACGCGGGCCGCCTGCACGGCGTCCTGCAGGACTGGGCCACGACCCACGACGGCGTGCTCGACGGGGTCGCGTACGAGGCGCAGGCGCGCTTCACGCTCCTCGTCGCGCCGGACGACCTCGACCGGTTCGACGCCGACCTCGCGGCGGCGACGTCGGGCGCGCTCGCCGCGGTGCGCGGCGACGACCGCGTGGTCGACCTGGACCGCTGACCCCCAGGCGCCGGCTCTCGGGCGCCGGCTCTCAGGCGCCGACGCCGTCCGGGCCGACGACCGCGCCGTCGGGCACGCGCGACGCGTCGCCCGCGTCGTGCAGCTGCGCGTCGTCGACGACCGTGACGCCGGACCCGAAGGTCCAGTCGCCGCGGACCGTGAGGGAGCGCGCGCCCCGCAGCGACGGCGTGCCGTCGCCGAAGCGGGCGTCGAACCCGGCGATCGTCTTGTAGTGCGCCGTGTCGAGGTCGACGAGCGGCGCGTCGGCGCGCGCGACGAACCGGTAGTCGTCGTCGAGGTCGTAGACGTCCGAGCGCAGCACGAGCAGGTCGTTCGTCGTCTTGACGGGCAGGAACCGGTCGCGGCCCACCTCGATCGCGACCGCGCCGTCGAACACCTCGACGCCCGCGCCCATCGCGGACTCGATCTGCACGACCTCGGGCGACGACGGGTCGGTCGGGTCGACCGTCTTGGTGTTGCGGATGAGCGGCAGCTCGAGCACTCCCTGCGTCCGCTCGAGCTCGGCGGCCAGCGCCTCGAGGTCGAACCAGAGGTTGTTGGTGTTGAAGTACCGGTGGCGCGAGATGTCCGCGGCGGCGTCCTGGTCGTCCTTCGGGGTCTGCGCCGTCTCGCGCAGCACGAGGCGGCCGTCGGAGCGGCGCACGACGAGGTGGCCCCCCTTGCGGTCGGCGGGCGTCCGGCGCGCGACCTCGGCGGCGAACGGCGCGCCGCTCGCGGCGAACCAGCCGGCCATCGCGGCGTCGGGCGCGGCGCCGAGGTTGTCGGAGTTGGAGACGCTCGCGTACCGGTAGCCCGCGTCCAGCAGGGCGCGCAGCGCCCCGGAGGCGTACAGGGCGGTGTACAGGTCGCCGTGGCCGGGCGGGCACCACTCGAGCTCGGGGTCGGCCGGCCAGTCGACAGGCGTGAGGTCGCTCGCGAGGAGCTTCGGCTCGCGGTTCTGGAGGAAGTCGAGGGGCAGGCCGTCGACGGCCAGGTCGTCGTACGGGGCGAGCGCGGCGAGGGTGTCGGCCTGCGTGCGGAAGCTGTTCATGAGCAGCAGCGGCAGGCGCGCGCCGGTGGCGCGCCGGGCGGCGCGGACCTGGGCGACGATGACGTCGAGGAACGTCAGGGGCGCGTCGTGGCCGCGGTCGGGGTCGGCGTCGCGCACGGTGAGCAGCGACTTGGCGCGGTCCATGCCCATGGACGTGCCGAGACCGCCGTTGAGCTTGACGACGGCGGTGCGCTCGAGCGCGGCGCGCGCGTCCTCGGGGCTGACGTCGAGGTCGTCGCGGCGGACGACGTCGGTGAGGGGCTCGACGTCGGACTCGGGGATCATGCCGGTCTCGCCGGACTCGAGGAGCCGGTAGAAGCGCGTGAAGACGTCGATCGCCGCGGGGGCGACGCCGGCGTCACGCATGCGGTCGATCGACTGGGTCAGGCCGGTGCTGCTCGACGGGCTGCTCATGTGCCGATGCTATGGGTGGCCGTGGGCGCCGGCCCGGGCGGCGGGTGAGACGCGGGTCACATGCCTACGGTGGGCGGATGGAGGGCTCGGGTTTCGCGGCGTGGCTCGGCTCGTGGTTCTGGGCGGGCGACCACGACGTCGCGCGCGAGGTGCTGCAGCGCGGGACGGCGGCGATCCTCGCGGTGGCGTTCTGGGCCGTGGTGCGGCAGTGGCGCCCGCTGCTCGGGGCGCGGGGCCTGACGCCGGCGGTGCGGGTGCTCGGGCGCACGTCGTGGCGCGACGGGCCGAGCGTGCTGCGCTGGCGGTGCTCGGACGCGTTCGTGGTGGGTCTGGGCTGGGGCGGCGTGGTGCTCGCGGTGCTGCTCGTGGCGGGGGTGCCGCAGCTCGGGCCGTGGTGGGTGCCGATGCTCGCGTTCCTGGCGCTGTGGGCGGCGTACCTGTCGGTCGTCAACGCGGGCGGGCGGTTCTACGGGTTCGGGTGGGAGTCGCTGCTGTGCGAGGTGACGTTCCTCGTCGCGTTCCTCGGCTCGTCCGGGGAGAGCGTGGCTCCCCCGCTGCTCGTCCTCCTGCTGACGCGCTGGTGCCTGTTCCGCGTGGAGCTCGGCGCGGGCCTCATCAAGATCCGCGGGGACCGCGTGTGGCGGGACCTGTCGGCGCTCGACTACCACCACGAGACGCAGCCGCTGCCCGGGCCGTTCTCGTGGCACGCGCACCGGGCGCCCCGCTGGTGGCACCGGGTCGAGGTCGCGGGCAACCACGTCACGCAGCTCGTCGTGCCGTTCGCGTTCTTCGCGCCGCAGCCGGTCGCGAGCTGGGCGGGGGCCGTCGTCGTGCTCACGCAGCTGTGGCTCGTGGTGACGGGCAACTTCGCGTGGCTCAACTGGCTCACGGTGGTGCTCGGGCTGTCGCTGGTCAGCGACGGGTCGTGGGCGGTCGTCGGCGGCTGGTTCGGGCTGGGCCCCGGGGCGTCGACGGGCACGGGGACGGCCGCGAGCGCCGTGCCCGACGGCGGGGGCGGGCTCGGCGGGCCCGTCGCGCAGGTGGTGTTGGTCGTGGCGGTGACCGTGCTGCTGCTCGTGCTGAGCTGGCGGCCGGCGCGCAACCTCGTGGCGCGCCGGCAGCTGATGAACGCGAGCTTCGAGCCGTTCCGGCTCGTCAACGCGTACGGGGCTTTCGGGTCGATCTCGCGCCGTCGGGACGAGGTGGTGCTGGAGGGGTCGACGGCGCGCTCCCCCGGGCCGGACGACTGGGTCGAGTACGCGTTCCGCGGCAAGCCGGGCGACGTGGGGCGGCGTCCGCCGCAGGTGGCGCCGTACCACCTGCGTCTGGACTGGCAGATGTGGTTCCTCGCGCTCGGGTCTCCGGGTGTCGGGTGGTTCGAGACGCTCCTGCTGCGCCTGCTCGAGGGCGACGCGCAGACGCTGCGGCTGCTGCGGGGGAACCCGTTCGCGGACGACCCGGCCGGTCCGGTGCCGCGGTGGGTGCGGGCCCGGCTGTACCGGTACCGGTTCACGACGCGCGAGGAGCGCCGGCGCACCGGTGACTGGTGGGTGCGGCACGAGCTCGCGGTGCTGGTCGACCCCGTGGACCTGGCGCGGATGCGTGCGCTGCTCGGCCGCGACGCCTGATCACCGGCGCGGGCGTCGGTTGCGGCCGTCGGGTGCTCGGTGCCGGCTACGCGAAGCGGGAGGGGTCGCCCGCGCCGACGCGCACGACCTCGGGCACGCCGTCGGAGGCGTCGATCACGGTCGTCGGCTCGCTGCCGCGCTCGCCGCCGTCGACGACGGCGTCGATCACGTGGTCGAGCTCCTCCTTGATCTGCCACCCGTCGGTCATGGCGTCACTCGTGCCGGGCAGGATGAGCGAGCTCGACAGGATGGGCTCGCCGAGGGCGGCGACGATCGCCTGGGCCACGGTGTCGTCGGGGATGCGCACGCCGACGGTCTTCTTCCTCGGGTGCGCGAGCCGGCGCGGGACCTCGGAGGTCGCCCGCAGGATGAACGTGTACGGGCCGGGTGTGGCTGCCTTGATCGCCCGGAAGACGGCGTTGTCCACCATGACGAACTGGCCCAGCTGCGCGAAGTCGGCGCACACGAGCGTGAAGTGGTGGCGGTCGTCGAGGTGGCGGATGCGCCGGATGCGGTCGGCGCCGTCGCGGTCGTCCATGCGGCACCCGAGCGCGTAGCCCGAGTCGGTCGGGTAGGCGACGAGCCCGCCGTCGCCGAGCATCGCGACGACCTGCGCGATCGCGCGCGGCTGCGGGTTGTCCGGGTGCACGTCGAGGTACCTGGCCATGCGGCCGAGACTAGGTGCACGGGCGCCGTCGTGCCGCCCGGCCGCGGGTCGGGCGGCGTCCGGGCGGGGTCAGGCCGGGACGGCGGCGAGCACGCGGCGCAGCTCGGCCGGGCTGGCGTTGC
>NZ_LWGL01000154.1 GCF_001722485.1 Cellulosimicrobium cellulans | reverse complement strand
GCGTCCGCACGCCCGGCGCGCGCCGACCGGCCGCGGCGTGCGGACCCGGGTGCGCGAGAGGGAGGCGCCGACGGCGGCCGTGCGGCGGGCGTCGGCGCCTCCCTCGCGTCAGGGCGACCGGGGCCGTATCAGACGGGCAGCTCGCGGTTGAGCCGGCGGTAGACGTACGCGGTGGCGATCTGCGCCACGGGCAGCGCCACGAGCAGGCCGACGTAGCACAGGAGCGTGCCGATGGCCTGGGCGACGTAGACCCCGAGGAACAGCAGGACCACGGTGCCGAGGTTCTTGCTCACGACGGAGAAGCTCGCCTTGATCGCGTCGAAGACGCCGAGGTTCTTGTCGATGACGTAGAACAGCGTGAACTGCGCGAAGAAGGCGAGGACGAGAGGGCCGACGAACGTGATCGCCAGGATGCCGGCCGCGACGCCGATGAGGAGCGCGGCGAGGATCACGTTGAGCAGGTTCGGCACGCGGAAGAAGTCGGCGAACTCGATCCGCTTCCCGCGCGTGATGAGCAGGGAGACGTTGACGACGACCGCCTGCACGAACAGGGCGAGCACGACGACGATCGCGACGTAGAGGAACGTCGTGAACCCGAACGCGAACCCGCCGGTCGAGGAGAAGTCGCCCGTCACCGGGTCGATGCTCGTGCTCGCCGTGCCGATGAGGACGAAGAAGAAGACGAGGCTGAGCACGAGCAGCGCGGCCACCCAGGCGAGCACGCCGCCGATGATCGCGCCGACGTTCTGCGTGAACTTGTTCCAGCCGTAGTTGAACGCCTCGCCGATCTGGACCGGCTGGTCCGCCTGGCCGTACGGCGACGCGGGCGGCGGGTAGCCCGGCTGGCCGTAGGGCGGCTGCCCGCCCTGGGGCGCCTGGCCGTAGGGCTGCTGACCGTACGGCTGCCCGCCCTGCGGCGCCCGGCCGTACGGCGGCTGCTGCCCGTGCGGCGGCTGCTGCTGCCCGTACGGCTGGTCCGACGACGGCTGGCCGGGGGCCGGCTGCGCGCGGTACGGGTCGTTCTCGTCGTGCGGCGGACCGCCGGCGCTCGTGTCGCTCATCGTGTCTCCTGGTCGGGGTCGGTGGTGACCGCGCCGGGCTGCGACGGGCAGGCGACGGCCCAGGTCAGGCACGCGGCGCGCGGTCGGGTACACCCTGTCGGGATTCGCGCCCGAACGCCAGAGGCACCGCCCTGTGGCACGGCGACATCACCCGCGTCACAGGTCGTCCGTGAGCTCCCGGACCACCGTGTCGGCGAGGAGGCGACCCTGCAGCGTCAGCACCCCGCGGCCCGTGAGCGCCGCACGGCCGTCGAGGAGCCCGCGCGCCACGAGCCCGGCGACCGCGCGCCGTCCGCCGGGCGCCAGGACCGACAGGTCGAGCCCCTCGCGGAGCCGCACCTGCAGCATGACCCGTTCCAGCTGGCCCTCGTCGCGCGTGAGCAGCTCGCGCCCCGCCGCGGGGCTCGTGCCCGCCTCGAGCAGGGCGGCGTAGCGCCGGGGGTGCTTGACGTTCCACCAGCGCACCCCGACGCGTCCGTCAGCCGGGCCCGCGTCGTCGTCCTGTGCGCCGTCCGGGCCGGCCGCGGCGACGTACGAGTGCGCGCCCGGGCCGATCCCCCACCAGTCGTCGCCGCGCCAGTACGCGAGGTTGTGCCGGCAGCGGTCGTCGTCGGTGCGCGCCCAGTTGCTCACCTCGTACCAGGTGAGACCCGCCGCCGTGAGCAGCTCGTCCGCGAGCTCGTACTTCGTCGCCTGGTCGTCGTCGCTCGGCAGGGCGATCTCGCCGCGGCGCACCTGGGCGGCCATCTTCGTGCCGGGCTCGACGACGAGCGCGTACGCCGAGACGTGGTCGACGCCCGTCGCGAGCGCGGACTCGAGGCTCGCGCGCCAGTCGTCGAGGCTCTCCCCCGGCGTGCCGTAGATGAGGTCGAGCGAGACCTTGAGCCCGGCGTCGGCGGCCCACCGCACGACGTCGGGGATGCGGCGCGGGTCGTGGGTGCGCTCGAGCGTCGCGAGGACGTGCGGCACGGCGGACTGCATGCCGAACGACACGCGCGTGAAGCCCGCGGCGGCGAGCTCGGCGAGCGACTCCGGCGTGACCGAGTCGGGGTTCGCCTCGGTCGTCACCTCCGCGCCGGGCGCGAGGCCCCAGGTGGAGCGGACGCCGTCGAGCAGGCGCGCAAGGTCGCGCGCCGGGAGCATGGTCGGTGTCCCGCCGCCCACGAAGACGGTCGAGACCGCTCGCTCGGGGACCCGCGCGTCGCGCAGGACGCGCGCCGCGAGGTCGACCTCGCGCAGCGCCGTCGTCGCGTACGCGGCCTGGTCCGCCCCGCCGCCCAGCTCGGACGCCGTGTACGTGTTGAAGTCGCAGTACCCGCAGCGCACCGAGCAGAACGGGACGTGCAGGTAGACGCCGAAGCCGCGCTCCGGCGTCGCGCCCGCGCCGTCACCGCCCGGCCGCCCCACCCACGCGGGCAGGGCGCCGTCGGCGGGCACCGGCTCGCCGTCGGGCAGGGCCGGGCTCACGAGAGGCTCACTTCTTGGACTTGTCCTTCGCGTCCTTGGCGCCCGCCGAGTCGGAGGAGAGCGCGGCGATGAAGGCGTCCTTCGGGACCTCGACGGAACCGATGTTCTTCATGCGCTTCTTGCCCTCCTTCTGCTTCTCGAGCAGCTTGCGCTTGCGGCTGATGTCGCCGCCGTAGCACTTGGCGAGCACGTCCTTGCGCATCGCGCGGACCGTCTCGCGCGCGATGACGCGGGCGCCGACCGCGGCCTGGATCGGCACCTCGAACTGCTGGCGCGGGATGATCTCCTTGAGCTTGGCGGTCATCATCACGCCGTACTCGTACGCCTTGTCCTTGTGCACGATCGCGCTGAACGCGTCGACCTGCTCGCCCTGCAGCAGGATGTCCACCTTGACGAGGTCGGCCACCTGGTCGCCCGACGGCTCGTAGTCGAGCGAGGCGTACCCGCGCGTGCGCGACTTCAGCTGGTCGAAGAAGTCGAAGACGATCTCGGCGAGCGGGAGCGTGAAGCGCAGCTCGACGCGGTCCTCGGACAGGTAGTCCATGCCGAGCATCTGCCCGCGCCGGTCGTTGCACAGCCCCATGACCGTGCCGACGAACTCGCTCGGCGCCAGGATCGTCGCGCGCACGACCGGCTCCTGCACCTCCTTGATCTTGCCGCCCGGGAACTCCGACGGGTTCGTCACCTTGACGACCGTGCGGTCCTCGAGCGTGACGTCGTAGACGACGTTCGGGGCGGTCGAGATGAGGTCGAGGTCGAACTCGCGCTCGAGGCGCTCGCGGACGATCTCCAGGTGCAGCAGGCCGAGGAAGCCGACGCGGAACCCGAAGCCGAGCGCGACCGACGTCTCCGGCTCGTAGTTGAGCGCGGCGTCGTTGAGCTTGAGCTTGTCGAGCGCGTCGCGCAGGACCGGGTAGTCGGTGCCGTCGATCGGGTACAGGCCCGAGAAGACCATCGGCTTGGGGTCGGAGTACCCGCCGAGCGCCTCCTCGGCGGGCTTCGCCGAGTTCGTCACGGTGTCGCCGACCTTGGACTGGCGCACGTCCTTCACGCCGGTGATGAGGTAGCCCACCTCGCCGACGCCGAGGCCCTTCGTCGGGATCGGCTCGGGCGAGATGACGCCGATCTCCAGCAGCTCGTGCGTCGCGCGCGTGGACATCATGGCGATGCGCTCGCGCGGGTTGAGGTTGCCGTCGACGACGCGGACGTACGTCACGACGCCGCGGTAGGTGTCGTAGACGGAGTCGAAGATCATCGCACGGGCCGGGGCGCCGGCGTCGCCGACCGGGGCGGGCACGCGCTCGACGATGCGGTCGAGCAGCGCCTCGACGCCCTCGCCCGTCTTGCCGGAGACCTTGAGGACGTCCTCCGGGTCACCACCGACGAGGCCCGCGATCTCCTCCGCGTACTTCTCGGGCTGCGCGGCGGGCAGGTCGATCTTGTTGAGCACGGGGATGATCTCGAGCTCGTTCTCCATCGCGAGGTAGAGGTTCGCGAGGGTCTGCGCCTCGATGCCCTGCGCGGCGTCCACGAGGAGGACCGCGCCCTCGCACGCCGCGAGCGAGCGCGAGACCTCGTACGTGAAGTCGACGTGCCCCGGCGTGTCGATCATGTTGAGGGCGTGGGCGGTGTCTCCCACCTGCCACGGCATGCGCACCGCCTGCGACTTGATGGTGATGCCGCGCTCGCGCTCGATGTCCATCCGGTCGAGGTACTGCGCGCGCATCGCGCGCGGCTCGACCACGCCCGTGAGCTGCAGCATGCGGTCGGCGAGCGTCGACTTGCCGTGGTCGATGTGCGCGATGATGCAGAAGTTCCGGATCAGCTCGGGCGGCGTCGCCGCAGGCTGGATGCGGGCGCTCAGGTCGGCGCTGGGGATCGGGGACAACGCGGGTGCGCTCCTGTGACTGGGCGGGCTGCGGGGGTCTGCCGGCCATTCTCCCACGTGCGCCCCGGGCGGCCGGTACTCGACGTCGCCCTGCAGGGCGGCGGCGCCCCGCCTAGCGTGGGGAGCACCGCACCGGACCACCGTCCGCGTGCTGCCCCGACGAGAGGAGAACACCGTGCCCGCAACGGACCTCACCGGCCGCCGCGTGCTGGCGATCGTCACGAACTACGGCGTCGAGCAGGACGAGCTGGTGGTGCCGCTGGAGCACCTGCAGGGCCAGGGAGCGCAGGTGGACGTCGCCGCGACGTCCACCGACGACGTGCAGACCCTGGTCGGCGACAAGGACCCGGGCCGCACGGTGACGCCCGACCGGACCTTCGCCGACACCGACGCGTCCTCGTACGACCTGCTGCTCGTGCCCGGCGGCACCATCAACGCCGACACGCTCCGCCTGCAGGAGGAGGCGATGGAGATCGTGCGCGCGTTCACCGCCGCGGGCAAGCCCGTCGCGGCGATCTGCCACGGTCCGTGGGCCCTGGTGGAGACCGCCGCCGTCGAGGGCAAGACCCTCACGAGCTACCCGTCGCTCGAGACGGACGTGCTCAACGCCGGCGGCGCGTGGGTCGACCGCGAGGTCGTGCGCGACGACGAGGGCTACACGCTCGTCACGTCGCGCGACCCCGACGACCTTGAGGCGTTCCTGCGCGAGGTGGACGCCGTCCTCGCCGCCGCCTGACCCGCTGTGGGAGGCGCGGTGGACGATGTGTCCATGGACGACGCGCTCGACCACCGCGCCCTCCTCGGGCGGTTCCAGTCCGCGTTCCTCGCCGACGTGCCGCGCAGCGACCCGCGGGCGCGGGTCCCGGCATGCGGCCGGTGGCGGGTGCGCAACCTCGTCGAGCACCTGAGGCGCATTCACCACTGGGCCGCCGCCCAGGCGCGACGCCGGCAGGAGACGCCGCTCGGGCGCGGACCGTTCGAGCTCGAGCCGTTCTACGCCGAGCACGCGGCCGAGCTGCGCGCGACGCTCGACGAGCTCGACCCCGACGCGCGGGCGTGGACGCTTCTCGAGACGGGCGACGCGGCGTCGACCGTCCGGTTCTGGCACCGGCGCCAGGCCCACGAGACGCTCGTGCACCTGCACGACCTGCGCGCCGCGTCCGGGCGCAGCGTCGGCGACGTGGCGCCCGCGGCGTGGGCCGACACGGTCGACGAGGTCGTCACGGTCCTGCAGCCCCGGCAGGTGCGCCTCGGCCGGATGCTTCCGCTGGAACCCCCGGTCGCGCTCGTGGCGACCGACGCCGGGTCGTCCTGGGTGCTCGGGGCGCGCGACGGCGTCGTGCCGGACGTGCAGGTGTCCGCCCCGGCACGCGAGCTCGCGCTCGTGCTGTGGCGTCGGGTCGCACCCGACGCGGGCGCGCTCCCCGGTCTCACCGTCGACGGCGACACGTCCGCGCTCGAGGCGGCGCTCAGGGAGCGCATCACCCCGTGACCGCCCGGGGCACCCCGCGTCAGGGACCGGGCGGGCGACGCCGCTGCCGAGGGCGGGACCGCGGGTAGATTGCCCGCGTGGCACGCAACCGATGGCTCGGACTCCTCGCCGGCGCAGCACGCGCGGTCGTGCGGCAGTCGGCACGCCCGCCGCGCACGCACGGCGCGCCGCGTCGCGCGGCGTCCCCGCGCGCCGGCGCACCGTCCGCGCCCCGGCGCGGCGCTCCTGCCGCCTACCCGGGCGACTACGACGGTCCTGTCCGCGCGCGGTACGCGCCGCGGCTCGACGGCGACCCCGACCCGGGCGAGATCGTGTGGACCTGGGTGCCGTACGAGGAGGACCACGGACGCGGCAAGGACCGTCCGGTCCTGCTCGTCGGTGCGGACGGGCCGTGGCTCCTCGGCGTGATGCTCACGAGCAAGGACCACTCGCGCGACGCGCGCGACGAGGCCCGCTGGGGCCGGTACTGGCTCGACATCGGCTCCGGGCCGTGGGACGCGCAGGGCCGCGACAGCGAGGTGCGCCTCGACCGCGTGGTCCGCGTCGATCGCGGGGGCGTGCGCCGCGAGGGCGCGGTCGTCGGGCGTGCGGTGTTCGACCGCGTCGTCGCGGGGATCGCCGCGCACCGGTGACCGGCGCCGACTGGATCGAGGGGCCCGCCGGCTGGTAGTCTCGTTGGTCGCGTGTCCGCCCAGGTCGGCGGGCACAGCTCCAGCACCTCTCCACGGGTTCCCCACCCCAGTCCCGGAGCTGGAGCCGCCCTCTACGACCTATCCGCTCGCTTCGGCGAACACACCAGAAAGTCCACACGTGGCCAACATCAAGTCCCAGATCAAGCGCATCCGCACGAACGAGAAGGCTCGCCTGCGCAACAAGGCGGTCAAGTCCGAGCTCAAGACGTACGTGCGCCGCGTGCGCGAGGCCGTCGCCGCCGGCGACAAGGACGCGGCGACCACCGCGCTCCAGGCCGCGTCGCGCAAGCTCGACAAGGCCGTCTCGAAGGGCGTCATCCACGCGAACCAGGCCGCGAACCGCAAGTCGGCCATCGCGAAGTCGGTCAACGCGCTCTGAGCGACGCGTCGCCCCTGAGGCGACCCCCGGCTCTCCACGAGGGGCGCCGACCCGGTCGGGTCGGCGCCCCTCGTGCGTCCGGCGGGCGCCATGCTGAGACCCGGCCGGGCGGGCGCCGGCTCAGCGGCCGTGCGACCGCGCGATCGTCAGCACCGCGCGCTCGACGGCGAACACCGGGTCGCGGCCGGCGCCCTTGACCTCGGCGTCCGCCTGCGCGACGGCGCTGATCGCCGTCGCCAGCCCCTCGGGCGTCCACCCCG
>NZ_LWGL01000153.1 GCF_001722485.1 Cellulosimicrobium cellulans | reverse complement strand
GCACGGCGGCACCGGCGACGACGCCGCGGCGGTCGCGGCCGCCGCCCCGCAGGACGAGCCGGGCCGGGCTGCGCTCGACCCGCTGACGCTGCTCGTCGGCGGGCTCGTCCTGGGCGGGCTGCTGCTCCTGCGCGGTCGCCGGGACCAGGTCGTCTGAGGCCCGGGACCGGTCAGAGCCGGACGGTCTCGTTCTCCCCGCCCTCGTAAGGCTTGTGCGTGACCTTCGTCGTGACGAGCCGGAACAGGGTCGCGACGCGCCCGCCGGGGGAGTCCCAGTACTCCGCGGTGTCGGCGTGAAGCCGGATGAGCACGACGTCGGGCGTGTCGGGCCCGTCGGGGAACCACGCGTCGGCGACGGCGTTCCACAGCTCGCGGATCTTGGCGCGGTCGCGCACGACGCTCGCCCGGCCGGAGAGCGACACCCACGAGCCCTTGCCCGAAAACGCGGCGTTCGCGGCGGAGTCGTGCGCGATCTCGGCGACCTTGTGGGAGTCCTCGGCGGCGAAGAACCACAGGTCGCCGTCGAAGTCGACGGCCTGGACGCCCATGGGCCGGCTCACGAGGCTCCCGTCCTCGGCGACGGTCGTGAGCATGGCGATCCGCTCGTCCTTGACGAGCTCGCGCACCTTCGCGACCTTGTCGGACCCGGCGTGCGGCTGCTCGTGGTGCGTGTCGGTCATGACGCCTCCCGTCCTCGTGGCCGCCCTCCGCGACCACTCCCGACGCTAGGCACGTCCGCGCCGCCCCGCCCGCCGACCGCACACCGCCCGCCACCGTCGCCGGTGGACCGAACCCGAACCGCCGTCCTCAAGACGCGGGGCGAGGTGGAAGCCCGAGCCGCTCGGCGTCGTCGTGCAGGAGAAGGGGACAGGGAAGGAGGGGGTGGGGTGGTGTCGCCGGTCGTGGCGGGTCTGGCGGGAGCGCGCGAGGGACGAGCGCGCGGATGGTAGACCGGCGACACCACCCCACCCCCTCCGGACGCGAAGGCGCGAACCTCCGCGAGAGAGCGAGCGGGAACGAGAGGACTACACCTCGACGTCCTCGTCCACCCAGTCCATCGTCTTCGTCACGGCCTTCTTCCAGTTCCGGTAGAGGCGGTCGCGCTCGCCCGGCTCGACGGACGGCGACCACCGCTTGTCCTCGGCCCAGTTCGCGACGACGTCCTCCTCGCCCTTCCAGAACCCGACGGCGATGCCGGCGGCGTACGCGGCGCCGAGCGCGGTGGTCTCGGCGACCTTGGGCCGTACGACGTCCACGCCGAGCTGGTCGGCCTGGAACTGCATGAGCAGCTCGTTGGCGACCATGCCGCCGTCGACGCGCAGCTCGGTGAGGTCGACGCCGGAGTCGGCGTTCATGGCGTCGACGACCTCGCGGCTCTGGTAGGCCGTGGCCTCGAGGGCGGCACGCGCGATGTGGTTGCGGTTGACGTACCGCGTGAGACCGACGAGCGCGCCGCGGGCGTCGGGGCGCCAGTAGGGGGCGAAGAGGCCGGAGAACGCGGGGACGAAGTAGGCGCCGCCGTTGTCGTCGACCTTGCGCGCGAGCCACTCGACGTCGGGGGCGTCCTCGAACATGCCGAGGTTGTCGCGCAGCCACTGCACGAGCGACCCGGTGACGGCGATGGAACCTTCGAGCGCGTAGACGGCGTCGGCGTCGCCGATCTTGTAGCAGACGGTGGTGAGAAGGCCGTTCTTGCTCATGACCTTCTCGGTGCCGGTGTTGAGCAGGAGGAAGTTGCCGGTGCCGTAGGTGTTCTTGGCCTGGCCGACCTCGAAGCACGCCTGGCCGAACGTGGCGGCCTGCTGGTCGCCGAGGATGCCGGCGATGGGCACGCCGGGGACGAGGCCGCGCGGGCGCCCGTGGCCGTACACCTCGGACGACGAGCGGATCTCGGGGAGCATCGACAGGGGGATGCCCATGTCGGCGGCGATGTCCTCGCGCCAGGAGAGGGTGTCGAGGTCCATGAGCATGGTGCGCGACGCGTTGGTGACGTCGGTGACGTGCACGCCGCCCTCGGTGCCGCCGGTCATGTTCCACAGGACCCACGTGTCGGTGTTGCCGAACAGCAGGTCGCCCTTCTCGGCCTTCTCGCGGGCGCCCTCGACGTTGTCGAGGATCCACTTGATCTTCGGGCCGGAGAAGTAGGTCGCCAGCGGCAGGCCGACGATCGACTTGTACTTCTCGGCGCCCTCGGAGCCGCCGAGCTCCTCGACGATCTTCTGGGTGCGGGTGTCCTGCCAGACGATCGCGTTGTAGACGGGCTTGCCGGTGGTCCTGTCCCACACGACCGCCGTCTCGCGCTGGTTGGTGATGCCGACGGCGGCGATGTCCTCGTGGGTGAGGTTCCCCCGCGTCAGGGCCAGCCCGACGACCTCGCGCACGTTGTTCCAGATCTGCTCGGGGTTGTGCTCGACCCAGCCTGCCCGCGGGAAGATCTGGTCGTGCTCGAGCTGACCGGTGGAGACGATCTCCCCGGAGTGGTTGAAGACGATGGCACGCGAGCTGGTCGTGCCCTGGTCGATGGCGAGGACGTAGTCGGCCATGGTGGTTCAGTCCTTCACGTCGGTGTGTACGGGGTGGTGGGCCGGCGTCGTGCGGGCCCGGACGGCCCGCACGACGAGGGTGAGACGGGGAAAAGGGTCAGGAGTAGACGGGCGCGAGGAGGCCGGCGAGGATGCCGCCGATGATCGGGCCGAGCACGGGGACCCAGGAGTAGCCCCAGTCGCCGCTGCCCTTGCCCTTGATCGGGAGGAGCGCGTGGGCGATGCGGGGGCCGAGGTCACGGGCCGGGTTGATGGCGTACCCGGTCGGGCCACCGAGGCTGGCGCCGATGCCGACGACGAGCAGCGCGACGGCGAGCGGGCCGAGCTCGTGCGGCGTGTTGCCGAACATGAGGACGACGAACACGAGCACGAACGTGCCGATGATCTCGGTGATGAGGTTCCACGCGTGGGAGCGGATCTCGGGGCCCGTGGAGAAGACCGCGAGCTTGGTCGCCCCGGGGGCCTCCTCGTCGAAGTGCTTCTTGTACGCGAGGAAGGCGAGGGCGGCACCGACGGCGGCACCGGCCATCTGCGCGGTGACGTAGAAGAAGCCGTTGGCTGCCGTGACGGGGATGCCGGGGGCGAACTCCTCGGCGCCGCTCGCCCAGATGCCGAAGGTCACCGCCGGGTTGATGTGGGCACCGGTCTTGTACGCGACGAAGACGCCCGCGAACACGGCGAGCCCCCACCCGAAGTTGATGAGGAGCCATCCGCCGTTGAATCCCTTGCTCCGCGGCAGGACCACGTTGGCGACCACGCCTGCACCCAGGAGGAGCAGGAACATGGTGCCGAGGAACTCGGAGAAGAGGAGCTCGCCTGTTGACACGTCCATCGTGTGCTCGCTTTCTTGATCGGACTTCGCTGTCGCAACCCCGACGACGCTCGGTGCGTCGCGGTCCTCGTGCACCCGGGGCGAGGGTCCTCCGGGCGGTGCGGGGTGCGGCCGAGGGGGTCGTCCCGGCCGCACCCGTCATGCAGTTGTCGGGCGCGCAGGGCCTCAGCCGGCCCGCAGCGCCTGGAGCGGCGAGACGTCGGGCGCCTCGAGACGCGTGCGCTCGGCGCTCGCGTCGTCCGGCTGCTCCTCCGCTGCCGCCTCGGCCTTCGCGCGCTCGGTGTACTGCCGCACCTCCTCGTCGCGCGTCGCGTCGTCCCACCCGAGGAGGCCGGCCGCGATGTCGGCGATCTCGGGGAGGGCGGCGAGCCCGCGGTCGCCGACCTCGTAGTTGAGCCGCGTGCGGTGCAGCATGAGGTCCTCGACGTGCAGCGCGCCCTCGTGGGACACGCCGTACGCGATCTCGGCGCGCAGGTACGCCGGCGCGTGCTCGAGGGGCCGTGCGAGGTCGGGCTGCGCCTCGCACAGCTCGACGATCTCGCGCAGGTTCGAGCCGTAGCGGTGGAGCAGGTGGTCCACCATGCCGGGCGTCCAGCGGTACCGCGACGCCCACGGGCGCGCCTGGCGCCGCACGGCCTCGAGCCCGACCGCGCCGAGGAGCGGGATCGTGTGCGTGATCGACGGCAGGGCGCTCGCGCGCTGGCCGATCGCGAAGTCGACGGCGTCCTTGGCCATGACGCGGTAGGTGGTGAGCTTGCCGCCCGCGATCACGGTGAGCCCCGGGGTGGGGGAGGCGACGGTGTGCTCGCGCGACACCTTCGCCGAGCTCGTGCCCTCCTTCGTGCCGGGCTGGAGCAGGGGCCGCAGGCCGGCCCACGTGCCGATGATGTCGTCGCGCGTGAGCGGGTGGGCGAGCACGGCGTTGGCGTGCTCGAGCACGTAGTCGATGTCGGCGGACGTGGCGACGGGGTGCTGCAGGTCGTGCTCCCACGGCGTGTCCGTGGTCCCGATGACCCAGTAGCGCGACCAGGGGATGACGAAGAGCACCGACTTCTCGGTCTGCAGGATCAGGCCGACCTGGCCCTTGATCCGCTCGCGCGGCACGACGACGTGGACGCCCTTCGACGCGAGCACGCGCAGCCCGCCGTCGCTGCCGGCGAGCGCCTCGGTGTCCTCGGTCCACACGCCGGTCGCGTTGATGACGGCCCGGGCGCGCACGGTGAGCTCGTGGCCGGTCTCGAGGTCGACGAGCACGGCGCCGTTCACCGCGCCGGTGGATCCCTTGGTCAGCGAGACGACCTGCGTGCGCGACGCCGCGTGCGCGCCGTAGGACGCCGCGGTGCGCACGAGCGTGCTCACGAGGCGCGCGTCGTCGACGGAGGCGTCCCAGTACTGGACCGCGCCGACGGCGGCGTCGTGGGCGAGGTCGGGGAACTTCTTCTCCATGCGTCGCCGGCTCAGGTGCCGGTGGATCGGCATGGCGCGCTTGCCGGGGGCGACGCTCGCGAGGGTGTCGTAGAGCGCGATGCCGGCGCCGACGTAGGCGCGCTCCCACACGCGGTGCTCGAGCGGGTACAGGAAGGGGACCGGCCGCACGAGGTGGGGCGCGATCTCCTTGAGCAGCAGGTCGCGCTCGGTGAGGGCCTCGTGGACGAGGTGGAAGTCGAGCATCTGGAGGTAGCGCAGCCCGCCGTGGACGAGCTTGCTGGAGCGGCTCGACGTGCCGGCCGACCAGTCCTGGGCCTCGACGATCGCCGTCGACAGCCCGCGCGTCACGGCGTCGAGCGCGATGCCGGCGCCCGTGACGCCGCCGCCGATGACGAGGACGTCGAGCTCGGCGTCCGGGGTCGTGCTCGCCTCGAGCGCGGCCAGCGCCTGCTGGCGCGACTCCGCGGTGAGTCTCGTGGATGCCATCCGTCAAACCTCTCTCGTCGCCCGCCGTGCGTACGCCCCGAGGTGCCGACGCACCCGGTGCGCTCACAGCGACGGTCCCACTTCCGCGACAGGTGCGCGAGGGGAACCGCACTGCTCAGAGGGCATCGCTCGTCGCGCGACGCCTCCGCACGTCCTTCACATCACCACGCCGCGAACGGACGCGCAAGCGCTGTGCACGAACGTGCACAATGGGAGCCGGGCGAGGGAAGGGGCCGTCATGGTCGACCGGGAGCAGGACGTGCTGCGCGCGGCCTCGATGTACTACCTGCAGGACATGAAGATGGAGGCGATCGCCAAGCACCTGCGCACGTCGCGGTCGACCGTCTCTCGGCTCGTCAAGCGCGCCCGCGAGACGGGGCTCGTCGAGATCTCCCTGCGGCCCACCGGCAGCCGGGCGCCGGGGGTCGGCCAGCAGATCGCGAGCGCGTGGGGCGTCGACGCCTACGTCGTGCCGGTGCCGGACCAGGCGGCGCAGGTGGACCGGCTCGAGCAGGTCGCGATGACCACCGCGCGCCTGCTCTCGACGTGGTTCGACTCCGACATGATCCTCGGCGTCGCGTGGGGCACGACCCTCTCGGCCGTCTCGCGCCACCTGCCCCGCAAGCCGATGCGGGGCAGCGCCGTCGTGCAGCTCAACGGCGCGGCGAACACGCGGACGTCGGGCGTGCACTACGCGGGCGACCTCATCGCCGGGTTCGGCACGGCGTTCGACGCGCGCGTGCACCATTTCCCAGTCCCGGCCTTCTTCGACTACGCCGAGACCAAGCGCGCCATGTGGCGCGAGCGGTCGGTGCGGCGCGTGCTCGACGTCCAGCACCGCGCCGACATCGCGCTCTTCTCGGTGGGGGCCGTGTCGGGCGGCGTGCCGTCGCACGTCTACGCGGCCGGCTACCTCGAGCCGGAGGACATCGCGGTGCTCGAGGAGGAGGGTGTCGTCGGCGACGTGTGCACCGTCTTCCTCCGCGCTGACGGCACCTACCGGGACGTCGCGCTCAACGAGCGCGCGACCGGGCCGTCGCCGGACGAGCTGCGCCGCGTGCCGCGGCGCGTGTGCGCGGTCGCGGGCGACAACAAGGTCGCGCCGCTGCGTGCCGCGCTCCGCGCCGGCGTGGTGACGGACCTCGTCATCGACGAGATCACGGCGTCGCGGCTCGTCGCGGGCGGCTGATCGCCCACAGGATGGGTATGCGCGCACATGGATAGGTATGCACGGCCCGGGGTCCCGGCGTACAGTGACGCCGTGCCGCCCCAGCCCTCCGCCGACGTCCCGCCGGTCCGCGTCCGCCCGGCGCTGCCGGCGGACGTCCGCGCGATCCGCACGCTCGTGCAGCCGTACGCCGAGGAGCGCATCCTCCTCGCCAAGGAGATGGTCGGGTACTACGAGTCGGTGCAGGAGTTCGTGGTCGCGGACGCGCAGCCGGGCGTCGTGGGGTGCGGCGCGCTGCACGTGATGTGGGACGACCTCGCCGAGGTCCGCACGCTCGCCGTCGACCCTGCGTGGCGCGGGCGGCGGGTGGGCGACGCGCTCGTCGGCGAGCTGCTCGCGCGCGCCCGGGCGCTCGGTCTGCGGCGGGTCTTCTGCCTGACGTTCGAGGTCCGCTTCTTCGAGCGGCACGGGTTCCGACCGATCGAGGGCACGCCCGTGTCGGCCGAGGTCTACGCCGAGCTGCTGCGCTCCCACGACGACGGCGTCGCCGAGTTCCTCGACCTCGCCCGGGTCAAACCGAACACCCTCGGCAACACGCGCATGCTCCTCGAGCTCGGCTGAGGCACCCGGCCGGCCTGCCGCCGCTCACGCCGGCAGGCGCAGCGCCTCGCCGTCCTGCTCGACGAGGCCGTCCTCGACGAGGCTCGCGACGCAGCGGTCGAGCTGAGCCGGGTCGTGCCACACGGCCGCGACGAAGTCGCGGGGGACCGGCCCGGCGGCGTCGCGCAGCGCGGCCATGACCCGGCCGCGCACCTGACGGTCGGTCCCCGCCCACGCCTGCGTCCGGCGCCGGTCCGCGTGCTCGTCCGCGGGCCGGCC
>NZ_LWGL01000152.1 GCF_001722485.1 Cellulosimicrobium cellulans | reverse complement strand
GGGCCGAGCCCGCCGACGCGCTCCCGCCGTCGGTCGCGCCGTCCCGCCAGGCTCGGACGGCGAGCCCGGCTCGGGTCTCGTCGTCACCGCACGCGTCAACCCCGGCAGCAGGGCGTCAGCGCACCACCGGGAGTCCGTCGGCACGGCCCCGGCCCGCGGGACCGACACGGCCCGGCGACGGGCGTCCCGGCGCGGGCCCTCCCCGCGGCGGTGTGCGCGTGCGCAAGGGGCGGGTCGTGGCGCTCGTCGCCTGCCTCGTGCTCGCCGGGCTGCTCGCGTGGCCGATCGGACTCCTCGTCTGGGCGAACGGCAAGCTCGAGCACGTCGAGGCGCTCTCCGGCGCCCCGGGGACTCCCGGGAACACCTACCTGCTCGCCGGGTCCGACGCGCGCGGCGAGGGGATCAGCGAGGACGGGACCGAAGGCGCCCGGACGGACACGATCATGCTCCTGCACGCACCGTCGAGCGGCCCGGTCGCGCTCATCAGCCTCCCGCGCGACACCTACGCGGAGGTCCCGGACAACGGTCCCGCGAAGCTGAACTCGGCGTACTCCTGGGGTGGGGCCCCGCTCCTCGTGCGGACCGTCGAGGGCCTCACCGGGCTCACGGTCGACCACTACGTCGAGATCGGGTTCGGCGGGGTCGAGGGCATCGTCGACGCGATCGGCGGCGTCGAGCTGTGCCTCGACTACGACGTGAACGACCCCCGCAGCGAGCTCGTGTGGACCGCCGGGTGCCACGTCGCGGACGGCCACACCGCGCTCGCGTTCTCGCGCATGCGGTACTCGGACCCGAAGGGCGACATCGGGCGCGCCGAGCGGCAGCGCCAGGTCATCGGCGCGATCAGCGCGAAGGCCGCCGACCCGAGCATCCTGTTCCGGCCCGCGGACCAGGTCTCGCTCCTCGACGCGGGGATCGGCGCGCTCACCGTCGACAAGAGCACAGGAGTCGTCGACCTCGGGAAGCTCGCGCTCGCGTTCCGCGCGGCCAACGGGCCGGACGGCGTCACCGGCACGCCGCCCATCGGCAATTCCGACTACCGGCCCGGGAACATCGGGTCGACGGTGCAGCTCGACCCCGAGCTCGCCCCGCAGTTCTGGTCAGACCTGCGCGAGGGCGCGCTCTCCCCGGGTCAGGTCGGCGGTATGCCTCAGTAGCGTCTTCCCCTCAGCGGCCGTCATCAGTCGCTGTCGCGGGAAGGACCGTCATGCCCGCCTGGATCGTCTGCCGGAACACCACACGGAGGTCTCCGCTCGGCACGTCGCCGACCACGACACGGAAGACGGTCGCCTGGAGATCGTCGGTACATGCCTGAACTTCGGCGTCCTCGGCTTCGTTCCCGAGCACCGCCGAACCGATCTCCATGTGATACGCGGCAGAGGTCAAGGCGTCGCCGTCTCCCCAGAGGCCGAAGCGAGGCACCGAGGGACATGTCGAGCTGCCGAACGTCACGACGACGATCTCGTCGGACGCCTTCGAACGGACGGCATACGGCGCGGATCGGTCCCCCTGCGCACGGCTCTGTGACGCCTCGACCACCGCCGCGTAGACCGGGTCCGTCTGTGGCACGACGGTGTAGCTGAGGGGTGCCATCGACGCCGACCCTGTCTCGACATGACGTGCAGAGGCGGTTGTCGCTGCCGCTGGAGGCGCGTGAGTAACGCGCGCAGGCCCGCAGGCCGTGCAGCTGAGCACGAAGGCCACGCTCGTCGCGACAGCGATCGATGCAGGAGCGCGTCTTCGTTGGGCATGCCGGGGACCGTTCATACCGTGGTTGTGTTCCCGGCGATCAGCGTCTTGCACCGTCATTGCGCCGGTCACAGATCTCGTACCCGCGACGCCGGAGCACGGTCAGGCGTCGGCGCGCGACTCCCGCAGCCGCGCGCCCTTCGCGCGTGCCTGCTCGCCCAGCTCGTGCTGGAACGCGACCATCCGCTCGCGCAGGCGTGCGGCGGCGTCGTCCGTCCCCGACGCGAGGATGCGCGCGGCGAGCAGGCCGGCGTTGCGCGCGCCGCCGACGGACACGGTGGCGACGGGGACGCCGGCGGGCATCTGGACGATGGACAGCAGGGAGTCCATGCCGTCGAGGTGCTTGAGCGGCACGGGGACGCCGATGACGGGCAGCGGCGTGACGGCCGCGAGCATGCCGGGCAGGTGGGCCGCTCCTCCGGCGCCGGCGACGACGACGCGCAGCCCGCGGTCGGCGGCGGTGCGGCCGTAGTCGATCATCTCGACGGGCATGCGGTGCGCGGAGACGACGTCGACCTCGACGGGCACGTCGAACTCGGCGAGGGCGTCGGCGGCGGCCTGCATGACGGGCCAGTCGGAGTCGGACCCCATGACGATGCCGACGATCGGGTTCTCGGTCACGGTCGCTGCTCCTGGTCGGTCGTGCGGGAGGGGTCCTCGCCGCGCAGGATCGCGGCGGCGGCGAGGGCGCGACGTCGGACCTCGTCGAGGTCGTCGCCGCTGACGTTGACGTGGCCGAGCTTGCGGCCGGGGCGCACGTCCTTGCCGTAGAGGTTCACCTTGGCGTCGGGGTGGGCGCCGAGCACGTCGGGCAGCGCGTCGGTGAGCTCGTCGAGCGTGGACCCGAGCACGTTGGCCATGACGGTCCAGGGCGCGGTCGCGGCGGTGTCGCCGAGCGGGAGGTCGAGCACGGCGCGCAGGTGCTGCTCGAACTGGCTCGTCACGGCGCCGTCGATGGTCCAGTGCCCGGAGTTGTGGGGGCGCATGGCGAGCTCGTTGACGAGGACGCGCGTGCCGTCGTCATCGGGGCCGGCGGGGACCTCGAACATCTCGACGGCGAGCACGCCCGTCACGCCGAGGCCCTCGGCGATGCGTACGGCGGCGTCGCGGGCGCGCTCGGCGTCGGCGTCGGAGAGCCCGGGCGCTGGCGCGATGACCTCGGCGCACACGCCGTCGCGCTGGATCGACTCCACGACGGGCCAGGTCCGCACCTCGCCGCGGCCGTCCGCGCCGCCGGACGGGCGGCGCGCGACGAGCACGGCGAGCTCGCGCACGAACGGCACCTTCTCCTCGACGAGGAGCGCGGGCCCGCCCGCCGCGGCGGCGTCGATCCACTCGGCGACCTGGTCCGCTCCCCCACCGGCCGTGGACACGACGCGCACGCCCTTGCCGTCGTAGCCGCCGCGCGACGTCTTGACGACGGCCTCGCCCCCGACCTCCGCGAGGAAGTCCGCGAGGGCCGCGCGCGCGGCGTCGGGTTCGGTGGGCAGCGCGGCCCAGCGGGGGCACGGCACGCCGAGCTCGGTGAGGCGGCGGCGCATGACGATCTTGTCCTGCGCGTGCACGAGCGCGTCCGGGCCGGGCCGGACGGGGGTGCCGTGCTCGAGGAGGTCGGTGAGCAGCGCGTTCGGCACATGCTCGTGCTCGAACGTGAGGACGGCGGCGGGCTCGCCCCCGGACGGGGCGATGAGCGCGCGGACCGCGGTCTCGTCGGACGCCGCGCCGACCGGCGCGTCCGCGACCACCTGGGCCGCCGAGGTCCCGGGCGCCTCGACGAGCACGCGCAGGTGCACGCCGAGCTCTCCGGCCGCCGGGGCCATCATCCGTGCGAGCTGTCCGCCGCCGACCACCGCGATCACTGGTGCTGCCACGTGCACCCACCCTAGTGCCTGCGCCCGCGGGCCCCGCCCCGCTGCCCTCCCCGGGACGGCTCCCGGGCGCGGCTTGTACCCTCGACGGATGGCCCCCGTCCCGTCCGCGCCGCGGCAGCGCATCGCCGACCGCGTGCGCGAGCTGGCGAAGTTCGGCTCCGTGGGCGCGGTCGCGTACGTCGTCGACCTGGGGCTGTTCAACCTGCTGAGCTTCGGCCCGGGAGAGATCCTCGGGCACAAGCCGCTGACCGCCAAGGTGGTCTCCGTCGCCGTCGCGACGCTCGTCGCGTGGCTCGGCAACCGGCACTGGACGTTCGCCTCGCGCCGCACCGCGACGCGCGGGCGTGAGCTCGCGGCCTTCGTCGTCGTCAACGTCGGCGGCATGCTGATCGCGGTCGGGTGCCTGGCGTTCAGCACCTACGTGCTCGGGCTCACGTCGCCGCTCGCCAAGAACGTGTCGGCGAACGTCGTGGGTCTCGCCCTCGGCACGGCGCTCCGGTACGTCGCCTACCGGCACCTCGTGTTCACGGGGACGCCCGCGGGGTCCGCGGGGCCGGAGGTTCCCGACGACGCGCCGGACCCTGCGCCCGCGACCACGGAACCCGCGCCCGCGACGACCGCGTCCGTCTGAGAAGTCCGTCCGAGGGAGCCCGTCCGGCGGGATCCCGTCCGGCCGCACCCGCCCGAGAGCCGACCGTGCGGACGTCAGCGCCGGCGGCGACGCCGCCGGCCCGCGGGGACGGCCGTGCCCATGGGCAGCACGACGCGCGGGTCGAGACGGCGCGGCACGCCCGCGAGGAACAGCGCGAACACCGGGGGCCTGCGCTGCGCGAGCTCGAGCCGGCCGCCGTCGGCCGCGGCGAGGTCGCGGGCGAGCGCGAGCCCGAGCCCGGTGCCCGCGCCCGAGGTGACCTCGCGCTCGAAGATCCGGGGGGCCAGGTCGTCCGGCACGCCGGGGCCCTCGTCGGACACCTCGGTCACCACCGCCCCGCTCGACCCGGACGGGCGGGCGCGGACCGTCGTCGTGCCGCCTCCGTGCTTGAGCGAGTTCTCGATGAGGGTCGCGAGCACCTGGGCGAGCGCCCCGGGCGTCGCGAGCACCTGGCAGCGGGGCGGGATGTCGACGACGAGGCGGCGGCCGGCCTTCTCGAACGTCGGCAACCACTCCTCCTCCTGCTGGCGCACGACGTCGAGCAGGTCGACGGCCTCGGTGGTGCCGCCTTGGGACTTGCGCGACGCGGCGAGCAGGTCGTCGACGACCCCGACGAGACGCTCGACCTGCTCGAGCGAGATCCGCGCCTCCTCCTGGACCGTGGGGTCGTCGGACGCGAGCGAGATCTCCTCGAGCCGCATGCTCAGCGCGGTGAGCGGCGTGCGGAGCTGGTGCGACGCGTCGGCGGCGAACTGCCGCTCGGCGGCGAGCCGGCCGGCGAGCCGGTCCGAGCTGCGTGCGAGCTCGGCCGCGACGAGGTCGATCTCCTCGACCCCGGAGGGCTCGACGCGGGGCCGCACCTGCCCGGAGCCGAGCTGCTCCGCCGAGGCCGCGAGGTACACGAGGGGCGCGGACAGCCGGTTCGCCTGCCACACGGCCATCCCGATCCCCGCGGCGAACGCCACGACCGAGGCCGCGACCACGAGGATGACGACCTGCGCGGCCGTCCAGTAGGCAGCCCAGTACGAGACGGACACGTCGACGATCGCGCCGGTCTCCGACGTCGCGACCTTGCGGATCTCCCGGCCGGTCACGTCCTCGCCGGCGCGCAGGACCGTCCCGTCGGGCAGCTGGACGTAGACGGACGCGGCGATGTCCGCGCCGGAGGACTGGACGGCGTCCTCGATGATGACGTCGGGGATCTCCTCGTCGGCCGCGAGGCGCCGGTCGATGCGCGTCGCGAGGCGGTCGGCGCGCGCCTGCACCTCGTCCGCCTCGCTCTGCAGGACGAGCTGCGCCCCGAAGAAGGCGAGCGGGAACCCCAGCAGGATCACCGCGACGGCGACCGCCGCCACCGTCGCCTGCAGCATCCGCCGCCGCACGCTGCTCCTCGACCTCCCCGTACCGCGCGGTCGCGTCAGCTCTCGCCGGTCTCGAAGCGGAAACCGAGACCGCGGACCGTCGAGATGTAGCGCGGCGCGTTCGCGTCGTCGCCGAGCTTGCGGCGCAGCCACGACACGTGCATGTCCAGCGTCTTCGTCGAGCCGACCGGCTCGGAGCCCCACACGTCGCGCATGAGCGCGTCGCGGACGACGACGGACCCGGCGTTGGCGACGAGCACGCGCAGGAGCTCGAACTCCTTCGTCGTCAGGTGCAGCTCGCGCTCGCCCTGGAACGCACGGTGCGCCGAGACGTCGATGCGCACGTCCTGCGCGCCGAGGTCCTCCTCGTCGCCCGTCTCGCCGTGGCTGCGGCGCAGCAGCGCCCGCACGCGTGCGAGGAGCTCCGCGAGACGGAAAGGCTTGGTCACGTAGTCGTCCGCACCGGCGTCGAGACCGACGACGAGGTCCACCTCGTCCGCCCGCGCCGTCAGCACGAGGACGGGCGTGGTGAGACCCTTGTGACGGATCTCGCGCGCGACGTCGAGGCCGTCCATGTCCGGCAGACCGAGGTCGAGCACCACGATGTCCGCTGCGTTCGCGGAGTCGATCGCTCCTTGACCGGTTCCTTGGACGACGACGTCGTAACCCTCACGAGTCAGCGCACGTGCCAAAGGTTCGGCAATCGCCGGGTCGTCCTCCGCTAGCAGTACGTGGGTCATTCGCTCATGCTAGGGCATCCGTACGACTTCGGGCCCATCGTGTCGCGACCTGTCTGCGACCCAGGTCTGACGTCCCCACGACCTCGTCCTGCCTACCCTTGGTGCATGGGGTGGTACGCACGCCTCGGACAGTGGTCCGACAGGCACCGGTTCGGCGTCGACCTCTCCGCGACGCTCGTCGTCGCGCTCGTCTTCGTCCCGTCGTCGGCCGCTTTCGCGCCGAACGCGGGCGCGGTCGGCGCGAACCTCAGCAGCTGGTGGGGCGCGTTCTGGGCCATCGCGGTCCTCGCCCCGCTCCCCTGGCGCCGCACGCGTCCGGTGGTGTCCGTCGTGGCGGTCTTCGCCGCGGCCCTTGGCCATCTCCTCTTCGGCTACCTGCTCCTCATGCCGGCCGACTTCGCGGTCCTCGTGGCGCTGTACTCCGTCACCGTCTACGGGCCGCGCTGGGCGCACCGCACCGCGATCGTGTCCGCGCTCTTCGGCGCGCTCGTGCTCGGCGTCGCGCTGGGCCTGCAGACGGGCCGTCTCGCCGACCTCGCGATGACGGTCGTGTTCTCCTCGACCTTCGGGGGCGTGACCTTCCTCGCGGTGTGGGCGTTCGGTCTGGCCCGCCGCTCCCGGCGGGAGACGATCGAGGCGCTCGTCGACCGGGCCCAGCGGCTCGAGGTCGAGCGCGACCAGCAGGCGCAGATCGCGACGGCCGCCGAGCGGGCTCGCATCGCCCGGGAGATGCACGACATCGTCGCCCACTCCCTCTCCGTCATCATCGCCCAGGCCGACGGCGGGCGGTACGCCGCGACGGCCGACCCGGCGGCGGCGCAGCGGGCGCTGTCGACCGTGTCCGAGACGGGGCGGACGGCCCTCGCGGACATGCGCCGCCTCCTCGGCGTCCTGCGCTCCGACCCGGCGCGCCCGGTCACCCCCCTGCACGCCGGGTCCGGCGGGCCGGCCCCCCTGCCGGGGGCGGCGCCCCTCCCGGGCCCGACG
>NZ_LWGL01000151.1 GCF_001722485.1 Cellulosimicrobium cellulans | reverse complement strand
GTGACGCCGCGGACCCTGCCCGCCGACCCCGAGGTCAACGCTGCGGCCGAGGCCGTCCGCGCCGCCGAGCCGGTCGCGACCGCGCAGCCCGCCACCGCGCCCTACGCGCAGGTCCCGGCCCGCAAGGTCCCCGGGGCGCCGAGCGACGAGGGCGAGGCCGTCGACGACGTGCAGAAGCTGCGCGGCCCCGCCGCGCGCGTGGTCACCAACATGGAGTCGAGCCTCCAGGTGCCCACCGCGACGTCGGTGCGCGCGGTGCCGGCCAAGCTCATGGTCGACAACCGCATCGTCATCAACAACCACCTGGCGCGCGGCCGCGGCGGCAAGATCTCGTTCACGCACCTCATCGGCTTCGCGCTCGTCGAGGCGCTCGCCGACATGCCGGTGATGAACGCGAGCTACACCGAGCTCGACGGCAAGCCGGCCGTCAACCAGCCCGCGCACGTCAACTTCGGTCTCGCGATCGACCTCGCCAAGCCGGACGGCTCGCGCCAGCTCCTCGTGCCGAGCATCAAGAAGGCCGAGACGATGGACTTCGCGCAGTTCTGGTCGGCGTACGAGGACCTCGTGCGCCGTGCGCGCGGCAACAAGCTCGGGGTCGACGACTTCGCGGGCACCACGATCTCGCTGACCAACCCCGGCGGCATCGGCACGGTCCACTCCGTGCCGCGCCTCATGCAGGGCCAGGGCACGATCATCGGCGTCGGCGCGATGGACTACCCGGCGGAATTCGCCGGCGCCTCGACCGAGCGCCTCGCCCACCTCGGCATCTCGAAGGTCCTGACGATCACGTCGACCTACGACCACCGCATCATCCAGGGCGCGCAGTCCGGCGAGTTCCTGCGCATCCTGTCGAGCAAGCTCCTCGGCGAGGACGGCTTCTACGACCGCGTGTTCGCCGCGCTGCGCATCCCGTACGAGCCGGTGCGCTGGGTCCGCGACAACACGACGGACGCGCAGATCGAGGCGGCCAAGCCGGCGAAGATCGCCGAGCTCATCCACTCGTACCGCTCGCGCGGCCACCTCATGGCGGACACGGACCCGCTCGCGTACCGCCAGCGCAAGCACGGCGACCTCGACATCCAGAACCACGGCCTGACGCTGTGGGACCTGGACCGCACCTTCCCGACGGGCGGGTTCGGCGGCAAGCAGAAGTCGTCGCTGCGCGACGTCCTCGGCCTGCTGCGCGACTCGTACTGCCGCACGGTCGGCGTCGAGTACATGCACCTCGCGGACCGCGCGCAGCGCAAGTGGCTGCAGGAGCGCCTCGAGTCCGGCTACGCCCGGACGCCGCGCGAGGACCAGCTGCGCATCCTGCGCCGCCTGAACTCCGCCGAGGCGTTCGAGACGTTCCTCCAGACGAAGTTCGTCGGCCAGAAGCGCTTCTCGCTCGAGGGCGGCGAGTCCCTCATCCCGCTGCTCGACGCGATCCTGTCGAAGGCCGCCGAGAACGGGCTCGACGAGGTCGGCATCGGCATGGCCCACCGCGGGCGCCTCAACGTGCTCGCCAACATCGCGGGCAAGAGCTACGCGCAGATCTTCGCGGAGTTCGAGGGCAACCTCGACCCGAAGAGCGTGCAGGGCTCGGGCGACGTCAAGTACCACCTCGGCACCGAGGGCACGTTCACCGCGGAGTCGGGCGCGACGACGAAGGTCTACCTCGCGGCGAACCCGTCCCACCTCGAGGCCGTCGACCCGGTGCTCGAGGGCATCGTGCGCGCGAAGCAGGACCGCATCGACCTCGGCGGCGACGGCTTCTCCGTCCTGCCGATCCTCATCCACGGCGACGCGGCCTTCGCGGGCCAGGGCGTCGTGCCCGAGGTGCTCAACCTGGCGCAGCTGCGCGGGTACCGCACGGGCGGCACCGTCCACGTCGTCGTCAACAACCAGGTCGGCTTCACCACCGGGCCGTCGTCGTCGCGCTCGACGACGTACGCGACCGACGTGGCCAAGGGCTACCAGGTGCCGATCTTCCACGTGAACGGCGACGACCCGGAGGCGTGCGTGCGCGTCGCCGAGCTGGCCTTCGCGTTCCGCGAGCAGTTCGACCGCGACGTCATCATCGACCTCATCTGCTACCGCCGCCGCGGGCACAACGAGGGCGACGACCCGTCGATGACGCAGCCGCTCATGTACAACCTCATCGAGGCGAAGCGCTCGGTCCGCAAGCTCTACACCGAGAACCTCGTGGCGCGCGGCGACATCACGATCGAGGAGGCCGAGCACGTCCTGCAGGACTACCAGGCCCAGCTCGAGCGCGTGTTCACCGAGACGAAGGAGGGCGGCTTCACCCCGCCCGCGTCGACGGAGCCGGTCGCCGGCCTCGAGCGCCCCGAGTCCCAGCGCGAGGACGCCGGCACGATGGTCGGCTGGCGCACCGCCGTGTCCCCCGGCGTCGTCGAGCGCATCGGCCAGGTGCACGTCGCGCCGCCCGAGGGCTTCACGGTGCATCCCAAGCTCGCGCAACTGCTCGAGAAGCGCCGGCAGATGGCCGTCGAGGGCGGCATCGACTGGGGCTTCGGCGAGCTCGTCGCCTTCGGCTCCCTCCTCATGGAGGGCACCCCGGTCCGCCTCGCGGGCCAGGACTCGCGCCGCGGCACGTTCGTCCAGCGCCACGCGGTGCTGCACGACCGCGAGACGGGCGCCGAGTGGACGCCGCTGCTGTACCTCTCGGCGGACCAGGCGAAGTTCTGGGTCTACGACTCCTCGCTGTCGGAGTACGCCGCGCTCGGCTTCGAGTACGGCTACTCCGTCGAGCGTCCCGACGCGCTCGTGCTGTGGGAGGCGCAGTTCGGCGACTTCGTCAACGGCGCCCAGACGGTCATCGACGAGTTCATCTCGTCGGCCGAGCAGAAGTGGGGCCAGTACTCGTCCGTCGTCATGCTCCTCCCCCACGGGTACGAGGGCCAGGGGCCGGACCACTCGTCCGCGCGCATCGAGCGGTTCCTCCAGCTCGCGGCCGAGGAGAACATGACGATCGCGCAGCCGTCGACGCCCGCGTCGTACTTCCACCTCCTGCGTCGGCAGGCGTACGCACGCCCGCGCCGCCCGCTCGTCGTCTTCACGCCGAAGCAGCTCCTGCGCCTCAAGGCGGCCGCGTCGCCGGTCGAGGACTTCACGCAGGGCACGTTCCGGCCCGTGATCGGCGACGCCGCGGCAGACCCGGCGAAGGTCGACCGCGTCCTGCTGTGCACGGGCCGCGTGTACTACGACCTCCTCGCCGAGCGCACCAAGCGCGGCGACGAGGCCACGGCGATCGTCCGTCTCGAGCAGCTCTACCCGCTCGACGTCGAGGGCATCCGCGCCGAGATCGCGAAGTACGGCGACGCGGACGTCGTGTGGGTGCAGGACGAGCCGGAGAACCAGGGCGCCTGGTCCTTCGTCCACATCAACCTGCCGGAGGACCTGCCGCGCGTGCGCGTGGTGTCGCGGCCCGCATCGGCCTCGACGGCCGCCGGCACCGCGAAGAAGCACCAGGCCGAGCAGGCCGTGCTCCTCGGGCAGGCGTTCACCCGCTGACGCGCACGGCGCGGCCCGGCTCCGGCCAGGTACGCGCCGAGCACGACGAGGGCCTCCTCCCGCTCCGGGAGGAGGCCTTCGTCGTGCTCGCTGCCGGTGCTCGCCGCCGGGCGCCGCGACGGCGCCCGGCGGTCCGCCTCACCAGCGGTCGTGGATCTTGTCCCGCAGGTAGGCGTCGTAGATCTCGCGCACGCCGGACGCGAACAGCGGTCCCAGCACGTCGGCGCCGCCGGCCTCGGCGTTCGCGCGCGCCTGCTCGGCGCTGCGCGCGCCGGGGATGACCGTGGAGACGCCGGGCTGCTGCCACACCCACGCGATCGCGGCCTGCGCGGGCGTGAGCCGCTCGCCCAGGGTGTCGCGCACCACCGCCGCGAACTCGCCCGCCGCGCGCACGCCGGTCTCGTAGTCGACCCCCGAGAACGTCTCGCCGACGTCGAACGCGCTGCCGTCGCGGTTATACGTGCGGTGGTCGTCCGCGGCGAACGTCGTCTCGCGCGTGTACCGGCCCGAGAGCAGGCCCGACGCGAGCGGGACGCGCGCGATGATGCCCACCCCGGCGTCGGACGCGGCCGGCAGGACGGCGTCGAGCGGCTTGAGGCGGAACGCGTTGAGGATGATCTGGACGGTCGCGACGTGCGGACGGGCGATCGCGGTCAGCGCCTCGTCGACCGTCTCGACGCTCACGCCGTAGGAGGCGATCGCGCCCTCGGCGACGAGCGTGTCGAGCGCGTCGTACACCGCGTCGCGCGAGTAGACGGCGGTCGGCGGGCAGTGGAGCTGCACGAGGTCGAGGCGATCGGTGCGCAGGTTGCGGCGCGAGCGGTCGGTCCACTCGCGGAACTTCGCGAGCGTGAAGTTGTCGGGGTCCTGCGCCTCGCGGCGCCCCATCTTCGTCGCGACGGTGATCCCGTGCCCGGGGTTGTCGGCGAGGTAGCCGCCGATGATCTGCTCGCTGCGGCCGTCGCCGTAGACGTCCGCGGTGTCGAAGAACGTCACTCCCGCCTCGACCGAGGCGTCGAGCACCGCACGGGCGTCGTCCTCGTCGACGTCGCCCCAGTCGGCGCCGAGCTGCCACGTCCCCAGCCCCACGACCGACACGAGCCGTCCCGTGCGTCCGAGCACCCGTCGTTCCATCGTCTCTCCTCCTCCTGCCACGGGCGCGACGGTGCACGCACCCGGGCACCGAGTCTGACGGGCGGACGCCCCACGTGCACCCCGCAACGCCGAGTAGCGTATGTGCGCGTGAACATCGACGCTCCTTCCGGCGCCCAGCTGCGCATCTCCCACGGCGACCACGTCGCCACGATCACCGAGGTCGGGGCGGCGGTGCGCGAGTACGCCGTCGGCGGGCGCCCGGTCTTCGTGCCCTTCGCCGAGGACGAGGTCTCCCCCGCGTACAACGCGGCGGTGCTGCTGCCGTGGCCCAACCGGCTGCGCGACGGGCAGTACGAGGTGGACGGGACGACGTACCAGCTCCCGGTGAACGAGCTCGAGCGCCGCACCGCCCTCCACGGGCTCGCCTGCTGGCAGCGCTGGGAGGTCGTCGAGCACACGGACGCGTCGGTCTCCCTCCAGCTGCGCCTCGTCCCGACGCCGGGCTACCCGTTCGCGCTCGTCTCGCGCGCCACGTACTCGCTCGACGACGACGGCCTGCGCGTGCACGTGCGCACGACCAACGCGGGCGCGGGCACCGCTCCGTACGGCGTCGGCTTCCACCCGTGGCTGTCCCCCGCCGGGGCGGACCTCGACGACTGCACCATCCGGCTGGACGCGACGACCCGCGTCACGACCGACGACCGCCTCCTGCCCACGGGCACGGAGCCGGCGGCCGGCGCGTTCGACCTGCGCGAGACGCGCTCGCTGCAGGGCGTCGACCTCGACGACGCGTACGTGGACGTGCTGCGCGACGACGCAGGCCTGTCCTGGATCCGCCTCGGCGCCCCGGACGGCCGCACCGCCGCCGTGTGGATGGACGCCTCGATGGACACGTGGCAGATCTGCACGGGCGACCACGTCGGTGACGTCGCGTTCCGGCGCACGGGTGTCGCGGCCGAGCCCATGAGCTGCATCGCGGACGCCTTCCGCACGGGCGAGCGGCTCGTGCGCCTCGCGACCGGCGAGTCCCACGAGGTGACGTGGGGCGCCACGCTCCTCTGAGCCCGACCGCCCCCGCGCGCAGGCCGGGCGTTCGGCACGGCACCGACACGCCGGACGAACCGGACGGGATCGCCGCGCGCTCCCGCCGTCGGGGAGAATGACACCCGTGGAGGACGCGGCACAGCGAGAAGTTCGGATCTGCGTCGTCGGCGACGAGCTGAGCGCCGGCGTCGGGGACGCCAAGGCCCTGGGGTGGGCGGGGCGCGTCGTCGCGCGCACCCGCTTCCCGCGGCCCGCGCACGTCTTCCCCCTCGCCATCCCCGGCGAGACCACGACGGCCCTGAGCCAGCGCTGGGAGGCCGAGACGGCGCGGCGCTTCTCGCTCGAGCCCGAGGTGGACAACCGCCTGGTGGTGGGCCTCGGCCGGCACGACCTCGACGCCGGCCTCTCGGTCGCGCGCTCGCGCCTGAACCTCGCGAACATGCTCGACGTCGCCGAGGCGCGCCGGCTGCCGACGTTCGTCGTCGGGCCGCCCCCGGGGCACCCGAAGGACGCGGACCGGCTCGCCGAGCTGTCGAACGCGTTCGCCGACGTCGCGAACCGGCGGCGCGTGCCGTACGTCGACACGTTCAGCCCGCTCGTCACGCACGAGCAGTGGCTCGCGGACCTCGCGCAGAGCGGCAACGGCTTCCCGGGGCAGGCGGGCTACGGGCTCATGGCGTGGCTCGTGCTCCACACCGGCTGGCACGCGTGGCTGGGCCTGCCGGACGACACGGTCTGACCAGGAAGTCACGACACGCAACGAGGGCCCGTGCCAGGCGGTCCCGGCACGGGCCCTCGGTGCGCTGGTCCGCGCGGGGCGCTCAGGCGCGCGAGACGGCGAGGTCGCCCGACACGGTGCTCGCGGACACGTAGGCGGACCCCACGCCCGGCTGGTCGGCGGGCCGGTCGGCGTGGTCGACGGACGTCGTGCGCCGGGCCGCGCTCTGCAGGCGCACGCCGTCGAGCGAGACCTTGCCCGTGACGCTGCGCGCCTTGACGTTGACGGGCGTCGCGGCGCCCAGGCGGACGCCGACGTCGCCGGAGACGGTGCGCGCGTCGACGAGCGGCGTGCTCTCGCGGGCCACGACCTCGACGCCGCCCGTCACGGTGCTGACGGACACGCGCCCGAGCGACCCCGCCACCGTCACCGCGCCGGACGCCGAGCTGATGCGCGCGTCCCCGACGTGCTCGGCGACGTCGACCGGGGCCGACGCCGACCGGACGGCGACGTGGCCCGAGCTGCCCTGGACGCGCACGGGGCCCGTCGCGGTCGTCACGCTGAGGTCGGCCTCGGCGCCGGTGACGGTCGTCGTCGCGCGCACCGTCGTGACCTTCACGGGCACCCGGGCCGGCACGACGAGCCGGACGACGGCGCAATCCTTGTCGCGCATCCCCTTGGCGCGGTCGACGAGGCCCTCGACGCCGGCGAAGTCGTACCCGACGCGCAGCTCGCCGTCGTGCTGGCTCACCTGCAGCGGCCGCTCGGAGACGTCCGCGACCTCGACGCGGGCCCCGGTCTCGCGGCCCGGGTCGGCGACGACGTCGACCGACCCGTCGGTGAGCTCGACGACGACGCGGCGCACCTCGGCGACGTCGACGTCCTGGGGGGAGGTGATGCTCCACGACTCGGTGCTCATGCGGTCTCTCTCCTTCGGTGGGGGTGGTGGTCATCGCAGGGTCGCCCGGACCGCCCGGCGCGCGCCGTCGAGCACGGTGCGCAGGGTGTCGAGCGTGAGGTCGGTGACGGCGTCCGCGGCCTCGGCGCGGCGCAGGTCGGCGCGCACGTCGTCCCGGAAGCGCTGCAGGAGCGCCTCCGCCTCGGCGCGGCGCGAGGCGGCCGCGGCCCGGGGCCGGT
>NZ_LWGL01000150.1 GCF_001722485.1 Cellulosimicrobium cellulans | reverse complement strand
GGCGCGCCGGGGCCACCCGGGCGTCGCCGTCACCAGGGTCCGGCGCGCCGTGCGGGCGCGGGTCTACCATCCGGCCGCTCGTGCCTCGCGGCCTCCCGCCAGGCCCGCCACGACCCGCGCCCGCACGCCGCTCCGTCCCCTCGTGGGGCTCCGCGACCCCGGACGCTCGCGACCCTCGCCCCAGGCGCGGGACGAGGGTCGCGGAAGCGCGCGTGCCGTCAGGCGAGGCGCTCGGCCAGGAAGCGCCAGTGCACCGCGGACATGTGGGCGGCCTGGGCGTTGTTGGCGGCGCCGCCGTGGCCGCCCTCGACGTTCTCGTAGTAGGTGACGTCCTTGCCGGCCTGGAGCATGAGGGCGGCGAGCTTGCGCGCGTGGCCGGGATGGACGCGGTCGTCCTTCGTCGACGTCGTGAACAGCACCGGCGGGTACTCGCGTGCCGGGTCGAACAGGTGGTACGGCGAGAACGTGCGGATGAACTCCCACTGGTCCGCGTCGTCGGGGTCGCCGTACTCCGCGGCCCACGACGCGCCCGCGAGGAGCTTCGTGTAGCGGCGCATGTCGAGCAGCGGCACGCCGACGATGACGGCGGCGAACAGCTCGGGGTACTGGGTGAGCATGTTGCCCGCGAGGAGGCCGCCGTTGGAGCGGCCCTCCATGCCGAGGTGCTCGTGCGTCGTGATCCCGCGGGCGACGAGGTCGCGCGCGACGGCCGCGAAGTCCTCGTAGGCGCGGTGGCGGTCCGCCTTGAGCGCGGCCTGGTGCCACGCGGGGCCGTACTCGCCGCCGCCGCGGATGTTCGCGACGACGTAGACGCCACCCTGGGAGAGCCAGGCCCGGCCGAGCGCGCCGGAGTAGCCGGGCGTGAGAGAGACCTCGAACCCGCCGTAGCCGTAGAGCAGCGTCGGCGCGGTGCCGGTGCCCGCGACGAGGTCCGCGCGCCCGACGACGAAGTACGGCACGCGCGTGCCGTCGTCGGACACGGCGAAGTGCTGGACGGTGGTCATGCCCGACGCGTCGAAGAACGCGGGGTTCGCCTTGAGCGCCTCCGGCGCGCTCGCCTCGCCCGGCCGCGCGCCGAGCTGCACCAGGGAGAGCGTCGTGGGCGTGAGGTAGTCCGTCGTGACGAGCCACAGGTCGTCGGACTCGACCGGGTCGACGGCGCTGACGCCGACGGTCCCGAGCTCGGGAAGCCCCGGGATCTCGCCGCGGACCCACGGCGCGTCGCTCGGGGCGTCGCCCTCGGGCGGCGTGAGCACGTGCAGGCGGTTCTTCACGTCGTCGAGCACGTTGAGGACCAGGTGGTGCCGCGTCCACGTCGCGCCGGCGAGCGACGTCGTGGCGGTCGGCTCGAACAGCACGGTGAAGCCGCGGTCCCCGGCGAGGAAGTCGTCGAACCGCGCGGCGAGCAGCGACCCGGCGCGGTACGTCGTGCCGGCCGCCGCGTCGACCGTCCAGTCGTCGCGCAGCTCGACGAGCATCCACTCGCGGCGCACGCCGACCTCGGCGGAGTCGGGCACGTCGATCTTCGTCAGGCGCTGCTCGGGCGTGCCGGGGTTCTCGGCGAGGTAGAGCTCGTCGGAGTAGAAGGCCTTGGAGCGGTGCACGAAGTCGCGCTCGAAGCCGGGCGTGTGCGAGCGCCACGCCGAGATGTACATGTCCTCGTCGGTGCCCTCGTAGACCGTGACCGCGTCGGCGAGCGGCGTGCCGCGCGTCCAGCGCTTGACCACGCGCGGGTAGCCCGACGGCGTGAGGGAGCCGGGGCCGAAGTCGGTGTACACGTAGACCGTGTCGACGTCGACCCACGCGAGCGAGCCCTTCGCCTCGGCGCGGTGGAAGCCGCGGTCGGTCGGGTCCACGAACCGCTTCTCCACGAGGTCGAACTCGCGCGTCACGTCGGCGTCGGAGCCGCCGGGGGAGAGCTCGACGAGCGCGTGCCGCCAGGGCTCGCCGGCCGCGAGCTGCTCCGGGGTGGGGCGGAGCACGCTCGCGCCGTGCCACACCCAGCTCTGGCCCTCCGCGACCGCGAGCGCGTCGAGGTCGAGCACGGTCTCCCACGCGGGCTCCGCCGTGCGGTAGGACTCGAGCGTCGTGCGCCGCCACAGGCCGCGCTCGTGGGTCGCGTCGCGCCAGAAGTTGTAGAGGTGGTCGCCGATCCGCGAGACCTCGGGGATCTTCGCGTCCGAGTCGAGGACCTCGCGGATGGCCGCCTCGGTGGTCGCGAAACCGTCGTGGGTCTCGAGCGTCGCGGCGACCTCGGCGTTGCGGGCGCGGACCCAGGCGAGGGCCTCGTCCCCCTCGACCTCCTCGAGCCACAGGTACGGGTCGGTGTCGCTGGTCGCGGGCGTCAGGGCGTCCGCTACGTGCTCGGTCGTCATGGGGTCCCACCCTACGGCGGACGGGCGGGGGCCGCGGGAGCGACGTCACCGGCCCGGGACCAAAGGCCCGAGCTGTCGTCTGCGAGCGTCCGACCCTGGTTCGACAGGAGCGCTTGTGAAAGTATTCACAAGTAGACCGCCGAAGGAGCCGGGGCATCCGGCCCCAGCAGCACCTGCGGCCCGCACCCCGGCTCGGCCGGGACGGAGGGGACGACATGAGCGCACGGGGCACCACCGCGAGGCCCGGCACGACCGGTATCGACACGGCCGGTACCGACACGACCGGTATCGGCACGACCGGTATCGGCACGACCGGTACCGACCTGACCGGCACCGAGGAGCCGCACAGGGCGGAGATCGACGTGCTCGTCGAGCGCGCGCGCAAGGCCCTCGACCGGTACATGACCCTCACGCAGGAGGACGTCGACCGCATCGTCCTCAAGGCCTCCGTGGCCGCGCTCAGCCGGCACGGCCACCTCGCGCAGATGGCGGCGGCCGAGACGGGCCGCGGCGTGTTCGAGGACAAGGCGACGAAGAACATCTTCGCGTGCGAGCACGTGCCCAACTCCATGGCCCGCCTGAGGACCGTGGGCGTCGTCGGGCGCGACGAGCTGACCGGCGTCGTGGAGATCGCCGAGCCGGTCGGCGTGGTGTGCGCGGTGACCCCGGTGACCAACCCGACGTCGACCACGATCTTCAAGTCGCTCATCGCGCTCAAGACGCGCAACCCCGTCGTCTTCGCGTTCCACCCGAGCGCGCAGCGCTCGTCCGCCGAGGCGGCGCGGATCGTGCGCGACGCCGCGGTGGCCGCGGGCGCGCCCGACGACTGCATCCAGTGGGTCGAGCACCCGTCGATCGAGGCGACGAACGCGCTCATGCACCACCCGGGCGTCTCGCTCATCCTCGCGACCGGCGGCAACGCGATGGTCCGGGCCGCCTACTCGGCCGGCAAGCCCGCGCTCGGCGTCGGCGCCGGCAACGTCCCCGCTTACGTCGAGCGCAGCGCCGACCTCGGCCGGGCGATGAACGACGTCGTCATGTCGAAGGCGTTCGACAACGGCATGGTGTGCGCGTCGGAGCAGGCGGTCATCCTCGACGACGCCGTCTACGACGACGCGATGCGCGAGCTCGCCCGCCTGCACGCCTACCGCACGACGCCCGCGGAGAAGGCGATGCTCGAGCGCCTCGTCTTCGGGGTCGAGGCGAGCGGGACGAGCTGCGCCGGCGCGAGGCTCAACCCCGCCGTGGTCGGCAAGTCGCCCGCGTGGATCGCGCGCGAGGCCGGCTTCGAGGTCCCCGACGACACGTCGATCATCCTCGCCGAGATCGACGACGTCGGTCCCGACGAGCCGCTGAGCCGCGAGAAGCTCACGCCCGTCCTCGCCGTCCTGCGGGCCCGCGACACCGAGCACGGCATCGCGCTCGCCGAGCGCATGGTCGAGCTCGACGGCCTGGGCCACTCGGCCGCGATCCACACCGCCGACGAGGCGCTCGTCGAGCGGTTCGGCTCGCGCGTCAAGGCGGTGCGCGTGCTGTGGAACAGCCCGACGTCGCTCGGCGGAATCGGCGACATCTACAATGCGCTCGTGCCGTCGCTCACGCTCGGCTGCGGCAGCTACGGCGCGAACTCGGTGTCCAACAACGTCTCGGCGGTCAACCTCGTCAACATCAAGCGGATCGGGCGGCGCAACAACAACATGCAGTGGTTCAAGGTCCCCGCGAAGACGTACTTCGAGCCGAACTCCCTGCAGTACCTCGCGCAGATGCGCGACGTGCACCGCGTGACGATCGTCACCGACAAGGTCATGAACCGCATCGGCGTCGTCGACCGCGTGCTCGACGTCCTCGGCCGCCGCGAGGAGAAGGTCGCGGTGCAGATCATCGACTCGGTCGAGCCGGAGCCGAGCGTCGGCACCGTGAACCGCGGCGCGGAGTCCATGCGGGACTTCGAGCCCGACACGATCGTCGCGATCGGCGGCGGCTCCCCGATGGACGCCGCGAAGGTCATGTGGCTGCGCTACGAGCACCCCGAGATCGAGTTCTCCGACATGCGCGAGAAGTTCTTCGACGTGCGCAAGCGCGCGTACAAGTTCCCCGAGCTCGGGGGCCGGGCGAAGCTCGTGTGCATCCCGACGTCGTCGGGCACGGGCGCGGAGGTGACGCCGTTCGCGGTCATCACCGACGAGGAGACCGGCTACAAGTACCCGCTCGCGGACTACGCGCTCACGCCGACGGTCGCGATCGTCGACCCGGTGCTCACCGAGACCATGCCGGCGAGGCTCGCCGCGGACTCCGGGTTCGACGCGCTGACCCACGCGACCGAGGCGTTCGTCTCCGTCTACGCGAACGACTTCACCGACGGCCTGTGCCTGCAGGCCATCAAGATGGTCTTCGAGAGCATCGAGGAGTCGGTCGCGCGCGGGGCGTCGGCGCCGAGGGCGCGCGAGCGCATGCACAACGCCGCGACGATCGCCGGCATGGCGTTCGGCTCGGCGATGCTCGGCATCGTGCACGCCATGGCGCACACCGTCGGCTCGACGTTCCACCTCGTCCACGGGCGCACCAACGCCGTCCTCCTGCCGCACGTGATCCGCTACAACGGCCAGGTGCCGACCAAGCTCACGAGCTGGCCGAAGTACGAGCGCTACGTCGCCCCCGAGCGGTTCCAGCAGATCGCGAAGCACCTCGGCCTGCCGGCCGCCACGCCGGAGGAGGGCGTCGAGTCGTACGCCCGCGCGGTCGAGGAGCTGCGCGCGAAGGTCGGCATCGAGGCGACGTTCGCGGCCCAGGGCGTCGACGAGAAGGCGTTCATGGGCCGGCTCGACGAGCTCGCGCTGCGCTCGTTCGAGGACCAGTGCGCGCCCGCCAACCCGCGCCTGCCGGTCCTGGGGGACATGCGCGACATCCTCGTCGCCGCGTACCGCGGCACGTCGCGCGAGGAGGCGCGGGCCGCGCGGCTCGCGGCCGAGCGCGCCGGGCACGTCGCCGTCGAGGAGGGGACGGCGGCGCTCTCCGGCTGAACCGACGGCGGTCCCCTGACCGGGCCGGGTCGCGATGCTCAGGCGTCGCGGCCCGGCCGCACGAGCCCCGCCTCGTACGCGAGGATGACGAGCTGCACGCGGTTCGCGAGGCCCACCTTGGTGAGCAGCGAGCGCACGTGGCTCTTGACCGTCGCCTCGGTGAGGTGCAGCTGGGCACCGATCTCCCGGTTCGACAGCCCGCGCGCGACCGCGAGGAGCACCTCGCGCTCGCGCGGCGTCGCGGCCTCGAGGCCGTCGACGGACGACGTGCGCGCGCCCGACGCGCCGGGACGCGCGAGATCGACGTACGTCGCGATGATGCGGCCCGTGACCGCCGGGTCGAGCAGCGAGTCGCCGGCCCGCACGCGGTGCACGGCGTCGACGAGCGCCTGCGGGTCGGCGTCCTTGAGCAGGAATCCGGCGGCGCCCGCGCGCAGCGCGCCGTAGACGTACTCGTCGTCGTCGAACGTCGTGAGCACGAGGACCCGGACGCCGGCGAGGTCGGGGTCCTCCGTGATGCGTGCGGTCGCGCCGATCCCGTCCAGGCGCGGCATGCGCACGTCCATGAGCACGACGTTGGGACGCAGCGCGGCGGCCATCGCGACCGCCGTCGCGCCGTCGCCCGCCTCGCCCATGACCGTCACGTCGGGCTCGTCGTCGAGGATCATGCGCAGCCCGAGGCGGATCGTCGCCTGGTCGTCGGCGACGACGACGCGGACCGGCCCGGGCGCGGAGCCCGGCGCCGGGTCCTGCCCGCTCATGCCGTCCCTCGCGGCAGGAACGCGTCGACGACCCAGCCGCCGCGCTCGTCGGGGCCTGCCACGAGGCGCCCCCCGGCGGCGAGCGCACGCTCGCGCATGCTCGACAGGCCGAACCCCGCGCGAGCCGCGGGCTGGTCCTCGGGCAGCGGTGGGCCGGGGTCGTGCACGCGCACGCCCACGTGGGTTCCGGTGGCGGTGACCGTCACGGTGACGGAGGGGGCGAGGGAGTGCAGCAGCACGTTGGTCAGGGCCTCCTGGGCGATGCGCACGACGGCGAGCCCGCACTCGGCGCTCGTCGCCGGCCAGGGCTCCGGCAGGGTGAGGGCGACGTCGCGGCCCGCCTCCTCGAGGCGGCGCGCCGCCGCGCGCAGCTGCTCGGGGGCGTCGTCGGCGCCCGGGGTCGGGGCGAGCGTGCCGCCCGCCTCCCCGGCCCGGGTGTCCCGCAGGACGTGCACGACCGACCGCATCGACGTGAGCGCACGCTTGCCCTCGTCGCCGATCCACCGCACCGCCTCGCGCGGCGCGTCCGGCCGGTTGGCGGCCACCCGGTCGGCGGCCTGCGCGCGCACGACGATCGCGGAGACGTGGTGCGCGACGACGTCGTGCAGCTCGCGCGCGATGCGCGTGCGCTCGGCGAGGACGGCCTGCTCCGCGAGCTCGGCCTGGAGCTCCTGGAGCTCCGCGTTGCGCTCGCGCAGGCGCAGGGACGTCAGGTCGAGGCGGCGGAAGACCACGCCCGCCGCCACGGCGCCCGTCACGAGGGCGAGCGCGAGGGCGACGTCGGACGGCGACCGGGCGAGCGAGAGCCACGCGGTCGTGGGCGGGACGGGCGGGAACGTGACCGTCGGCCGCCCGGCGACGAGCAGCGAGCACGCGGAGAGGCCGCCGGCGAGCCCCGCGAGCGGCCACGGGACCGCGCCGGTGCGCGTGGCCGCGAACCCGGCGACCACGAGGGGGACCAGCTCGAACGGCGTCTGCAGGACCGCCGGGTGCGTCAGCGGGTAGAGCGCGGCCGTCGCCCAGAACAGCGGACCGGGCGCGGTGCGGCGCAGCGCGAGCGTCACGACGATCCAGGCCCCGGCCGCGCCGTAGGCCCCGAGGCTCTGCGGGTACCAGTAGCCGCTGCGCTCCAGGACCGTCACCGCCGTGAACCACGCGACGCCCGTCGCGACGGCGAGGGCGAAGTCCTGGGCCCACGGGGGCGACGGGTGGTGGCGGGACGGCACGTCCTCACGGTAGCGACCAGGCACGGGCACGACGACGCACCGGGGGCGGACCCCGGCGGGCGCCCACCTCCGCCCCAGGGCGGAGGCGCGACCGCCCGACGGACGTGCGCGGGACGAGCCCTCGGGTCGAGGCGCCGCGGCACGCGCGCGCCGCAGGCTCGGGACCATGACCGAGAACACCCCACGATCCCGCACGTCCACCGGCTGCACGGCCGTCGCGCTCGGCCCCGCGCCCGACGGCGCCCGCGGTCGCTCCCGGCCGGGACCGCTCCG
>NZ_LWGL01000015.1 GCF_001722485.1 Cellulosimicrobium cellulans | reverse complement strand
GTTCGCCGTCCCGCGGTACTCCTCGGCGGTGTCGTCGCCGAGCGGGATCGTCTCCACACCCTCGCTCACGACGGCGTGCGGTACGTCGAGCTCGTCGACGAACCGGTCGAACCACGCCTCGAGGCCGCGGTCGTCGACTGGGCCGGGCCGTGGCCGCTCGCCGAGCGCTGGTGGACCCACGCCCCGCGGCGTCGCGTGCACCTGCAGGTGCTGCTCGACGACGGGCGCGGGCTCCTCCTCGCGAGCGCCCGAGGGAGCTGGACCGTCGAGGGGATGTACGACTGATGCCGCGCACCCCCCGGTACGCCGAGCTCCACGCGCACTCCGCGTTCAGCTTCCTCGACGGCGCCTCCCACCCCGAGGAGCTCGCCGCCGAGGGCGCGCGCCTCGGCCTGTCCGCGCTCGCGATCACCGACCACGACGGCCTGTACGGCGTCGTCCGCTTCGCCCAGGCCGCCGCCAAGGTCAGGCTCCCGACGGTGTTCGGCGCCGAGCTGCACCTGCCCGTCCTGGCAGGGTCCGGCGACCGGGCGCCGTCGGGCGCGCCCGTGCTCGACCCGCCCACGGGCGTGCCCGACCCGCGCGCGACCCACCTGCTCGTCCTCGCGCGCGGTCCGCAGGGGTACCGCAACCTGTCGAGCGCGATCGCCACCGCGCACCTCGCGACGGGGACCAAGGGTGCCGCCGACTACCGGCTCGAACGCCTCGGCGAGCAGGCGGACGGGCAGTGGCTCGTCCTCACCGGGTGCCGCAAGGGCGCCGTGCGGCGCGCGCTCGTCACGGAGGGCCGCGTCGCCGCGCGCCGCGAGCTCGACCGGCTCGTCGCCGTGTTCGGGGCCCAGAACGTCGCCGTCGAGATCACCGCCGACGACGACCCCCGCACCGCCGACCTGCACGCCGCGCTCGCCGACCTCGCCGCCGACGCGCGGCTCCCGCTCGTCGCGACGACCGCCGCCCACTACGCCCGCCCCGCCGACGCCGACCTCGCGGGGGCGCTCGCAGCCGTCCGGGCCCGCTCCGCGCTCGACGACATGGACGGGTGGCTGCCGGGCGCCCCGACCGCGCACCTGCGCTCGGCGGCCGAGATGCTGGCGCGCCACCACCGGTTCCCCGAGGCCGTCACGACCGCCGCGGTCCTCGGGGAGGAGTGCGCGTTCGACCTGAGGCTCGTCGCGCCACAGCTGCCGCCCTACCCGGTACCGGACGGGCACACCGAGACCACGTGGCTGCGCGAGCTCGTGCGGCGCGGGGCCGAGGACCGCTACGGCCCGCGCGGCAGCGAACGCATCCCGGGCGCGTGGGCGCAGATCGACCACGAGCTCACGGTCATCGAAGACCTCGGCTTCCCGGGGTACTTCCTCGTCGTGTACGACCTCGTGGAGTTCTGCCGGGTCAACGGCATCCTCGCGCAGGGCCGCGGGTCCGCCGCCAACTCGGCCGTCTGCTACGCGCTCGGCATCACCGCCGTCGACGCGGTGCGCCACGGCCTGCTCTTCGAGCGCTTCCTCGCGCCCGAGCGCGACGGCCCGCCGGACATCGACGTCGACATCGAGTCCGAGCGGCGTGAGGAGGTCATCCAGCACGTCTACGCCCGCTTCGGGCGCACGCACGCCGCCCAGGTGGCGAACGTCATCTCCTACCGGCCGAAGTCGGCGGTGCGCGACGCCGCGCGGGCCCTCGGGTACGACGTCGGCCAGGCGGACGCCTGGAGCAAGTCCATCGAGCAGTGGGGCTCCCTGCGCGGGCCGGACCCGTCGTCGCCGGCGGCCGACCGCCAGGCCAAGGAGCGCGCGATCGCGACGAAGACCGTCACGAAGACCGCCGTGAAGGACGCGCGGGTCACGGCGCTGTGGGGCCCGCCGCCGCACGTCGTCGACCCCCTCGCCGAGGACGGGCGCGACGGCGGCGCCCGGGACGACCACCCGCCCGACGAGGTGCTGCGCGCTCACGACGCGCACGACGTCGTGCCCGCGCACCGGCCGCCGTCGGCCGCGGAGGAGGGCGAGATCCCCGACGAGGTGATCGACCTCGCGGACCGGATGCTGCGCCTGCCGCGCCACCTCGGGATCCACTCGGGCGGCATGGTCATGTGCGACCGGCCGGTCATCGAGGTGTGCCCGGTGGAGTGGGCGCGCATGGAGGGCCGCACCGTCCTGCAGTGGGACAAGGAGGACTGCGCGGACGCGGGGCTCGTGAAGTTCGACCTGCTCGGGCTCGGGATGCTCACGGCGCTGCGCATCGGCTTCCAGCTCGTGGAGCGGCACGAGGGGTCGCACCTCGAGCTGCACACGCTGCCCGAGGACGACCCGGCGGTGTACGACCTGCTGTGCGCGGCCGACACCGTCGGGGTGTTCCAGGTGGAGTCGCGCGCGCAGATGGCGACGCTGCCGCGCCTGCGGCCGCGCCGGTTCTACGACATCGTCATCGAGGTCGCCCTCATCCGGCCGGGGCCGATCCAGGGCGGGTCGGTGCACCCGTACATCAACCGCGCGCGGGGGCGGGAGCCGGTGACGTTCCTGCACCCGCTGCTGAAGAAGTCGCTCGGCAAGACCCTGGGCGTGCCGCTGTTCCAGGAGCAGCTCATGCAGATGGCGATCGACGTCGCGGACTTCACGCCCGCCGAGTCCGACCAGCTGCGCCGCGCGATGGGCTCGAAGCGGTCGGTCGAGCGGATGGAGGCGCTGCGCGAGCGGCTCATGGCGGGCATGCGGAAGAAGGGGGTGGACGACCCTGCCGTGCGCGAGGAGATCTACGACAAGCTCAAGGCGTTCGCCGACTTCGGGTTCCCCGAGTCGCACGCGTACTCGTTCGCGTTCCTCGTCTACGCGAGCTCGTGGCTCAAGGTGCACCACCCGGCCGCGTTCTACGCCGGGCTGCTCGCGGCGCAGCCCATGGGGTTCTACTCGCCGCAGTCGCTCGTCGCGGACGCGCGCCGCCACGGCGTCACCGTGCTGCGCCCGGACGTCAACGCGTCCGACGTCGAGGCGACGGTCGAGCGGCTGCCCGACCACGGCCCTCGGCGGTCCCCGCCCGCTCCCGGTCGTGCCGAGCCTCCGCGGATCGACACCGCGTTCGGGCCGGAGCCGGACCTCGGGCTCGCGGTGCGGCTCGGGCTCGCGAGCGTGCGCGGGCTCGGCAAGCAGGCCGCGGAACGCGTCGTCGCGGCGCGCGACGGCGGCGCGTCGTCGGGCGACGAGGCGCCCCGGCCGTTCCGGGACCTGCGCGACCTCGTGCGGCGCGTCGACCTCACGACCGCCCAGCTCGAGGGTCTCGCGACCGCGGGCGCGACCGAGTCGCTCGGCGTGACGCGGCGCGAGGCGCTGTGGGCCGCGGGCGCGCTGTCCCAGGAGGGCCCGGACACCCTCCCGGGCGTGAGCGTCGGCGTCGAGGCGCCGGCGCTGCCCGGCATGTCCGACGTCGAGACCGCCGTCGCGGACGTGTGGGCCACGGGCGTGTCCGCCGACTCCTACCCGACCCAGCACGTGCGCGACGGGCTCGACGCCGCGGGCGTGCTCACCGTCGCCGGTGCCGTCCGCACCGCCGAGGAGATCGAGCGCGCGGACCGCACGGGGGCGGGGGAGCGGCCGGGGTCCCGCGTCGCCGTGGGGGGCGTCGTGACGCACCGCCAGCGACCGGGCACGGCCGGGGGCGTGACCTTCCTGTCCCTCGAGGACGAGACGGGCATCCTCAACGTCGTGTGCTCGACGGGCCTGTGGCGCCGCTTCCGCCAGGTCGCGCGCACGTCCGCGGCGCTCGTGGTGCGGGGGCGGCTCGAGCGGGCCGACGGCGCGACGAACCTCGTCGCGGAGCACCTCGCCCCGCTGTCTCTGCAGGTCGCGACGACGTCGCGCGACTTCCGCTGACTCAGGCCTCGCGCGGGTCCAGCCGCACCTCGACGCACACCTCGAACGTGTCGCGCGCCCGGCGCAGCAGGTAGCGGACGGTCGAGGACTCCTGCTCGTTCGCGTACTCGTCGCGATAGCTCCAGCGCACGCGCGCCCACACGAGCGCGTCGCCCACCTCCTCGACGTCCTCCAGGTGCGCGACCGCGCCGACGAGCCCGCGCTCGCGGTACCCGCGCGCCGTCCGCACGGCGGCGTCGCGGACCGCGTCGGGGTCCGGGACGGCCTCGGACGTCGTGCCGTCCACGACGAGCGCGGGGAACGCGTAGCCGTCGGCGATGGCGTCGAGGTCGCCGGTGCCGACCGCGACCGCGAAGGTCGCGAGGAACGTCTGGACGTCGTCGCTGTCGTAGGACTCCATGCCCCCGTTCTACCGTGCCGCGTTCTACCGTGCCGCCCGTCACCAGGCCTGGGCGAGGAGCGCGGCGAACAGCTCGTCCGCGTCCGCGTCGAGCCCGCGGGCGGCGAACCACGCGGCCATCGTCCGGCAGTCGCGCAGGAGCAGCTCGGTGCCGAACGGGTTCGCGACGAGGTCCACGACCTGCGGCAGGTCGATGATCACGAGGCGGTCGTCGTCGGCGAGCACGTTGTACGGCGACAGGTCGCCGTGCGCGTAGCCGAGCCGCGCCATGACGGCCATGGCGTCGCGCAGCTGGTCCCACCACGACGCGAGCAGCGCCGCGTCCGGGCGGGCGCGCGCGAGCCGCGGCGCGGCGACGGGGGAGCCGCCGTCGCTCGTGCCCACGAACTCCATGAGGATCTCGTTCCCGTCGATCTGCACCGGGTAGGGCACGGGGACGCCGGCCGACCACAGCTCGCCGAGCGCCGCGAACTCCGCCGCGGCCCACTGGCCGGCCGCGACCTGCCGGCCGTAGGACGACTTGCGGTCGAGTGCGCGGCGGTCGCGCGTGCGGCGCACGCGACGGTCCTCGGTGTAGAGGGTGTCGCGCCGGAACGCGCGGTGGTCGAGGCCGCGGTAGCGCTTCGCGGCGAGCAGCACCCGCTGCGCGGGGTCGTCGGGGACGGCGCGCTCGACGAGGAACACGTCCGCCTCCTTGCCGGTCTTGAGGACGCCGAGCTCGGTGTCCACGGCGGCGTCGGCGGTGACGACCCACTCGGGTCGCGGTTCGGGTCCGCGCTGGCCCTTCTCGACGGCGGACCAGGTCGACCAGCGCTGGTCGTCGCCGAGCGCGGCGTCGAGGACCCCGCGCTCGGCATCGTCGGCGCCGTCGTCGGCGTCGTGGCGGCGCAGACGGCGGGGCGGGGGAGTGCGCGCGTCGTGCGCCCAGCTCGTGGGGAGGTACGGGTACGGATCGTGCAGGTCGTGCGGGTCGTGCTCGGGCACGGTGGTGGCTCCTTCGGGCGGGGAGCGCACGGTCCCGCCCGGCCCGGGGCCGGGGTGGTCGGGCCGGTCAGCGACCGGCGGCGCTCCCGAGGGTGGTGGGTACGCAGGCATGGCTCGTACGGCTCATGGCGTTCCTCCTCTCCCTCGTGCCCGACGCGCGGGCGGCTCGGCTCAGACCGTCCCACCCGGACGGGCGGCCGGGCAACGCAATTACGGCTCAGAAGGTGACGGCGACGGCGAGCTCGGCCGCCGTGAGCACGCGCTCCCACGTGCCGTGGGTGTCGAAACCCATCTGGTCGAGCGCCGACCACACGAACCCGACGACGGCGTATGCCCCGACGGCGGTCGCGAGGATCCACTCGCGCACCGAGCCGGTGGACCCCAGCAGCGGGAGCGCGAAGCTCCCGCTCGGGCGCCACACGTCGTCGACCACGAGCGAGCGACGCACCCACCGGGGCGAGCGCACCTTGACGGGCCACAGCAGGGGAGCGCCGTTGGTCGTGAGGACGTCGCCGAGGATGTGCACGGTGACCCCGATGCCGACCGCGACGGGGAGCCAGTTCCACTCCTCGGGCGCGAACAGCGCGACGAGCACCGCCACGGTCAGCGACGTCAACCAGGGCGCGAGCTTCCCGCGGCGCGTCAGCTTGAGCGCCTTGAGCGCGAGCGCGACGAGGAGGACGGCGAGCACGCCGGCGCCGACGTACACGGTGCCGAACGACGCCGTCTCGACCGTGAGCAGCCCGGCGGCCCACGCGAGCGCGGTGAAGACCGCGATGCCGAGGAACGAGTGCGTGCCCTGGCGGTGGCCGCCCGCGATCGTCTCGACCGCGTCCGACACCCACTCGCTGACGGGCGGCAGGGAGTGCGCGAACGTGCCGTTGTGGTGGTCGGCGTCGGGCAGGAGCGCGGCGCCGGCGCACACCACGGCGCCCGTCATCACGCCGACGGACGACACGGGGTGCCAGCCGAGGGCGAACGGCGCGGTCGACGTCACGGCGATCCACGCGGCGGCTCCCGTCGCCGCGTGGTTGGCACCCATCATGGTGAGGCGGTCTCCTCGTCGTCGGCCCCGGCACGGCAGCGGCCGGTGGGAGTGCTGCCCGGCGTGATCTGTCCGGATCGTCCGAACCCTACCGTCGCCCGCCGACAACGCGGCCCCACGGTGGGTGCGCCCGGCGGCGCCTCCGAGGCCCTACGCCGTCTGCGCCGTGCGGGCGGCGTGCGGGATCTGCTCGACCGACGTGTAGACGGGAAGACCCCGCCGGCGGGCGATGGCGACGTCGTTGTCCGCGCCCCGGGACTCGCCGGGCAGCCGCAGGACCGCGTCGCAGTGCTGCAGGAGGCGCTCGGCCGTGGGGTAGAGGACGTCCGCGGCGCGCGGGTCCGTCGGCCCGGAGGCGCCCATGCCGGTCAGGACGGGGAGGGCGACCCACTCGCCGATCATCGGGACGTGGCCGCGCTCGAAGATCGGCCACGCCGCCTCCTCGAGCCGGCGCAGGTTCGCCGCCATCCGGTCGGGGTCGCCGTCGGTGCCGGACGCGTAGGGACCGGCGATGAGGACGAGCAGGGGAGTGGGTGCAGCCGGGGCGGAAGGGGTCGTCTGTGTGGTCATGGTGCGAGCCTAGTGCGCATGAACGTGCAAGACTAGGCAATAACGCGACGTCAAACGGAAGGAACGTGGACCGACATGCTGCCGGCACAACGTCGGGACGAGCTGCTGCGGGTGCTCACCACCGAGGGGCGCGTCGTGGCGAAGGACTTCGCCGCCACGCACGGGCTGTCCGAGGACAGCGTGCGTCGCGACCTGCGCGAGATGGCGGCGGCGGGGCTGTGCCAGCGGGTGTACGGCGGCGCGCTGCCCGTCTCGCCCGCGGTCGCGGACTACGCCGGCCGGCGCGACGTCGCCGTGGACAGCAAGGCCGCCGTCGCCCGGTGCGCCGCAGGTCTCGTGCGCCCCGGCTCGACCGTGATCCTCGACGGCGGCACGACCGCCCTGGCCGTCGCCCGGGCGCTGCCGCCCGACCTCCGCGCGACCGTCGTGACGCACAGCCCGACCGTCGCCGCGGCGCTCGCCGAGCACCCGACCGTCGAGGTGCTGGTCCTGGGCGGGCGCCTGTTCAAGCACTCCGTCGTCACCTCGGGCTCGATCACCGCCGAGGCGGCTGCCGGCGTCTGGGCGGACGTCTTCCTGCTGGGTGTGACGGGGGTGCACCCGGAGGCGGGCCTGACGACGGGGGACGCCGACGAGGCGGCGACCAAGCGCATGCTGGCCGGACGCGCGGGCGACACGTACGTCCTGGCGAGCTCGGAGAAGATCGGCGCGGCGTCCGCCTTCCGCGTGCTCGGCCTCGCCGACGTGACGGGGATCGTCACCGACGTGCCCCTCGACGCTCCGGCGGCGCGTGCGCTCGCGGACGTCGGGGCACCGCTCCTCCCGGCGACGTGAGCGCCGCCTCCGCTCATCCTGCGGACCGCGCGGGAAAAGTGTGCCAAGCGGCCGACGTCGAGACCCGCCGCATGCAGCACGGCGCCCCTCGCCGGGAGCGAGGGGCGCCGCCGTGCGGGCGAGACGTCAGGCCGCGGGCTTGAGCAGCACCTTTGTCCAGCCGTCCTCGCGCGCGTCGAAGCGCGCGTACGCGTCCGGCGCCTCCTCGAGCGCGAGCTCGTGGGAGACGATGAACGACGGCCGCGCCCGGCCGGCGACGATGAGGTCGCGCAGCTGGCGGTTGTAGCGCATGACCGGCGCCTGACCGGTGCCCATGTGCTGGCCCTTGGTGAAGAAGGTGCCGTAGTCCCAGCCGATGCGACCCTGCTGGGCGTCCTCGTCCTGTGCGCCCGGGTCCTGCGGCACGTACACGCCGACGACGCCGATGCCTCCCGTCGACCGCACCACCTGGACGAGGTTGTCCAGGACGAGCTCGGGGTGCTCCTCGCCGGACGAGTCGTGCGCCTGGTACCCGACGGCCTCCACCCCGCTGTCGACGCCGCGGCCGAGCGTCGCGTCCATGATCTGCTCGACCGGGTCGCCGGCGGAGAAGTCGACGCCCTGCGCGCCGATCTCCTCGGCGAGGCGCAGCCGGTCGGGCTCCTTGTCGACGACGAAGACGCGCGACGCGCCGCGGATGAGCGCGCTGTGCGCGGCCATGAGCCCGACCGGCCCGCCGCCGAAGACGGCGACGTCGTCACCGGGGGAGACGCCCGCGAGCTCGGTGCCGTGCCAGCCCGTGGGAAAGATGTCGGACAGCATCGTGAAGTCGTTCTCGTGGTCCGTGCCCTCGGGGAGCTCGAGGAGGTTGAAGTCCGCGTAGGGCACGCGCAGGACCTCGGCCTGCCCGCCGTCGTACGGGCCCATGTTGGCGTAGCCGTAGGCCGCGCCGTCCATCCCCTCGGTCGGATTCGTGCGCAGGCAGTACGACGTCCAGCCGGCGCGGCAGTTGCGGCACGTGCCGCACGCGATGTTGAACGGGACGCTCACGCGGTCGCCGACCCGGACGCGGCCGACGGCGCTGCCCACCTCCTCGACGATCCCCATGTTCTCGTGGCCGAGGACCTTGCCCTCCTCGACGGCGGTCCGCCCCTCGTACATGTGCAGGTCGGACCCGCAGATGTTCGTGGTCGTGATGCGGACCAGGGCGTCGGTGGGCTCCTCGACCCGGGCGTCGGGGACGTCGGTGACCTCCACCTGGTTCGGTCCGCGGTAGACGACGGCGCGCATCGTGGTCCTCCTCGTGTCGGTGGGCCGCCCGGCCCGGGCGACCTCGCCATCGTGCGCACGGGACGTGCCGGTACGCACGCCCGACGACGCGGGACTCGACCCCTGCGCGCGCACCATGTCGCATCCCGCTTCAACGGTGATGGGTCTGGATCTTCGCCAGGCGCCAACGGCGCATCGACACGCTGGAGAGCGTCCGATCGAGAACCTTCGCGGCTTCTTCGGCCGTACCGGACAAGACGATCTCATCGTCCTCCGGCGTCCACCGTCGTCGGACGACGCCGTACCGGCCCTCGCGCCCGGCGGCAGGTCGCCAAGACGCGACGTCCGCGGCGGCTTCGCGCTTCCGCTCGATCCCGAGGACATCCGGTGAGTGCCACGCCCATGGCGCGAGCCGCGCCGCGGCCACGTTCGTCACCATGATGTTGTAGACACTGTCTCGCGCATTCGGCCTGGCGGTCCGTGACACGCCACACACCTTGGCGATCACCTCGCAGATGTAGGTCGAGAGCGCGGCGCTTGCCGTGACGAAGCTGATGTACGGAACACCGGTCGCGGTCCGGCCGACGGAGCCGTCGCCGTCGAGAAGGCCGCGCACGTAGTCCGGGGCGGAGAAGGGAACGTCAGGAGGGGCGACGCTGGAGCTCTTGCGTCCCACGGTGACGCCGAGCGCGGCGAGGGCGCGGCGGGTCGACTGGTCGAAGATGCCGAGCGTGGCCGTCTCGTAGACGGACTTGAAGTTTGTGGTTCGGGTTCGTCGCCGGACGGAGGATGAGGCAGACCTCGACGACCACGGAGGCGTCCTCGTCCTGCACTCGCCTGCTCGGACCCGTGGCCCGCTGCCTGCTCAGGACGACACGTCCGCCGTCGTGAAGCGGCTCCACGCGAGCGCGCCGAAGACCGCCACCCACGCCGCCTGGACGGCGAGCCCCTGGCCCAGCACGCCGAGGTCGACCTGGGCGCGCAGCAGCTCGCCGACGTCGAGCCAGTGGTGGGTGAGCAGCGCGCCGTGCACGGCGGACAGCTGAGGGAGGGCGTCGAGCACGCCCGAGACGATCGCGACGACGACGGTCGCCGCCATCGCGGCGACCGGCACCTCGGTCAGCGTCGAGAAGAACAGGCCCACCGCGACGAGACCCGTGAGCGACAGGCCGACGTACGCGACGATGCCCGCGGTCCGAACCAGGCCCTCGGTCACCGGCACCGTGTCCCCGGAGAGCAGCGTGACGTCGCCGACGCCGAAGTACGCGGCTCCCGTGACGAGCCCGGACAGGGCGATCGCGAGGACGGTGCACGCCGCGAAGACGAGCACGGCGAGCGCCTTCGCCGCGAGGAGCCGGGTGCGGGGCACGGGGACGAGCAGGAGGTAGCGCAGGGTGCCGGCCTGTGCCTCGCCGGCGACGGCGTCGCCCGCGACGATGCCTACCGCCAGCGGGAGCAGCAGGGGCAGGCAGGCGACGAGCGCGGTGAGCACGAGGAACAGGCCGTTGCCCGTGACGCGGTCGAGGAACGGCGGTCCGCCGGCGCCGACGGCGGTGTCCTGCGTGACGAACAGGACGGTGCCGACGAGGACCGGGACGAGGGCGAGCCCGACCAGGAGGACGAGGTTGCGGCGCCGGCCCAGGACGAGGCGGAGCTCGCTGGCGAGCAGTCGCCCGAAGGCGCCACGGGCACGGTCCGGCGACCCGGCCTGCGCGTCGACCGGCGTCGGGTCAACGAGCGACATCGAAACCCTCCCCGGTGAGCTCGACGAACAGGTTCTCGAGACTCGGCCGCTGGACCTCGAGCCCGACGAGGTCGAGCCCGGCGCCGACCATGGCGGCGGAGATCTTCTCCGGTGCCACCATGCCCAGGCGCGCGGACAGCACCGCCCCGTCGGCCCGCACGCCGAGCAGGCCGAGGTCGGCGAGGAGCCGGGTCGCGCCGTCCACGCACGGGCCCGTGGTCGTGACGACGACCGTCGTCTCCGCGTCCGCGGCGAGCTGTTGCGGGGGGCCCTGGACGAGCAGCCGTCCGCGGCTCATGACGCCCACGTGCGTGCACACCTGCTCGACCTCCCCGAGGAGGTGCGACGACACGAGGACGGTCGCGCCGGCGTCGGCCAGCTCGCGCAGGAGGTGGCGCACCTCGCGCGTTCCCTGAGGGTCGAGCCCGTTCGTCGGCTCGTCGAGGACGAGCAGGTCGCGCGGCCGCAGCAGCGCCGCGGCCAGCCCGAGGCGCTGCTTCATGCCGAGCGAGTACTGCCGGAACGGCTTGCGCGCCGCTGCCGTGAGGCCCACCCGGTCGAGGGCCGCGGCGGCCCGGCGGTCCCGCGTCCGGGGGTCGGCGGTCGCGTCCACGGCGTCGAGGCGGTCGAGGTTCGCGCGCCCGGACAGGTAGGGGTGGAAGCCCGGGCCCTCGACGAGCGCGCCGACCCGCGGCAGGACGCGTGGCCCCGCTGCGGGCATCGGCTCCCCGAGGAGCGTGGCCGTGCCCGACGTCGGCGCGACCAGTCCCAGCACCATGCGCAGCGTCGTCGTCTTGCCGGAGCCGTTCGGCCCGAGGAACCCGTAGACGGCGCCGCGAGGCACCTCCAGGTCGACGGCGTCCACCGCGACCTGACCCGAGCGGAAGCGCTTGGTCAGGCCGCGGGTGCGCACCGCGAGGTCGTGCACCGCGGCAGTGCTCGTCGCGCTCGGCGTGCTCGTCATGCGAGGTCGCGCAGCACCTCGGCCGGCACGGCCCCGGCGAGGACGCGGCCGTCGTCGGTCACGAGCACGGAGAGCAGGGCCGAGGAGAGCAGCCGGCCCTCCGGGACCTCCTCGGTCAGCTGCTCGTACAGCGCGGTGGCGTCGATCTCCGGCAGACCGGGCGCGGTCCCGTCCTCCCCGACGAGCTCGCCGTAGAGGTCCTCGGCGCCCGCCGAGCCGAAGCTGCGCTCGACACCGGGCAGCGCCGCCGCCGAGGCAGGGTTGCCGGCGAGCAGCCCCGCGACGTCGACGCCGGAGACCGAGACGACCGTCTCCCAGCCGGTGCCGCTGACCGCGACGCCCTCGGGCAGCGCCGTCAGCTCCTCCGGGCTCGCCGACGGGTGGTCGGCGGGGTCGGGCAGCGGGACCTCGACCTCGCTCGTGGACGCCCCGGCCGGTGCGGAGAAGTCGAAGACGGCGTCGTCCGGCGTCTCGAAGGACACGTCGGTGAACCCGATCTCGAGCGCGGGCGTCTGCGTGTCCTGCGTGCTCCAGACCTGGACCCGCAGCGGCGTGGAGGTCTCCGCGTCGACGGCGACGAGGACGCGCTCGACGAGGGTGCCGTCGGTGCGCGGCACGAGGCCGAGCTGGTAGGCGTCGCGACCCGCGACCTCGGTCGCCGTGCCGACCGACAGGTCCGTGGAGAGCCCGGCGTAGGCGACGAGGGCGTCCGCCGCCTGCGCCGGCGTCGGCAGGTCGCCCGCGACGTCCGGCGCGGAGCCGGTGCGCGCGGCCTCGTCGAGCTCCTCGTACGCCGCGAGGTCGTCCGGCGCGATCGTGTAGTGCACGACCTCGTCGTCGCGGCTGGAGTACGTCCAGGCCTCCGGGCCGTCCCGCACGACGGAGAACTCCGACAGGTCGCCGAGCAGCGCGGCGCGCGAGCGGTCCTCGCCGTCGGACCAGACGCGCACGGTGGAGCTGCCACCCAGCAGGTCGAGCGGGCTCGCGCCCTGCAGCTCCTCGAGCGGGAGCTCGGGCAGCCCGAGCCGGGCGGTGTGGACCACGGTCCCGGACAGCGGGACGGGGTCCGCCTCCGCGACCCTCGCCAGCAGCTCGGCGGGCGTGAGGTCGGGGAGGTCGGCGTCCGCGGAGGCGACGAGCACGGGCGCGGCGAACGCACCGGTGACGACGGCGGCGACCACGACGGGCACCGCCCAGCGGGCGCGCCGCGACGGTCCGCCGACGGTCTCGGGCGAGGACGAGGGGACGTGTTCGGCTGCCATGACGACACCGTGGCACACCGCACCTGAGGCCACGCTGAGAAGGCCGCGTCCGCGCCTCCGCCGCACGCGGGCCGCGGGAGTGCCATGCTGGCGGCGTGCGGGTGCTGGTGGTCGAGGACGAGCGGGGCGTCGCCGGGGCGCTGCGCCGCGGCCTGCTGGCCGAGGGCTTCGCGGTCGACGTCGCGCTCGACGGACGGCGCGGTCTCGCGCTCGCCGCGTCCGGGGCGTTCGACGCCGTCCTCGTCGACATCATGCTGCCCGGCCTGAACGGGTACGACCTCGTCGCCCGCCTCCGCGAGCGACAGGTCTGGACGCCCGTGCTCATCCTCAGCGCCAAGGACGGCGAGTACGACATCGCGGACGGGCTCGACCTCGGCGCGGACGACTACCTCACGAAGCCCTTCTCCTTCGTCGAGCTCGTCGCGCGCGTGCGTGCCCTCGTCCGGCGAGGTCCCGCGCCGCGGCCCGCGGTCCTCACGGCGGGCGACCTGTCGCTGGACCCGGCCGCGCACGTCGTGACCCAGCGCGGCTACGAGGTGGAGACCACGGCGCGCGAGTTCGCGCTCCTCGAGTACTTCATGCGCCGCCCGGGACAGGTGCTGAGCAAGGTGGAGCTGCGCGACCACGTGTGGGACGCGGCGGGCGACGGCCTCAACGTGGTCGAGGTCTACGTCGGCTACCTGCGGCGCAAGTTCGGCCAGGCGGTCATCGAGACCGTGCGCGGCGCCGGCTACCGCCTGCCGGCCGCCGCGCCGCCCGCGGAACGCGGTCCCGTCGCGCCGTGAGACCTTCCCCGTGGTCGTTGCGCGCGCGGCTCACCGCCCTCGCGTCGCTCGTCCTCGCGGCCGCGCTGGTCGTCGGCGCCCTCGCCCTGTCCGCGGTGGTGTCGGGCGGGCGTGTCGCCGCGCTGGACGACATCGCGCGCGAGCGCGCGCTCCTCGTGGCCCGGCTGGCCGCGAGCGACCAGGTGCCGGACGTGCTGCCGGTGTCCGAGCCGGGCGAGGTCGTGCAGCTCCTCGGCCCGGCCGGCGAGGTCCTCGCGTCCTCGGCGACGGCGAGCCGGACGCTCCCGGTCCTCCCCGTCGACGAGCTGGCGACCCTGCGCGCCGAGGCGGTGGCTGCGGACGGCGTGCGCGTGGCCGGGACGGAGCGCGGCGCGTACGACGCCGCGGCGCGCGTCGCGGTCGCGCCCGTCGCAGGCACGGGCGGGACGACCGCCGTGGCGACCGTGCCGCTGCGCGAGGTGGAGGGCGTGGTCCGGGCGCTGCGCGTCTCGCTCGCGGTCGTCGTCCCGCTGCTCACGCTCGTGGCGGCGGGCGTGATCTGGTCGGTGCTCGGGAGGGCGCTGTCGCCCGTGGAGGACCTGCGGCGCGGGGCCGAGGCCGTCGCGCGGTCGGGCGGACCGGGAGTCCTCCCGGTCCCGCGGACCGACGACGAGCTCGGGGCGCTCGCCCGGACGCTCAACGCGATGCTCGACAGCCTGCAGGCGGCCGCCGCGAGGCAGCGGTCGTTCGTCGCCGACGCGGCGCACGAGCTGCGGTCGCCGGTGGCTGCGCTGCGCGCGAGCATCGAGGTGGCGCGGCTGCACCCCGCGGCGTACCCGGCGACGAGCTCGCCGTGGAGCTCGAGGGCGAGGTACGGCGCCTGCAGGCGCTCGTCGACGACCTCCTCGTCCTCGCGAGGCTCGGCGCGCGGCCCCTCGTCGACGAGGACCTCGACCTCGGTGCGCTGGCGCGCGAGGTCGTCGCCGTGCCCACGGTCCGGCCGCCGGAGCACGGGCGCCCTCCCGTCACGGTGACGGTCGTCGAGGACGGCGCGGCGACCGCCCGTGGCGACCGGGACGCCGTCGCCCGGATCCTGCGCAACCTCGTCGACAACGCGGTCCGGCACGCCACGTCGCGCGTGCGGGTGACGGCCGGCCCGGGCAGCCTCGTCGTCGACGACGACGGTCCCGGCATCGACCCGGCCGACCGCGAGCGCGTCTTCGAACGCTTCACGCGGCTCGACGAGGCGCGCGAGCGGGACGCGGGCGGCACCGGCCTCGGCCTGGCGATCGCCCGCGAGTCGGCCCGCGAGCACGGCGACGACGTGGTGCTGGGGGAGTCGCCGCTCGGTGGGCTGCGCGCCGAGGTGCTGCTGTCGGGCCCGGGACCGCGCCGGACGACGGGCTGACCTGCGCGCGCGTCCCGGCACGTGTCAGTGCAGCAGGTACTTGAGCAGGATGACGACGAGGCCGAAACCGCCCGCGACCGCGGCCTCCGCGGCCAGGGCGAGGCCGCGGGCGCCGGCCCGGTGGCCGGCCAGCAGGGCGGCCGCCACGACCAGGGCCACGGTGGACCACAGCGCGAGCCACGCGGCACCGGACACGTCGAGCCCCAGCGCACGGCCGAGCAGGAAGACGAGCACGGGCGGAACGCTGCCGACGAGGACGCCCGTGTTCGTCCGCAGCGCCGTCGCGAGTCGCGCCCCGACGGAGTGCTCGACGTCCTCGAACCGGCCCCCGACCGCGTCGACGTAGACGTGCGCGAGCCAGTAGACGACCGCGACCACGCCGGTCGAGACGGCGACGCGGTCGAACGCGTCGTCGTGGACGCTCGCGACCGCCAGGACCGAGGCGCTCACCACGGCGCCGTACAGCAGCTCGGGCACCGCACCGGGGGCGAGGTGTCGGCGGAGCGTCTCGGGCATCTCGGCCACACGATCACGGTAGCGACGGCGCGGGAGGCCTGCGCGCGGGGAGGCCGGTAGACTCGGGGACATGCTTCCGGCGCGAGAGCGCCGGCGGGATCCGATGAGACAGCGGATCGAGAAGCCCCGTCGCTCCACACGGCGGGGCTTCTCGCGTCGGTGGGGGCGCCGGGCGCTCCTGCGCGGGCGGGCCGGCTACCGGACGACGACGATGTCGTAGCTCGCCGCGTACGGCGTGCGCGCGACGACCCCCTGGGCGTAGGCGACGGCCTCCTCCGGCGTCGCCTTCTGGTCGACCGCGTGGTCGGTCGCGCGGTCCATGGCCACGACGTCGGCGGCCCCGTCCACGAACACCGGCGTCCAGAACGTGTACCTCAGCGCGTCGCGGGCGTCGTAGGAGCCGGCCTCGCGCACCGGGACGACGACGCGACCGGTCTGGTGCTGGATCTCCCGGATCCTCGCGCGGGCGTCGCGCGTGAGCTCGAGGGTGCCCCGGACGTCGTCGAGGTCCGCCCGCGCCAGGATCGACGTCACCTCGCGCAGCACCGGGTCGGGGAGTGGCCGCCGCCTCTCCACGACGACCATCTCGCCGGACGACAGGGTGCACGCGGCCTGGTGCTCGGGCAGCTGGTCCACGTGCTCGGGCGCGATCACGTCGCCGACCGCGAGCGCCGGCAGGTGCGGCACGGCCTCGACCGCGCCCGGCGCGGGCGCCTCGGCCTTGACGACCGCCGCTGCGCCGTCGGGCACGTCGACGGCCGGCGTGCCGAGGCCGAACGCGTCGAGCGCCAACCACAGCGCGACGACGAGGACCGCTGCGACGGAGGCGATCTTCCCGGACCGGTCCTGCAACGACTCTCCCTGTTTCGACCTGCGCATGCTCTCGTTCCCGAGGTCTATGCGCCGGGGCCCCGGGAGAGCGTTCAACGGAGGGGCCGGGTCGCGCGTGGACCGCTGTCGCACGAGAAAGGCCTCCGACCCGCGTTCCGCAGGTCAGAGGCCTTCGACTGGAGTGTCCGGAGGGGGACTTGAACCCCCACGCCCGATAAAGGGCACTAGCACCTCAAGCTAGCGCGTCTGCCATTCCGCCACCCGGACGAGTGGACCTTCCCGGCGTTCCCGCCGTTCCGGTGCGGGGAAAAACATAGCACGCCTCGGGCGGGGATCCGGAATCCGGACGGTCGCCGACGCGACGCCGCGTCGTCGTCCGGCCGGGCGCGTCTCGGGACGACCTGGGGCACACTGGGCGCATGAGGGCGCGCAGGGGCGCGACGACCTGGCGGGGGTGAGCGTGACCGACGAGCAGCAGCGGCCGTCCGAGGGGGCGTCCTCGACCGCGCGCACGAACGGGGCGAACGACCGCGCGGCCGCCTCCGTGAAGCACCTCGCGGGCGCCTCGCGCGAGGCGCGCAAGGTGGCGGGGGCGCGGCGCAACCCGTCCGTGGTGGGCTACGGGGACACGGTGCCGTCGTGGCTGCGCACCGCGGCCGGATGGTCGTGGCGGCTGCTCCTCGTCGTCGCCGCCGTCGCGCTGATCTTCTACGCGACCGCGCAGGTGCAGCTCGTCTTCGTCGCCGTGTTCCTCGCGCTCGTCATCACGTCCGTGCTGCGCCCCGTGACCGACCTCTACGCCCGCGTCATGCCGCGCGGTCTCGCGGTCGCGCTCGCCATCCTCTCCGCCCTGCTGTTCATCGCGGGCCTGCTCACGTACGTCATCTCGTCGGTGGCCGGGCAGTGGGAGCGGCTCGCCGGCGAGTTCAGCGACGGCATCGAGGAGATCTTCGACTTCCTGGAGAACGGGCCGCTGCCCGTGACGATCACGGCGGACGACGTCAACGGCTGGATCGAGAACGGCCGTCAGTGGATCACCGAGCACGGCGGGGACATCGCGAGCCAGGCGGCCGCGAGCGCCGGGTCCGTGTTCGAGGCGTTCGCGGCGATCGCGCTCGCGATCTTCTGCACGGTGTTCTTCCTCGCGCGCGGCAAGGACATGTGGACCTGGTTCCTCAACCAGCTCCCGGCGCGCTCGCGCGAGAGCTGGAAGATCGCGGGCGGGGCGGGCTGGTACACCTTCTCGGGGTACGCGCGCGGCACCGTGATCATCGCCATCATCGACGGCATCCTCGCCGGCGTCCTGCTGGCGGTCCTGGGCGTGCCGCTGGCCGCACCGCTCGCCGTGCTCGTGTTCATCGGGGCGTTCATCCCGATCATCGGCGCGCCGGCCGCGATGATCGTCGCGGCCGTCGTCGCGCTCGCCGCGGACGGGGTCGTCACGGCGCTCATCGTCACCGTGGGCATCGCGCTCATCGGGCAGTTCGAGGGGCACATCCTGCAGCCCCTCATCATGGGGGCGCAGGTGTCGCTGCACCCCGTCGTCGTGGCGCTCTCGGTCACGGCCGGCACGCTCATCGCGGGGATCCTCGGGGCGGTGGTGTCCGTGCCGCTCGTCGCGGTCGCCTGGTCGGTGTTCGCGCGGCTGCGGCACAAGGACCCGCCCATGGAGGACGAGGTGCCGACGGCGAAGGAGATCGCGCTCGGCGACGTGCCGCCCTCGTCGGGCACGGCCGGCGCGACCGGCTGACGCGACCGTGCGCGCGTCAGCGGGGGACGGCGGAGACGCCGGCGTCCAGCCGCACGCGCACGTGCACGACGTCGCCCACGCCCTTGCCGACGTCGCGCCGCACCGCGCGCAGCACGGCGAGCAGGTGCGGGCCTCCGTAGGACACGAGCGAGGCGCGGTACGCCACGCCGTCGACGCACGCCAGGACGGGGACGCGGCACCGCGTCCCGAACAGCTCGGCCGCGTCGAACGGCAGCTCCACGAACGCGCCCGTCGTCGTCCCGGCCGCGGTGACCACGGCGTCGAACTCCACCTCGCCGGGGTCGGTCCACGTCGGCATGGGCCGACGCTAGCGGAGCGTGCGCCGGGTGCGCGTCCGGCACGCGCGGACGCGCACCGTGCGGCCACACTGGAGCATGAGGATCGGCATACCCACCGAGGTCAAGAACCACGAGGACCGCGTCGCGCTCACCCCTGCCGGCGCCCACCACCTCGTGCGGGCCGGGCACGACGTGCTCGTCCAGTCCGGGGCCGGCGACGGCTCCCACCTGTCCGACGCGGAGTTCGAGCGGGCGGGCGCGCGCGTCGTCGCCACGGCCGAGGAGGTCTGGGGCGAGGCGGAGCTCGTGTGCAAGGTCAAGGAGCCCGTCGCGAGCGAGTACCCGCTGCTGCGCAAGGACGCGCTGCTGTTCGCCTACCTGCACCTCGCCGCCGACCGGGCCTGCACCCAGGCGCTGCTCGACGCCGGCACGACGTCGGTCGCGTACGAGACGATGCAGGCGCCGGACGGCAGCCTGCCGCTGCTCGCGCCCATGAGCGAGGTCGCCGGGCGCATGGCGACCCAGGTCGGGGCGTGGCTCCTGCAGCGGTCCGCCGGGGGCCGGGGCGTGCTGCTCGGCGGCGTGCCCGGGACGCCGCCCGGGCGGGTCGTCGTGCTCGGCGGCGGGACCGCCGGGCGCAGCGCCGCCCGGATCGCCGTCGGGATGCGCGCCGAGGTGACGGTCCTCGACCTGTCCCTGCCGGTCCTGCGCGAGCTCGACCACGAGCTCGGCGGCCGCGTGCGGACCGTGGCGTCGAGCGCCTACGCGATCGAGCGCGAGGTGCTCGAGGCGGACCTCGTCGTCGGCGCCGTCCTCGTGGCCGGCGCCCGCGCGCCGCGGCTCGTGAGCGACGACCTCGTCGCCCGCATGCGCCCGGGCGCGGTGCTCGTCGACGTCGCGGTCGACCAGGGCGGGTGCTTCGAGAGCTCGCGCCCCACGACGCACGACGACCCGACCTTCGCGGTCCACGGCACGACGTTCTACTGCGTCGCCAACATGCCCGGCGCCGTCCCGGTCACGAGCACCCAGGCCCTGACGAGCGCGACCCTGCCGTACCTCGCGGCGCTCGCGGACGGCGGCCTCGACGCGGTGCGCGAGGACCCGCTGCTGCGCGCCGGGGCGTCGACGCACCGCGGCGCGCTGCTCAACGAGGCCGTCGCCCGCGCGCACGACCTGGAGCGGACCCCGGCCGCGGACGCCCTCGCCGGCTGACGCCCCGACGGCGCGTCCCCCGGCCGGCCGCGCGCCGGCCGGGGGAAATGTCGTGATCCGGGCGCGATCGCGTGGCAGGGTGGCCGGGTGCAGCCCTTCGCCCTCGACGACGGCACCGTCCACCTCGCCACGCCGACGACCGACGACGTCGACGCGATCACCGCCGCGTGCCAGGACCCGGACGTCGCCGCCTGGACCGTCGTCCCGTCCCCGTACACGCGCGACGACGCGCTCGGCTTCGTGCGCGACTACGTGACCCCTGGCTGGGAGCGCGGGAACGTGCTCACCTGGGCCGTGCGCGAGAGCGCCGGGCCGACGGGCGTGCCGGGCCACGAGGGCGCCGGCCCGCTCCTCGGCATGTTCGGCCTCGGCCTCGACGACGCGCCCGCGGGGCAGCGCTCGGCCGAGATCGGCTACTGGATGACCCCGGCGGGCCGCGGCCGGGGGCTCGCGACCGCGGCCGGCCGGCTCGTCGTCGACGCCGCGTTCGACCCCGAGGTGCTCGGCCTCGCGCGCCTGTCCTGGGAGGCGTACGTCGGCAACTGGCCGTCGCGGCGCCTCGCCTGGCGGCTCGGCTTCCGCGTCGAGGGCACGGTGCGCGGCCACTCCCTGCAGCGCGGCGTGCGCCGCGACGCCTGGGTGGGCACGCTCCTGGCCGACGACCCGCGCGAGCCGGCCGAGCCCTGGACGCACCCGGTTTCCGCTGCGCGGGCGGCGGGGTGAGGATGGGGCCCATGACGTCTCAGCCCGTGGCGCCGACCGGCGCCGACCTCGACCTCGACCCCGCCAACCCGTTCGCCGCGCCGTCGACGCTCCCGTACGAGCTCCCCGACTACACCGCGGTCCGCGAGGAGCACTACCTGCCGGCGCTGCGGGCGGCGATGGCCGCCCAGCGCGCCGCCGTCGAGGCGATCGCGTCCGACCCCGAGCCGCCGACGGTCGCGAACACGCTCGAGGCCCTGGAGCGGTCGGGGCGGGCGCTCGCGCGCGTCGGGCACGCGTTCTTCAACCAGGTCAGCGCCGACGCGACGCCCGGTCTCGAGGAGATCCAGGAGACCGTCGCGCCGGAGCTCGCCGCGCACCACGACGCGATCTACATGGACACGCGCCTGTACGCGCGCGCCCGCGCGCTGCAGGACGCCGCCGACGCCGGCGAGCTGACCCTCCAGCCCGACGCCGCGTGGCTCCTGCGCACGCTCCTCGTCGACTTCCGCCGGTCCGGCGTCGAGCTCGACGCCGAGCAGCAGGCACGCCTGCGCGACCTCAACGCGCGCCTGACGAGCCTCGAGGCGGCGTTCGGGCGCAAGCTGCTCGCCGGGGCGAACGCCGCGAGCGTGCTCGTGACCGACCGCGCGGAGCTCGAGGGCCTGTCCGACGACGCGGTCGCGGGCGCGGCGGCCGCCGCCGCGGCCCGCGGGCAGGAGGGGTGGCTGCTCGAGATGCAGCTGCCGACGCAGCAGGGCGTCCTCGCGTCGCTCGCGCGCCGCGACGTGCGCGAGCGCGTCCAGCAGGCGTCCGAGGGCCGCGGCGCGGGCGGCGACGAGCACGACACGCGCGCCACCGTGCTCGAGACGGTCCGCCTGCGCGCCGAGCGCGCCCGGCTCCTCGGCTACGAGCACCACGCCGCGTACGTCGCCGAGGACGCCACGGCGAAGACGACCGAGGCGGTGAACGCGATGCTGTCGCGCCTCGCGCCCGCCGCCGTGGCCAACGCCCGCCGCGAGGCGGCCGACCTGCAGACGGCGCTCCGCGCGGACGTCCCCGACGCGGACCTGCGGGCCTCGGACTGGTCGTTCTACGCCGAGCGCGTGCGCAAGGACCGGTTCGCGCTCGACGACGCGCTCCTGCGCCCCTACCTCGAGCTCGAGAAGGTCGTGCACGACGGCGTGTTCCGCGCCGCGACCCTGCTCTACGGGATCTCGTTCACCGAGCGCACGGACCTCGTCGGCTACCACCCGGACGTGCGGGTCTTCGAGGTCTTCGACACGGAGTCGCCGGGCGCGCCCGGCGACGGCATGGGCCTGTTCCTCGCCGACTGGTACACGCGCGAGGCCAAGCGTGGCGGCGCCTGGATGAACAACCTCGTGGACCAGAACCACCTGCTCGGGCAGCGGCCCGTCGTGGTGAACAACCTCAACATCGTCAAGCCGCCGGCGGGCGAGCCGACGCTGCTGCGCTGGGACGAGGTCATCACGCTGTTCCACGAGTTCGGGCACGCGCTGCACGGCCTGTTCTCGGACGTGCGCTACCCGTCCCAGTCGGGCACGGACGTGCCGCGCGACTTCGTCGAGTACCCCTCGCAGGTCAACGAGATGTGGGCCTGGGAGCCCGAGATCCTGCGCTCCTACGCGGTGCACCACGAGACGGGCGAGCCGATGCCGTCCGCGTGGGTCGAGACGATGCTCGCCTCCCGGCAGTTCAACGAGGGCTTCGCCACGACCGAGTACCTCGCCGCGGCGCTCCTCGACCAGGCCTGGCACCGCCTCGGGCCCGACGACGTCCCGGCGTCGGTGGACGACGTCGTGCCGTTCGAGGTGGCCGCGCTCGAGGCGGCGGGCGTCGCGTTCGCCCCCGTCCCGCCGCGCTACCGCACCACGTACTACAACCACGTGTTCGGCGGCGGCTACGCGGCCGGGTACTACTCGTACATCTGGTCGGAGGTGCTCGACGCCGACACGGTCGAGTGGTACCGCGAGAACGGCGGCCTGCGGCGCGAGAACGGCGAGCGCTTCCGCCGCGCCCTGCTCGCGCGCGGCGGCTCGCAGGACCCGCTCACCTCGTTCCGCGAGCTGCGCGGGCGCGACGCCGACATCGCGCCTCTGCTCGCGCGCCGCGGCCTCGACGCCTGAGAACGGCTCCGCGCCGCACGCCGAGGTAGAGGGTCCGACGCCGAGGTAGAGGGAATCTCCCTCTACCTCGGCGGAGAACCCTCTACCTCGGCAGGTAGCGTGGGCGCATGACGAGCGTCCGACCCGACACCCCCGCCGTGCCCGTCCCCACCGCCGAGGACGAGGTGGTGCGCATCTGCCAGGACCTCCTGCGCATCGACACCTCGAACTTCGGCGACGGCTCCGGGCCGGGCGAGCGCGCCGCCGCGGAGCACGTCATGGCGCTGCTGCACGAGGTCGGCCTCGAGCCGGAGCTGTTCGAGTCCGCGCCCGGCCGGGCGAGCGTCGTCGTGCGGCTCGAGGGGCAGGACCCGACGCGGCCCGCGCTCGTGCTCCACGGGCACCTCGACGTCGTGCCCGCGCAGGCGTCCGACTGGTCCGTCGACCCGTTCGCGGGGGAGGAGCGCGACGGCCTGCTGTGGGGGCGTGGCGCCGTCGACATGAAGGACATGGACGCGATGATCCTCGCGGTCGTGCGCCAGATGGTCCGCGAGGGGCGCAAGCCCGCGCGCGACGTCGTCGTCGCGTTCTTCGCCGACGAGGAGGCGGGCGGCGTGTTCGGCGCGCGGTACGCCGTCGACCGCCGGCCTGAGCTGTTCGAGGGCGCGACCGAGGCGATCAGCGAGGTCGGCGGCTTCTCCGTCGAGGTCGACGGCAAGCGCGCCTACCTCCTGCAGACCGCGGAGAAGGGCATCGCGTGGTTGCGGCTCGTCGCCGAGGGTCGGGCCGGCCACGGCTCCCAGGTCAACCCCGACAACGCCGTGACGCACCTGGCCGAGGCCGTCGCGCGCATCGGCGCCCACGCCTGGCCGTACACGCTCACCCCGACCGTCGACGCGCTGCTGCGCGGCGTCGCCGACCTCACCGGGCTGCCGTTCGACCCGCAGGACCCGTCGTCCGTCGATGCGCTCGTCGCGGCGCTCGGCCCCGCGTCCCGCTTCGTCGGCGCGACCGTGCGCCACACGTCCAACCCCACGCAGCTCACCGCCGGGTACAAGGCGAACGTCATCCCGGGGCGCGCGGAGGCCGCGATCGACGCGCGCCTGCTGCCGGGCCACGAGGACGAGGGCTTCGCGACGCTGCAGGCGCTCGCGGGCGAGCACGTGCGGGTGGAGGAGATCCACCGCGACATCGCGCTCGAGGTGCCGTTCTCGGGCGACCTCGTCGACGCCATGGTCGACGCGCTGCACGCCGAGGACCCGGGGGCGACCGTGCTGCCGTACACGCTGTCGGGCGGCACGGACAACAAGTCGCTCGCGCGCCTCGGCATCACCGGGTACGGGTTCGCGCCGCTGCGCCTGCCCGCGGACCTCGACTTCTCCGGCATGTTCCACGGGGTCGACGAGCGCGTGCCCGTCGAGTCGCTGCGGTTCGGCGTCCGGGTGCTCGACCGGCTGCTGCGCACCTGCTGAGCACCGCTGAGCACCCTGCTGAGCCCGGCCGGCCTCGCGCCCGTCAGCGCCCGTCGAGCAGCGCGGTGACGCTCGAGCGCAGCCGCGGGCGGTAGCTCCCGCCGAACAGCACGGCGTGCACGGCCAGCGGGTACACCTGGTGCAGGGCGACGCGGTGGCGCCAGCCGCGCGCGAGCGGGTGGTGCTCGGCGTACCCGGCGAGGACCTCGTCAAGGTGCGGGGCGCCGAACAGCGCGAGCATCGCGAGGTCGGCCTCGCGGTGGCCGCCGTGCGCGGCGGGGTCGATGAGCACGGCCTCGACGATGTCGCCGCCGTCGTCGCCGGCCTTCCGGTCGTGGTCCCGCGCGGGCGCCGTCGCGGCCCACAGGACGTTGCCCGACCACAGGTCGCCGTGCAGGCGGGCCGGTGCGTCGTCGAGCGCCGGACCGGCGAGGTCGGCGAGGCGCTCGCCGAGCCGCTCGAGGAGGCGCGCGTCGTCGGGCGTGAGGGCACCGCGCTCGACCCCCTGGCGCGCGACCGGCGCGAGCCGCGCCTGCGCGTAGAACGTCGGCCAGTCGGGCCAGTGCCCGGTGGGCAGCGGGAGCGGGTCGTCGAGCGGCCCGAAGAACGCGTCGCCGTCCCAGCCCGCGGGTGGCGCGCCCCAGCCGGGGGCGCCCGCGTCGTGCAGGACGGCGAGCCGGCGCCCGAGCTCTCGCGCCGCCTCGGGCGTGGGCCGGGCGGGCGCGAGCCGCTCCAGGTCCAGGTGCGTCGCGCCCACGTCGTGGACCGCCACGACGCGCGGCCCGCCGGGCACGCGCAGCCACGCGAGCCCTGCGGCCTCGCACGCGAAGAAGCCTGCCGGGGCGTCCGCCCGGGTCTTCGTGAAGACGGCCGTCACGGGCTCAGAGCGTGGAGCTCACCCGGATGATCTTGCGCCGCAGCCACACGCGCCGCTCGCCGCCGACGTACAGGCGCGTGCGGGCGAGCTCCCAGCGGCCGTACTCGGCCTCGTCGGTGAGCAGCCGCTTCGCGTCGGACCGGCTCGTGGAGCGGTCGATCGTCAGGACGCGGTACTCGTACTGCCCACCCTGCGCGGCCCATCCGGACCGCCGGCGTGACGTCGGCGTGCTCTCCACGACTCACCGTCCCTCTCGTCCGTCGCACCGGTGACCGACCGCGTCGACCACCGGCATACCGTGTGCCATTGTGCCCCTCTCGGCGCTACCGTCAGGGTATGACCGCTGACCCGCGTGCCGCCCTCGACCGGTTCGTCGCCGCGCTCGAGGCCCACTACAACGCCGTCGCCGCACGTCGCGGGGAGGACGACCCCGCCGTCGACGACGCCTACTACGTGCTCGCGGACGCCTTCGAGGTCTACGACGAGGCGCTCGGGCAGGTGCACGGGGAGGCCACCCCGTTCTACCTCGCCGAGGAGGACGACGAGGACGAGGACGACGACGAGGACGACGAGCTCGAGCCGCTGGACGACGCGCTCGACGACCCGGTCGACGACGACGAGGTAGTGGGCGAGCTGGAGGCCGACGGGGCGCGGTGACGCCTGTGCGTCACCACCGCTCGGGGTAGCCGACCTCGATCTCGCTCACGTCGTCGAGCGCGGCGCGCACGGCGTCCGGCAGCTCGAGGTCCGTCGCCGCGAGCGACGTCCGCAGCTGGGCGGGGGTGCGCGCGCCGACGATCGCGCCGGCGACCGCGGGGCGGCCTAGCAGCCACGAGAGGGCGACGTCGAGCGGGGCCCTCCCCAGCCCGTCGGCAGCCGTCACGACCGCCTCGACGATGCCCGACGACTCCTGGTCGAGGTAGGGCTCCACGAACCCGGCGAGGTGCGGGGACGCGGCGCGCGAGTCGGCGGGCAGCGAGCGGCGGTACTTGCCGGTGAGCACCCCGCGCGCGAGCGGCGACCACGCGAGGAGCCCGAGGCCGAGGGCCTCGGCCGCGGGCACGACCTCGCGCTCGACGCCGCGCTGCAGCAGCGAGTACTCGAGCTCGACCGCTGCCAGCCCGACGTCGTCGGCGCCGGCGAGCAGGGACGCCGCCCGGGCCGTCGCCCAGGCCGGGTGGTTGGACAGGCCGACGTAGCGCGCGCGGCCGGACGTGACGGCGTGACGCAGTGCCGACAAGGTCTCGGCGAACGGCGCGCGCGGGTCGGGCGCCTGCACGAGGAACAGGTCGACGTGGTCGGTGCCGAGGCGCGCGAGCGACTCGTCGAGCGAGTCGAGCAGCGCGCCGCGGGAGGCGTCGACGACCGGACCCGACGGCGTGCGCCGCACGCCCGCCTTGGTGCACAGCACGACGTCGCGGCGGTCGACCTTGGTGCCGAGGAGCGAGCCGATGAGCGACTCCGCGTCGCCGTCGGCGTACGAGGCGGCCGTGTCGACGAGGGTCCCGCCCGCGTCGACGAAGTCGCGCAGCTGCTCGGCGGCGTCGAGCTCGTCGGTGTCCCGGGCCCAGGTCATCGTCCCCAGCCCCAGGGCCGAGACGCGCAGGCCGCTGCGGCCGAGCTGACGGTGTTCCATGGGAGCCGAGGTTACCGGCGAGCACCCGGGGGCGCGGCTTGGCGCGCGGGTCCGGCGGGCGTCGTCGGCCTCCTGCGGGCAGGTTCACCCGCCCGTGCAGGTCAGGCCGTCCGCCGGGGTATCGTGTCCGCTCGTGAATGCGTGGGAAGCCGTCCTTCTCGGCCTCGTCCAGGGTCTCACCGAGTTCCTCCCGATCTCCTCCAGCGCGCACCTGCGCATCGTGGGCGAGCTCATCGGGTCCCAGGACCCGGGGGCCGCCTTCACGGCCATCACGCAGATCGGGACGGAGACCGCCGTCCTGCTCTACTTCCGCCGCGACATCGCCCGCATCTGCGTGGCCTGGTGGCGCGCGCTGCGCGGGGACCACGGCACGGACTGGCGGTCCCGGATGGGCAAGGCCGACCCGGACGCGGCGATGGCGTGGTTCATCGCGCTCGGCTCGATCCCGATCGTGGCGCTCGGTCTGCTCTTCCAGGAGTCGATCGAGAACACGTTCCGCAACCTCTACCTCACGGCGCTCATGCTCGCGGTGTTCGCGCTGATCCTCGGCTGGGCCGACCGGGTCGGGGCGAAGCGCCGCACGCTGCGCGAGCTCACGCCGGGCCAGGCCGTCGCGTTCGGCTTCGCGCAGGCGCTCGCCCTCATCCCGGGCGTCTCCCGCTCCGGCGGCACGATCACCGCCGGCCTGCTCATGGGCTTCACGCGCGAGGCAGCGGCGCGATACTCGTTCCTGCTCGCCATCCCGGCGGTCCTCGGGTCGGGCTTCTACCAGCTCTTCAAGTCGGCCGGGGAGCCCGAGCCGGGCGCCCCCGGCGCCGGGGCGACGCTCATCGCGACGCTCGTCGCGTTCGTCGTCGGGTACTTCGTCATCATCGCGTTCCTCAAGATCGTCTCGACGTTCTCCTACACGCCGTTCGTCGTCTACCGCCTGGGCCTCGCCGCGGTCGTCGTCCTGCTCCTGCTCGTGGGCGTGCTCGAGCCGGGCGGGACCACGGCGACCACGCCGTAGCCGGCCCGCCGGGGCGCCGTCGGGCCGCGACGGCCGGTCAGAGCCAGCCGGCGCGCCGGAACAGGCGGTGCAGGACGACGCACCCGCCCGCCATGAGCGCCAGCGCGAACGGGTAGCCCAGCGTCCAGTGCAGCTCGGGCATGACCCGGAAGTTCATGCCGTAGACGCCGGCCACGATCGTCGGGTAGACGAGGACCGCCGCCCACGCGGAGATCTTGCGCATGTCCTCGTTCTGGCGCACCGACACCTGGGACATGTGCACCTGCAGCATGTCCGACAGCAGGTCGTCGTGGGCGTCGAGGTGGCGGTCGATGCGCTCGACCGTCGAGACGAGGCGGTCGAGCACGTGCCGGTCCAGGCCGAGGTGGGCGGGCATGTCCTCGTCGAGCAGCTCGGGCAGCTCGGCCGTCACCGGCAGCAGGGCGTGCCGCGCCTCGGTGATCTCGCGCTTGAGGTCGTAGATGCGCTCGACCGGGTCGGCCCGCTCCTCGTCGAACACGACGCGCTCGGTGTCCGCGACGGAGTCGCCCAGCTCGAGCTCGACGGCCGAGGCGCTCGCGACCACCGCCATGACGACGGCCGCGGTCACGCGCCGGGCGCCGGCGCCCCGCGGCGTCCCCGGCGACGTGAGACGGTCGAGCACGGCGTCGTGCATGTCCGCGCCGCCCGTCTCCGCGGTGAGGACGACCCCCGGCCCGACGAGCGAGGCGAACCCGCCGGTGTGCACCTGGCGGTCGTCCGGGGTGAACCAGACCGTGGGGACGACGACGAGCAGCCAGTCGGCCGCGAGGCGCCGGACGTGCGCGAGCGGGCGGTGCGGCCGGGACGGGTCGCGTCGCGGGGGCGTGGCCCAGGCCCGGGCGCCGGGGTCGAGCAGCGCCGCGACGTGGT
>NZ_LWGL01000149.1 GCF_001722485.1 Cellulosimicrobium cellulans | reverse complement strand
GAGGACGGCGCCGTCCCGGGTGGCGCGACGGCCGCCCCGTGGGTGCTCGTGCTCGCGTGCGACGTCCCGCGGGCCGCCGAGGCGGTGCCGCTGCTGCTGGCCGCGGCGACGGGTGCGGCCGACGGCGCAACCCCCGTCGACGCGGTGCGCGCGGTCCGCGGCGGTCGTGACCAGTGGCTCGTGGGCCTCTACCGGCGTACCGCGCTCGACGCCGCGGTGGCACGCCTGCGCGCCGGGGACGGCGTCGAGGGTGCGCCCGTGCACCGGCTCCTGCGCGACCTAGCCGCACGGCTCGTCGAGGACGCCGAGGGGCTCACCCACGACGTGGACACGTGGGAGGATGCCGACGACCAGGACAGGAGGCTGCGATGACCAACCTCGAGCGCTGGGTGGACGCCCTCGCCGCCGAGTTCGAGCTGGACCCCGACGTCGTCGACATCGCGGGCGTGCTCGACCTCGCGCGCGACGCCGCGCACAACGTCGAGCGACCGGCCGCCCCGCTCACGACGTTCGTCGCCGGGTACGTCGCCGGCCTGGCCGCGCGCGAGGGCGCCGACCACGCCGTCGAGGACGTGCTCGACCGCGCGAGCGAGCTCGCGCTCGCCTGGGCGCCCGAGCCCGAGCTCGCCGCCACCGAGGACGCGGAGGCCTGACGTGGCGACCGTCCGCTACTTCGCCGGCGCGCGGGACGCCGCGGGCGTCGAGACGGAGACCGTGACCGCCGCGACCGTCGGCGAGCTGCACGCCGCGCTCGTCGACCGCCACCCCGCCCTCACCGACGTGCTGCCGCGCTGCTCGCTCCTCGTCGGAGGCGTGCGCGCGTCCGACGACGCCGCCCCCGTGGGCGCCGACGAGCTCGTCGACGTCCTGCCCCCCTTCGCGGGCGGCTGAGCCCCCCGCGGCCCCGTCCTGCTGCGGGTCAGTGGTCGCCGCCGGCGAGCTGCGCCAGCACGTGCGGCACGAGCGGCTCGAGCACGGCCCACCCGTCGCGCACCCCGCCCGTCGACCCGGGGAGGTTGACGACGAGCGCACGCCCCGAGGGCCCGGGGGCGGTCCCGGCGACGCCCCGCGAGAGGACCGCGGTCGGGACGTGCTCGGCACCGCGGCGCCGCAGCTCCTCGGCGATCCCGGGCAGCTCCTGGTCGACGACGAGACGCGTCCCCTCCGGCGTCAGGTCGCGCGGCGCGACGCCCGTCCCGCCCGTCGTGAGCACGAGCCGCGCGCCCTCGCCCAGCGCCCGGGCGAGGGCGTCGCGGACGGACTCCGCGCCGTCGGGCACGAGCGCCGTGGCGACCCGCGTCCACCCGGACGCGGCGAGCAGCGCCACGAGCTGCGGGCCCGACCGGTCCTGCGCCTCGCCGCGCGAGCAGCGGTCCGACACGGTGACGACGGCGACGGGGACGTCCTCGCGGACTGCGGTCTGCGTCATGACGGCACCCTAGCGACGACGGGCGCCGGACCGGTCCCCGCCGTCAGGCCGCCCGGGGGTCCCCCAGCGCGGCGGCGATCCCGGCCACGCTGCGGTCCTCGCGGCACGACGCCGCGACGACGCGGTGCGCGACGTCCCGCAGAGGCACGTTCGCGTCGTTGGAGGCCTTGCGCAGCAGCGTGAACGCGTCCTCCGGGTCCGTGCCGAGCGCGAACGCGACGATGCCCTTGGCCTGCTCGATCGGGCCACGGCTCGCCGCGGCCGCGCGGATGCTCTCGTCGGCCGCCTCACCGGCGCGGCGCGCGACCTCGGTGGTGATGTCGACGAAGAACCCGCCGACCTCGACGACCTCGCCGGTGTCCGCGTCCCGACGGCCCTCGCCGACCAGGACGAGGGTCCGCTCGCGACCCCGGCCGTCCATGATCCGGTGGACGCTGCTGAACGGCCGGCCGGTCTCCGCCGCCGTCGCGATGACCTCACGGACACGGTCGCGGTCCTCGGGGTGCTTGTGGGCGAGCACGAGGTCCGTCGTCGGCACCACCTCGTGCGGCGCGAAGCCGTGGATGCGGTAGGTCTCCTCCGCCCACCACCACCGCCCGGTCGCGGGGTCGAACGTGTACCGGCCGACGCGCCGGTCCTCGCCCGCTGCGAGGGCGCGCTCGGCCTCGAGGGGTTCTGCCGTCATGGTGTGTGCCCTTTCCCGCCGTGGACGCGTCGCGCGGTGGAGCCGCTGCCTGACTCGTGGCGACCGTCGTCCAGGACAAGGACTACGGATATCAGAGGGTGAAACGAAGCGCGCGGCGAGGCTCGTCGGCCGAGGCCGCGCGCGCCCCCTGGGCCCGGGTGCGCGACGCGCGGGTCGCACGCCCGCCGCGCGGTCCCGGTGCTGGTTGGGCATAGTGAGGGTCGACCCGACCGACGCCGACCCTGCTCGCACCAGGAGGCTGCATGTCCCGTCCCGCGGCGACGACGCCGTCCCCCTCGCGCGGCGAGCCCCGCGACACGCCCGTCGAGGAGGCGCTCCTGCGGCTGGGCCGGCACCTGCGCCCCGGAGAGGTCTCCGACGACCTGCGGCAGGTCTTCCTCCAGGGCGGGCGCGAGGGCGACGTCTTCTACCGGGACCGGTGGTCGCACGACAAGGTGGTGCGCTCGACGCACGGCGTGAACTGCACGGGGTCGTGCTCGTGGAAGGTGTACGTCAAGGACGGCATCATCACGTGGGAGACGCAGCAGACGGACTACCCGTCGGTCGGGCCGGACTCGCCGGAGTACGAGCCGCGCGGGTGCCCGCGCGGCGCCGCGTTCTCCTGGTACACGTACTCCCCCACCCGGGTCCGCTACCCCTACGTGCGCGGCGCGCTCCTCGACCTCTACCGCCGCGCGAAGGCGAGTGTGGGCGGCGACCCGGTGCTCGCGTGGGAGCTCCTCACGTCGGACCCGGACGCCGCACGGACCTACAAGGCGGCGCGCGGCAAGGGCGGCCTCGTGCGCGCCACGTGGGACGAGGCGGCCGAGATCGTCGCGGCCGCGCATGTGCACACGATCAAGCGGTGGGGACCGGACCGCATCGCCGGGTTCTCCCCGATCCCCGCGATGTCGATGGTGTCCCACGGCGTCGGCGCCCGGTTCGTGCAGATGCTCGGCGGGACGATGCTCTCGTTCTACGACTGGTACGCGGACCTGCCGGTCGCGTCCCCGCAGGTGTTCGGCGACCAGACCGACGTCCCGGAGTCCGCGGACTGGTGGAACTCGACGTACTGCATCATGTGGGGCTCGAACGTCCCGGTCACCCGGACGCCCGACGCGCACTTCATGACGGAGGCGCGCTACCGGGGGCAGAAGGTCGTCGTCGTGTCGCCGGACTACGCGGACAACACGAAGTTCGCGGACGACTGGCTCGCTCCGCACCCCGGCACCGACGGCGCCCTGGCCCAGGCCATGGGCCACGTGATCCTCACCGAGCACTACGCCCGGCGGCGCACGCCCCCGTTCGCGCAGTACGCGGCCCGCTTCACCGACCTGCCGCACCTCGTGCGCCTGGAGCGTCGCGACGACGGCACGCTCGTGCCCGGCAAGTTCCTCACGGCGGCGGACCTGCCCGACGCCGGGACCTCGCCGGACGGCTCGCCCGTCGCCAACGCCGCGTTCAAGACGGTCGTGCTCGACGCCGACGGCACGCCGCGCGTCCCGAACGGGTCCCTCGGCCACCGCTACGGTGACGCCGACGCGGGGCGCTGGAACCTCGACCTCGGCGACGTCGACCCGCTGCTGTCGGTCGCCGACCCGCACGGCGTCTTCTTCCGCGGCGCCGTCGCCGAGGACGCCACGGCGTCCGCGTACGAGACGGCCGCGATCGCGCTGCCGCGGTTCGACCTCGACCCGACGCCCGGCGACGACACGACGGCCCACACGGGCGGCGCCGGCGTCGTCGTGCGCGGCGTGCCGGTGCGCCGCGTCGGCGACCACGTCGTCACCACGGTCCTCGACCTGCTGCTCGCGCAGTACGGCGTCGACCGCCCCGAGCTGTCCCTCCCCGGCGAGTGGCCCACGGGGTACGACGACGCGTCGACGCCCGCGACGCCCGCGTGGCAGGAGCGGTTCACGGGCGTGCCGGCCGCGGCGGCGGAGCGCATCGGGCGTGAGTTCGCGCAGAACGCGATCGACTCGGGCGGTCGCTCGATGATCATCATGGGCGCGGGCGCGAACCACTGGTTCCACTCCGACACGATCTACCGCGCGATGCTCGCCCTGACGACGCTCACGGGCTGCCAGGGCGTCAACGGCGGCGGATGGGCGCACTACGTGGGGCAGGAGAAGTGCCGCCCCGTCACGGGCTGGGCGCAGTACGCGGGCGGGCTCGACTGGGTGCGCCCGCCGCGCCAGATGATCGGGACGGCGTTCTGGTACCTCGCGACGGACCAGTGGCGCTACGACGGGATGCCGGCGGACGCGCTCGCGTCCCCGCTCGCGCAGGGCCAGTTCTCGGGCCGGACGACGGCGGACACGCTCGTGGAGTCGGCGCAGCGCGGCTGGATGCCGAGCTACCCGACGTTCGACCGCAACCCGCTCGACCTCGTGGACGAGGCGCGCGCCGCGAGCAAGGAGCCCGCCCAGCACGTCGTGGACGAGCTGAAGGCCGGGACGCTGAAGTTCGCGTGCGAGGACCCGGACGCCCCGGAGAACTTCCCGCGCGTCGTCACGGTGTGGCGGGCGAACATCCTCGGGTCCTCGGGGAAGGGCAACGAGTACTTCCTCAAGCACCTGCTGGGGACGGACGCCGCGGTGAACGCCGCGGAGTCGGCACCGGACCGACGTCCGCGGAGCATGACGTGGCGCGACGATGCCCCGCAGGGCAAGCTCGACCTGCTCGTCACGCTCGACTTCCGCATGACGTCGACGACGCTGTTCTCCGACGTCGTGCTCCCGGCCGCGACCTGGTACGAGAAGCACGACCTGTCCTCCACGGACATGCACCCGTTCGTGCACTCCTTCAACCCGGCGGTCGACCCGCCGTGGCAGACGCGCACCGACTTCGCGACGTTCCACACCATCGCGGCCAAGGTGTCGGAGATGGCGGCCACGCACCTCGGGGTGCGCGAGGACCTCGTCGCCGCGCCGCTGCAGCACGACACGGCGGACGAGATGGCCGTCCCGCACGGCGCGCTCGACGACCCCGGCGTGCCGATGACGGAGCGCGAGCTCGTGCCCGGCCGCACGATGCCGAAGCTCGTCGTCGTCGAGCGGGACTACCCCGCGTTCGCGGCGCGCATGGCGGCGCTCGGCCCGCTCACCGAGTCCGCCGGGATGGCGACGAAGGGCGTCGCGTTCCGGCCCGAGGAGGAGGTGCGGCGGCTCGGGCAGCGCAACGGCCTGGTGACGCAGGGGCCGGCCGCCGGGCGTCCGCGCCTCGACAAGGACACGCACGCGTGCGAGATGATCCTCGCGCTGTCCGGGACGACGAACGGGCGCCTCGCCGTCCAGGGCTTCGAGGACCTCGAGCGCCGCACGGGCACGCCGCTCGCGGACCTCGCGCGCGACGAGGAGGGCGTGCGCGTCACGTTCCCCGACGTGCAGGCGCGCCCGACGCCCGTCGTCACGTCCCCCGAGTGGTCCGGCTCGGAGCACGGCGGGCGGCGGTACTCGGCGTTCGTCGTCAACGTCGAACGGCTCAAGCCGTGGCACACGCTCACGGGGCGCCAGCACTTCTACCTCGACCACGACTGGATGATCGAGCTCGGCGAGCACCTGCCGGTGTTCCGCCCGCCGCTCGACCTGCACCGGCTGTTCGGCGACTCCCCCGTCGTGGGCGACACCTCGCCGTCGGGCTACCCGGGCTCCGCCGGCCACGCCGAGGTCGCCGTGCGGTACCTCACGCCGCACAACAAGTGGTCGATCCACTCCGAGTACCAGGACAACCTGTTCATGCTGTCGCTCTCGCGCGGCGGTCCGAACGTGTGGATGAGCCCGGCCGACGCGGCGAAGATCGGCGTCGCGGACAACGAGTGGATCGAGGCGTACAACCGCAACGGCGTCGTCGTGGCGCGCGCCATCGTCAGCCACCGCATGCCCGAGGGCACGGTCTACATGTTCCACGCGACCGACCGCACGATCGACGTCCCCCTCGCGGAGACGTCGGGGCTGCGCGGCGGCATCCACAACTCGCTCACGCGGATCCTGCTCAAGCCGACGCACCTCGCGGGTGGGTACGCCCAGCTGTCGTACGCGTTCAACTACCTCGGCCCGACGGGAAACCAGCGCGACGAGATGACGGTGATCCGGCGCCGGTCGCAGGAGGTGCGGTACCAGTGAGCCCGGGGCAGGGAGCGCGCACGACCGAGCGGTGGCAGGGGGAGACGGCATGCGGGTGATGGCCCAGATGTCGATGGTCATGAACCTCGACAAGTGCATCGGGTGCCACACGTGCTCGGTGACGTGCAAGCAGGCGTGGACGAACCGCACGGGCGTCGAGTACGTGTGGTTCAACAACGTGGAGACGCGGCCGGGGCTCGGGTACCCGCGCACGTACGAGGACCAGGACCGCTGGGAGGGCGGCTGGGAGCGAACGCGCCGCGGGAAGCTGCGGCTGCGCGCGGGCGGGCGCGTGAAGAAGCTCGCGACGATCTTCTCCAACCCGAAGCTGCCGTCGATCCACGACTACTACGAGCCCTGGACGTACGAGTACGACATGCTCCTGTCCGCGCCCCAGGGGCAGCACACCCCCGTGGCGCGGCCCAGGTCGCTGCTGACCGGCGAGGACATGCAGATCCGCTGGTCGGCCAACTGGGACGACAACCTCGGCGGGTCGACCGCGACGATGCAGGACGACCCGGTGCTGCAGCACATGAGCGAGCACGTGGCGACCGAGCTCGAGAAGACGTTCATGTTCTACCTGCCGCGCATCTGCGAGCACTGCCTCAACCCGTCGTGCGTCGCGTCGTGCCCCTCGGGCGCGATGTACAAGCGCGCCGAGGACGGCATCGTGCTCGTCGACCAGGACCAGTGCCGCGGCTGGCGCATGTGCGTCACCGGGTGCCCGTACAAGAAGGTCTACTTCAACCACAAGACCGGCAAGGCCGAGAAGTGCACGCTGTGCTACCCGCGCCTCGAGGTCGGCCTGCCGACCGTGTGCTCCGAGACGTGCGTCGGTCGCCTGCGCTACCTCGGCCTCGTCCTGTACGACGCGGACCGGGTCGGCGAGGCCGCCGCGACCGAGGGCGAGCACGACCTGCTCGAGGCCCAGCGTTCCGTGCTCCTCGACCCGCACGACCCCGAGGTCGTCGCCGCCGCGCGCCGCGAGGGCATCCCCGACGACTGGGTCGCCGCGGCGCAGGCCTCCCCGGTGTGGAGGCTCATCTCCGAGTACGAGGTGGCCCTGCCGCTGCACCCCGAGTACCGGACCCTGCCGATGGTCTGGTACATCCCGCCGCTGTCCCCCGTGGTCGACACGGTCGCCGCGTCCGGCAACGACGGCGAGGACGGGCGCACGCTGTTCGCCGCCATCTCGCAGATGCGCATCCCGCTCGAGTACCTCGCGGGCCTGTTCACCGCGGGCGACACCGGGCCCGTCGAGCGCGTGCTGCGGCGCCTCGCCGCCATGCGGTCGTCGATGCGCGAGGTCAACCTCGGCAACCCGTTCCCCGAGGAGAACGCGGCCGCCGTCGGGATGACCGGCGCGCAGGTGCAGGAGATGTACCGGCTGCTCGCGATCGCCAAGTACGCCCTGGCGTGCGCGACCCTCGCCACCGGCTTCCGGGTCGCCTCCGCCCCGCCGGACGACGGGCGGCTCCGGTCGTGGACGACGGCTGCCCTCGTCGTGGCGCTCGTCGGGCAGCTCGTCGTCCTC
>NZ_LWGL01000148.1 GCF_001722485.1 Cellulosimicrobium cellulans | reverse complement strand
CGCGGTGCCCGTCGAGAACCTGCTCCAGCCGGACGCGCTGCGCCGGCTGTGCTGGACGCCGCCGGACCCGCTCGACGCCGGGTCGGTCGCCGCGTTCCTGCGCGGCCGAGGCGCGCGCGAGTGGCAGGTCGGCCTCCTCGCGGAGCCGCTCGCGGCCGCGTTCGCCGCGCCGCAGGGCGGGTAGGGTCGGGGCCGTGCACGACGCGAACCTGACGATCCGGACAGTCACCGACCGCACGGCCTGGGACGCCGAGGTGAACGCCCTCGGCGGTCACCCCCTCCAGCTGTGGGGCTGGGGCGCGGTCAAGGGCGCGGGCGCGTGGCGCCCGCACCGGCTGCGCGTCACCGGTCCGGACGGCGCGGTCGTCGGGCTCGCCCAGGTGCTCGAGCGCCGCCTGCCGGCCCAGTTCAAGGCCCTCAGCTACGTGCCCCGCGGCCCGGTCGTCGTGGGCGACGCGGACGGCACGACCGACGCCGCGACGCGGTCGGCGGTGACGCGCGCCGTGGTGCGGTGGTGCCGGGACACCGTGGGCGGCGTCGGCGTGACGCTCGAGCCGGACTGGGACGCCGGCACACCGCTCGACCTGCCCGGGTCGCAGCCCGCGGTGAACCCGGTGCTCTACCCGACGACGCTCATCCTCGACCTGCGCCGCAGCGACGACGAGCTCATGGCGGCCATGGCGAAGAAGACCCGCCAGTACATCCGCAAGTCGCAGCGCGAGGACCTCGAGTTCCGCTCGGTGACGACCGCCGCCGAGCTCGACGCGTGCCTCGCGATCTACCGCCTCACCGCCGAGCGCGCCGGCTTCGGCCTGCACGACGACGACTACTACCGCCTGGTCGCCTCCGAGCTGGGCGAGCACTCCCCCGTCTTCGCGGCGTTCGCCCGGTCGACGCCGGACGGCCCGCACGACCGGCCCGTGGCGTTCGTGTGGTTCGCGGCGTCGGCGCGCACGTCGTTCGAGCTGTACGGCGGCATGGACGACGAGGGCCAGCGGCTGCGCGCGAACTACGGGCTCAAGTGGCACGCGATCACGGCGATGCGCGAGCGCGGCGTCGTGCGCTACGACGTCAACGGCCTGCTCAACGACGGCATCTCCACGTTCAAGCGCGGCTTCGCCAGCCACGAGGACGAGCTCGCGGGCAGCATCGACGTGCCGTTCTCGATGTGGTACTCCGCCTGGAACAAGGGGCTGCCGACGGCGAAGAAGGTCGTGCGCAGGCTGCGCGGGGGCCGCTGAGCCTGCCGGTCAGGCGACGATCTCGATCGCGACGAACGGATCCTTGGCGCACCCGATCGTCGGATCGATGTCGCAGACGGTGTCGGCACCGACGAGATTCACGGAGACCTCGGCTCTGCCGAGCGGGACCTCGTCCGGCAGACGCACGGTGCCCTCCGCGTCCCCGTCGGAGCCCGGGTCCAGGAGGCCGAGGGACGCGGAGTAGAGACCGTCGTCCGGGTCCTCGGCGGACGTGTCCGAGGTGATCCAGACCTCGTACCGCGCGCGGGCGGGCATGCGCGACTCGCAGTCGACCCCGTCCACGTCCCCGGCCACCGCGAGGTTCAGCTCGGCGCCAGGAGCGACGCTCTGCGGTGTCACGACCGGGTCGTCGGGCCGGCAGTACGCGGTCCGCGAGGTGGGGTCGAGGACCGCGCACCCGACGGTCACCATCAGGAGCAGGACGACTCCCGGCGCTGCACGAAGACCTCTTCGTCCGACGGTGGGCACGGGGGTCAATCGATCCGCCGCGGGGCGAGGGCCCCGAGGCGCAGCCGTGGTCGCCTCGGCCCCACGGGCGTCCTCCGCCTGTGCCCCGAGGCGGCGGAGACCGGGTATCCCCTTCGCGATACCGAGTCTCGCCATGCCGTAGCATCGGTCTCGTACTTTCCCGATACCCGCGGTAGCGTGTATCACCGAGCGGTGTCGCTCCGGACACCGCCGTCCCGACCATCTGAACCGGCCCACCACGACCGGACCACCCGACCGGATGGAGATGCCATGACCGTGGCCGACACCGCGGCCGAGACCTCGGCCTCAGAGCGCGCCGGCACGCACGCCGCCGCCCCGGCGCACGCGCCCACGCAGGCGGCGCGACGGCGCGCCGTGCGCGACGTCGTGTTCGTCGAGGGCGTGCGCAGCCCCTTCGGCAAGGCCCGCCCCGACGGGATCTACGCCGAGACGCGCGCGGACGACCTCGCGGTGAAGACGATCCGCGAGCTGCTGCGCCGCCGGCCCGAGCTGCCCGTCGAGCGCGTCGACGAGGTCGCGCTCGCCGCGACGACGCAGACGGGCGACCAGGGCCTGACCCTCGGCCGCAGCGTCGCCGTGCTCGCGGGGCTGCCGAGGTCGGTGCCCGGCTTCGCGATCGACCGCATGTGCGCGGGCGCGATGACCGCGGTCACGACGACCGCGGCGAACGTCGCGGTGGGCGCGCAGGACGTCGTCGTCGCGGGCGGCGTCGAGCACATGGGCCACCACCCCATGGGCGAGGGCTCGGACCCGAACCCGCGCTTCGTCGCGGAGAAGCTGGTCGACTCCTCGGCGCTCGTCATGGGCGCGACCGCGGAGAACCTCCACGACCGCTACCCGCACCTGACGAAGGAGCGCGCCGACGCGTACGCCGTCGCGAGCCAGGCCAAGTACGCCAAGGCCCTCGCGAACGGCGACATCGCGCCCGACCTCGTGCCGGTCGCGACCCGGTCGGCCGAGCTCGGCTGGGGCCTGGCCACCGCCGACGAGCTGCCCCGCCCCGAGACCACGGTCGAGGCCATCCGCGACCTCAAGACGCCCTTCCGCCCGGGCGGCAAGGTCACCGCCGGCAACGCCTCGCCGCTCACCGACGGCGCGACGGCCTGCCTGCTCGCCGCGGGCGACGTCGCCGACGAGCTCGGCCTGCCCGTGCGCATGCGCCTCGTCGCGTACGCGTACGCGGGCGTCGACCCCGAGGTGATGGGCATCGGCCCCGTCCCCGCGACCGAGCGCGCGCTCGCGTCCGCCGGCCTGACGATCGACGACATCGGCCTGTTCGAGATCAACGAGGCGTTCGCCGTCCAGGTGCTGGCGTTCCTCGACCACTTCGGCATCGCCGACGACGACGAGCGCGTCAACCTCTACGGCGGCGCGATCGCCGTGGGCCACCCGCTCGCGTCGTCCGGCGTGCGCCTCATGACGCAGCTCGCGCGCCAGTTCGAGCAGCACCCCGAGGTGCGCTACGGCCTGACGACGATGTGCGTCGGGCTCGGCATGGGCGGCACGGTGATCTGGGAGAACCCGCACCACGCCGACTACTCGGGCCACACGACCGCCGCGACCACCGTCGAGCACGAGGGAGACCGCTGACCATGAGCGAGACCACCAGCCAGGCGACCGACGCGTCGGCGGGCAAGGCCGGCACGACGTCGTCCGACCAGACCATCGCGCCGGAGCCCTCCGCCCCGCGCGACGGCGGCGCGTCCGCGCGCGGCGAGCGGGTCACGCACTCCCTCGTGCGCGACGTCGCGCTGCCGGGCGGCACGGGCACCCTCGCGCTCCTCACGCTCGACAACGGGCTCGACCACACCAAGCCCACGACGCTCGGGCCGCAGGGCCTCGCCGAGCTGCACGCCGCGCTGCAGCGCCTGGAGCGCCGCGCGGCCGACGGCGAGATCGTCGCCGTCGCGGTGACCGGCAAGCCGTACTTCCTCGCCGCCGGCGCCGATCTCACGCAGGCGGCCGCCGTGCAGACGCACGACGACGCGCTCGCGCTCGGGCGTGCCGGCCACGCCGCGTACTCGATCCTCGGCGGGCTGCGCGAGCGGACCGGCGTGCCGACGTTCGCGTTCGTCAACGGCGTCGCGCTCGGCGGCGGCCTCGAGATCGCGCTCAACTGCGACTACCGCACGGTCGCGTCCGACGCCGGGGCGCTCGCCCTGCCCGAGGTCGGCCTCGGGCTCGTCCCCGGCTGGGGCGGCGCGTACCTCGTGCCGCGCCTGATCGGCGTCCAGGACGCCATGAAGGTCATCCTCGAGCGCCCGGCGGCGAACAAGCCGTTCAAGGCCCGCGAGGCGCTCGAGACCGGCCTCGTCGACGCGCTGTTCGACGCGCCCGACTTCCTCGAGTCCTCGATCCGCTGGGCCGAGGCGGTGCTGCGCGGCGACGTCGTGGTCGAGCGGCGCGAGCTCGACCCGCAGCCGGTGTGGGACGCCGTCGTCGACGCGACGCGGCAGCGGCTCGACGCGGTCGTCGCAGGCTCGCGGCCCGCGCCGTACCGGGCGCTCGACCTGGTCGCCGCGGCGCGCACCGCGACGAAGGAGGAGGCGTTCGCCGCGGAGGACGTCGCGCTCGCCGACCTCATCATGAGCGACGAGATGCGCGCGAGCGTCTACGCGTTCCAGCTCGTGTCCAAGGGGAAGAAGCCCCAGGGCGCGCCCGACCCGAAGCTCGCTCGCCCGGTGACGCGCGTCGGCATCGTCGGCGCCGGGCTGATGGCCGCGCAGATCGCGCTGCTGTTCGCCCAGCGCCTGCAGGTGCCGGTCGTCATGCGGGACCTCGACCAGGAGCGGGTGGACAAGGGCCTCGGCTACGTCCGCTCGACGGTCGAGAAGCTCGTCGGCTCCGGACGCATGTCGCGCGACGTCGGCGCCCGCGTCGTGGCGTCCGTGCACGGCACGACCGAGCTCGGCGACTTCGCCGGCTGCGACGTCGTCGTCGAGGCGGTCACGGAGATCCTGCCGCTCAAGAAGAAGGTGTTCGCCGAGCTCGAGGACGTCGTGGGCGAGGAGACCGTCTTCCTCACCAACACGTCGGCGCTGTCGGTGACCGAGATGGCGGCCGACCTGCGCCACCCCGGTCGCGTCGTCGGGATGCACTTCTTCAACCCCGTCGCGCAGATGCCGCTCGTCGAGATCATCCAGGCGGCGAAGACGGACGACTCCGCGCTCGCCACCGCGTTCGCCATGACGAAGAAGCTCCGCAAGACCGCGGTGCTCGTCGCGGACCGGCCCGGGTTCGTCGTCAACCGCCTCCTCATCCTGCTCATGGCGAAGATCGTCGAGGCGGTCGAGAACGGCACGCCGGTCGAGGTCGCCGACCGCGCCGTCGCACCGCTCGGCCTCCCGATGCCGCCGTTCGCGCTGTTCGACCTCGTCGGGCCGGCGGTCGGCCTGCACGTCCTCACGTCGCTGCGCGAGGACCTCGGCGACCGCTTCCCCGAGTCCCCCGGGCTGCGGCGCATCGTCGACGAGCAGATCCCCGTCGTGCTCGACGCGCCGAAGGGCCTGCCGAAGCCGGTCGACCCGGCGATCCAGCGGGTCTTCGGCACGGGCGATGCCGGGGGCCGGTCGGACGGCGCTGCACCGCTCGACGAGGCGGGCGTGCTCGACGCCGTGCTCACGGCGCTGACGCAGGAGATCGGCCTCATGCTCGACGAGGGCGTGGTCGCGAGCCCGTCGCAGGTCGACCTGTGCATGATCCTCGGCGCCGGGTGGGGCTTCCACCTCGGCGGGATCACGCCGTACCTGGACCGCACGGGCTACTCCGAGAAGGTCCTCGGACGGCGCTTCCTGCCGGACGGCGTCGCGAACGTCCCGGCCGGCGCGTCGCGGCGAGCCTGACCTCCCGGCCGTCGCCCGCTCGCCGGGCGGCGGCCGGGGTCAGTCCCAGGTCATCCGGACGACCTCGAACGCCACGGCGTGCGTGACGCCGAGCGCCGAGCCCGTCGGTCCCGTCATCGAGGCGAGGAACGCGGCCGGGTCGAAGTCCTGCCAGCCGAGGCCGTCGAGGTAGGCCTGGTGCGCGCGCAGCGACGCGACACCGGCGTCGAACGTCTCGCTCACGTCGACGGCGTGCGTGGGCACAGGCGATCCCGCGACCCAGACCTGCCGGACGCCGCCCCACGGCTCGATCCCCTCGACCTCCACCTGGTCGCGGAAGACCCAGCGGTTGCCGGCGTCCCGCACGGCGTCGAGGACGGCGCGCCCTGTCGCCATGTGGTCCGCCTGGTTCGGCATCCCGCCGGGGAACGTCTCGCGGTGGTTGCCGGTGATGACGACGTCCGGACGGTGCCGGCGCACGACGCGGGCGATCTCGCGGCGCAGGGGCACGCCGTACTCGAGCACGCCGTCGGGCAGCCCGAGGAACTCCACCTCGTCGACGCCCACGAGCCGCGCCGACTCGACCTGCTCGGCCTCCCGGACGCCGCGCGCGACGTCCGGGTCCATGCCGTCGATGCCCGCCTCGCCGCTCGTCACCATGCAGTACACGACGCGCTTGCCCTGGCCGGTCCAGCGCGCAACGGCGGCGGCCGCGCCGAACTCCATGTCGTCGGGGTGCGCGACGACCGCGAGCGCCGTCGTCCAGTCCTCGGGCAGCGGCGCGAGGGGCCCGCGCGCCTCGTCGGGGGTGCTCATGGGGCCACGCTAGGGGCTCGCTCCCCCGGCCTCATGTCGAGACGGGCGCGTCCTCGACCGAGGTGACGGCGGGGTCGGCGACGAGGCGGGCGCGCTCGGCCGCCACGATGGTCCGTGCGAGCTGCGCCTCGGACACGTCCACCGCGCCGGCGACCTCCTCGGCGAGCGCGCTGCGGCGCGCGTAGGCGTCGAAGAGCCGGGCCTTGGTGTCGAGGATCCGCAGGAGGTGCTCGTCGACGGTGGCCGCGGTGAGCAGGCGGTGCACCTGCACGGTCTCGACCTGCCCCATGCGGTGGGCACGCGCGATCGCCTGGGCCTCGGTCGTGGGCTTCGTCTGCGGCTCGCACAGGACGACGACGGACGCCGCCTGGAGGTTGAGCCCGACTCCTCCGACGTCGATCTGGCTCACGAGCGCACGCGGCACGGCCGACGCGGTGAACTCGTCGACGACCGTCTGGCGCACGGTCGCGGGGACGGACCCGGTGAGCGGGCGCAGCGCGAGGTCGCCGAGCGCCGTGGCGACGAGGTCGACGACGTCGCGGAAGAACGAGAACACGACGACCTTGCGGCCGTTCTCCGCGGCCTCGGTGACGATCTCGACGAGGCGGCGCACCTTGGCCGAGTCCTCCGGGTGCTCCACGGCGAACGCGGCCCGGCGCATCGCCATGAACTCCCCCGCCGCGACGGCGCGCCGGTAGGCGGCGCCGTCGACGGACCCGAGCTCCTCCCACTCGTCGACCTGGACGAGCTCGGGCAGCTCCTCGAGCACGTCCTCGGCGTTGCGGCGCAGGTACGCGGGCGCGACGGCGCGCCGGAACACCTCGGGACCGGCCGCCCCGGCAGCGGCGTCAAGGTCGGCGGCGAGCGCGGGCTGCAGGTAGCCGACGAGCGTGCGGAACTCCTCGACGCGGTTCTCCATCGCGGTCCCGGTGAGGAGGAGTGCGTGCGGCGTACGGGCCGCGAGCGCCGCGACCGCGACGGACCGCTTCGCCTCCGGGTTCTTCACGTAGTGCGCCTCGTCGACGACGACCACGGCCGGGGCGGCCTCGGTGAACGTCTCGACGCCGGCGTCGCGCAGGCCGGCGAACGTCGTCACGGCGACGCCGCCGCCCGAGCGCCACGCCGCGGTCGCCTCCTCGCGCGACGCGCCGTGCAGGGCGTGCACGGGCAGGTCGGCGTGGGCGCGCAGCTCGCGCACCCAGCCCGTGAGCACGCTCGCGGGGCACACGACGACGGCGTGCGTGGCACCGCCGGCGACGAGGTGCGCGATCACCGCGATGGCCTGGACGGTCTTGCCGAGGCCCATCTCGTCGCCGAGGACGACGCGACGCTGGGCGAGGGCGAACCGTGCTCCGAACGCCTGGTAGCCGCGCAGCGAGACGTGCAGCAGCCACGCGTCCCACGCGTCGGCCGGCAGCGCGAGCGGCATCCGGTCGTGGATCTCGGCGAGGTCGGGGGCCGCGTCGGTCGTGATGATCGTCGTCGAGACGAGCCAGCGGGCCGGGTCGTCGTCGG
>NZ_LWGL01000147.1 GCF_001722485.1 Cellulosimicrobium cellulans | reverse complement strand
ACCGCGGGCCGCGCGTCGTCGCCCGGGTGCACGACGGCGCCGCTCGCCCCGAGCCGCAGCGCGCCGTCGGGCAGGGCGTCCGCGAGCATCCCGACGAGCTGCGCACGGTGCAGCACGAGCGTGCTGTCGCCGAAGCGCGCGCTCGCCTGCCCGGCGTCGGCGCGCACGAGCCACCGGCCGTCGGGGCGGCGCATGCCGACCTGGCCCTGGAGCGTCGCGAGGTCGCGCAGCGTGTCGCCGAGGCCCAGCGCGGCGAGCGCGCGCACCGCGTTGGGCGCGACGGCGATCCCCGCCCCCACGGGATCGAGCGACGTCGCGCGCTCGACCACGGTGACGTCCCACCCGGCCCGCGCGAGCGCGACGCCCGACGCGAGTCCTCCGATGCCTCCGCCGATGACGACCGCCCGCCGGCTCATCCTCCGACCCCACTGGTTCGCGTCACGAGCGTGACTCTACGGACGGGGAGGCCCGGCCGACCTCCCCCGAGCGGGGGAGCGCGGCGGAGCGAGCGGGTCCCCGGACGGAGTGTTCAGTTGTGCGGGAAAGCGTTGACTTGTGTGCGGCCGACCGGGACACTCGAATCCCCGAGGTCGACGTCGTCCCGGGTCCTGCCGCCTCACCGTCGAGGAGACACCCCATGAAGTCCCTTGTGTCCCGGGCACGAACGCGTGCCACCGCTGTCACGAGCGCGTTGGTCGCGCTCGGGCTGGCCGTCTCGGGCGCCGCGACCGCGGCCGCCGCCACGTCGCCGGCCAGCACCGCACCGGCCGCCGTCGCCGAGCAGGCCCCGACGATCTCGCCGGTCGTCGACGCCAACTTCCCGGACCCCGACATCCTCCTCGTCGACGGCGTCTACCACGCCTACGCCACCAACAACGCGGGCCAGAACGTGCAGCACCGCACGTCGACGGACCTCGTCACGTGGAGCGAGCCGACCGACGTCGCGCCGGAGCTCGGCGCGTGGGTGAGCGAGTCGTGCTCGTTCAGCCCGGGCGGCGCGACCGACCGCTGCGTCTGGGCGCCCGAGGTCGCGGCCGTCGAGGGCGGCTACGCCTTGTACTACACCGCGCGCGACGCGACGACGCCGCGCCAGTGCATCGGCGTCTCCTTGTCCGAGACGCCGGACGGCCCGTTCGTCCCGGTGGGCGACGACCCGTTCGTCTGCCCCAACGGCGAGGACGGCACGGTCGACCTCGGCGGCGCGATCGACGCGGGCACGTTCCACGACGGCGAGCAGCTCTGGCTGCTGTGGAAGGCCGACGGCAACTGCTGCGCGGGCAAGACCGCGATCCTCTTCGCCCAGCCGCTCTCCGCGGACGGCACCACGCTCACCGGCCCGCCGACCGAGCTCATCCGTGTCGACCGGCCGAACGAGGGCATCGTCGTCGAGGCGCCGACCATCATCGAGCGCGACGGCACGTACTACCTCTTCTACTCGGCCAACGACTTCTACGGCGGGAACTACCGGACGGCGTACGCGACGTCGGACAACCTCCTCGGCCCGTACACCAAGGCGACGACCGAGCTCATGACGAGCGACCGCTTCCAGGGCGACGTCCGCGGGCCCGGCGGGCAGGACATCGTGGTGCGGCCCGACGGCAGCACGGCGATCGTCTTCCACGGCTGGAACGAGCGGTTCACGTACCGGGCGATGTACCTCAGCGAGCTCGAGTGGTCGGAGGACGGCGTCCCGTCCGTCACCGACGCCTCGGACCGCTACGAGGCCGAGGACGGCGTCGTGACGAACGCGCGCGTCGTGCAGGACGGCAGCGCGTCGGGCGGCGCGAAGGTCGGCGGCATGGACTTCGCCGACAGCTCGGTGACCGTGGAGGTCGTCGCCGAGGAGGCCGGACCCGCGCTCATCGGCATCCGGTACGCGAACGGCTCGATGGACGGCAGCGAGCGCGTGCCCTCGACCGGGCTCGTGTCGGTCAACGGCGAGGACGCGGGCACCGTGACCTTCGCGCACACGACGTGGGGCAACTGGCAGACGGCCGAGCACCTCGTCGACCTCGACGCCGGGTCGAACACGATCACGCTGACGCGCAGCACGTTCTTCACGGAGGTCGACGCGATCGACGTCTACGACACCGTGCGCGAGCCCGAGGTCGTCGTGCCGCCGGTCATCCCGGCGGACGCGGACCGGTACGAGTTCGAGGACGGCGTCATCGTGCGCGGCTCCGTCGGCGCCGCCGCGGGTGCGTCGGGCGGCGAGAAGGTCGGCGGGCTCGACTTCGCCGACAGCTCCGTGACGCTCGAGATCGAGGCGGAGGAGGCGGGCCCGTACACGCTCGCGGTCCGGTTCGCGAACGGCTCGGAGCGCGGCGGGTACTCGCTCGAGTCGAGCGACTACGTCACCGTCAACGGCGAGGACGCGGGCGTCGTGACGTTCCCGCACACGCGCTGGGGCAACTGGCAGAGCGTCGCGCACGAGGTCCAGCTCGAGGAGGGCACGAACACCGTGACCCTCACACGCAAGACCTGGTACACCGAGCTCGACGCGCTCGACGTCTACCCGTCCGAGCAGGCGCCGACCGAGCCCGACGTCGCCGTGCAGGCCGAGGCGCGCTGCCTCGGAGGTGCCCCGTACGTCGCCGTCCGCGCGCAGAACACCGGCGACGCGACGCTCGGCATGACCCTCGCGACGGCGTTCGGCGAGAAGTCGTTCGCCGCGGTCGACCCGGGCAAGAACGCCTACCAGGCGTTCAAGGTCCGCGGGCCGCTCGAGGCGGGCGAGGCCACGGTGACCGTGACGACGGCGGACGGCGCGACGTCGCAGGTCACCGCGGGCTACGACGCGGTCCAGTGCGGGTGAGCCGGTGCCGTTGAGCCGGTGCGCATGACCGCCGGCTGATCGCCGCGGAGGCCGTCGTCCACAGGGTGTGGACGACGGCCTCCGTCGTGCCGCTCGCCTGGCTACCGTGCGGTGCCATGAAGTTCGAGATCGTCCTGGGCATCGCGCTCGTCGCCGTCGGCCTCTGGCACATCGTCGCGCCGACGACGACCAGGACGATGAACGAGGTGGTCCTGTTCGAGAAGCGCGACCGCGCCGAGCCGACCGCACGGGATATCACGACGGTGCGGCTGTTCGGAGTCCTCCTCCTGGTGGCGGCGGTCCTCCTCGCGGGCGGCATGCTCTTCCTGCAGAGCGTCGGTCGCACCGGGCCGGAGCCGACGGAGACGAACGCCCCGGGATCGGTGTCGAGCCTCCCGGCCGCCGGGTTCAGCGGGCCGGTCGACGCGGCGGAACCGGCACCCGGTCCAGGTCCTGCGCGACGGTGAGCTCGCCGTCGAACACGGTGCGCGCCTCGCGCTCGAACTCGGCGGGGTCGGTGTACCTCTGCGAGAAGTGCGTGAGCACGAGGTGCCGCACGCCGCAGTCGGCCGCGACCTTCGCCGCCTGGAACGCGGTGAGGTGGCCCCACCGCTCGGCCTGGTCGAGGTCGCGGTCGAGGAACGTCGACTCGATGACGAGCAGGTCGACGCCGTCCGCGAGCTCGCGCACGGCGTCGCACAGGCGCGTGTCCATGACGAACGCGAACGACTGCCCCGGCCGCGGGCCGCTCACCTCCTCCAGCGTGACGGTGCGCCCGTCCTCGGTGACGACGACGCCGTCGCGCTGCAGCTGCCCGACGACCGGTCCCGCGAGACCGTGGCGCTCGAGGAGCTCGGGGACCATGCGGCGGCCGTCGGGCTCGTCGAGCCGGTAGCCGACGGCGTCGATCGTGTGGTCGAGGCGCCGCGCGCGCAGCGTGAAGCCGGGTCGCGGGCGTTCGGGGGCGGCCGGGACGATGCCGTCATCGGCGATCGGTTGGAGCTCGATCAAGCTCTGACGCCGGTACGCCGACGCGTCGAGCAGGTGCTCCACCCACCGCTGCCCCGACGCCGGGCACGACACGGGGATCGTGTGCGGCACCGCGTCCCCGCTGATGCGCTGCGCGACCCCCGCGAGGCCCAGGCTGTGGTCCCCGTGCAGGTGCGTGAGCGCGATGCGCGTCAGGTCCGTCGCCGAGACACCGGCGAGCGTCATCTGCCGCTGCGTGCCCTCGCCCGGGTCGAACAGGATCGCCTCGTCGTCCCAGAACAGCACGTAGCCGTTGTGGTTGCGGGTGCGCGTCGGCACCATGCTGGCGGTCCCGAGGACCACGAGCTCACGGCGCGACATGCCGACAGACTGCCACGCCGGCTGGATGTCCACAGGGTCGGTCCTCCACAGAGTTCGGACCCGAGGTACCGCCCGTCGCCACGATTCGCTAGGTTCTGGGGCAGTTCGCGGTGCGGTCCTCCCGCACGCGTGGTCCCGCCCGCGGCGGGACGTCAGCAGCAGGTCGTCAGCAGGAGAGAGATGCGCCCCGTTCGTCCGTCGTCAGTCCATGTCCGACGCCGGGCGCTCGCCGCCGGCGCGCTCGTCGCCACGAGCTTGTTCGTCACCGGTTGCACCAGCGAGGAGCCCGCCGAGCCGGAGACGTCGACGACGACCACCGCCGAGGCCGAGCCGGCCGAGACGCCCGAGCCGACGCCGACCGAGACCGGCCCGGCGAAGCCCGAACGACCGGCGGCGCTGGAGCAGGAAGGCGCTGAAGGTGCGGCAGCTGCGGCGGAGTACTTCTCAGAGTTGTATCCGTTTGTGATGGCAACGGGCGATACCTCGGAGTGGCGCTCCCTCTCGTTTGAGTCCTGCGGCTTCTGCCAAAGCTCGATCGAACAGGCCGAGACGATCCGTTCGCGAGGCGATGTCTTCGAGGGCGGCGCCGTGACCGCCACTGTGGACAATCCGAGTCTTTACGTTCGCGATGAAGCCACCGGCATCTTTCCGCTCGATATCAGAATCGTGCAGGAGCCGATGTCAATCGTCGACGCCGAGGGCAACGAGATTTTTGCTCAGGGCCGAACTGATGACGTCTATCGCGCAGAGGTCGGTCGTAAGGACGGCAACTGGGTCGTTGTCGAGATCGCGCTACTGGAGCAAACGTGAAAATCGGTGCCGTCATCCTCGCATCTGCACTCGGCTTGTCGCCCATTGTGTTCAGCGCCGCACCTGACTACGGCGGCTTCAAGGGTGGGGCCTCGGGTCAGAACGTCACAGTTGAGACGGCGCGTGAAGCGACTCGCGGAGGAAGTGTCTACGTCCCCGCGAGTGAGGAGGACCCGACGGACCGGTATTTCTCCGCGACGCCGGCGCTGTGTGATCTCGTCGGCAGGCTCGACGGCTCCTCAACCCGTTACGACTACGCGTGCACCGAGGGTGAGCAGCTCGCGTACGAGGGCATCGAGTGCGGGCCGGACGAGTTCGCGGAGGGCGCGCTGTTCCGCGAGACCCGTCAGCCCGACGGCACGTGGGGACAGCCGGAACTCGTCGGCGACGAGGGCTGCATCACCCCGGCCGACCTGCTCGCCGAGGCGGAGCGCGAGTTCGCGACGCTGCAGATCGCGCCGTCGCCCGTGGTGGTGCAGCCGCCGGACGGCTGGACGGTCGTGAACCTCCCGACGATCACGTACACGGAGCCGACGGAGCAGACGTTCGACACGACGCTGCTCGGCATCCCGGTGCAGATTCGTGCGACGCCCGAGTCGTACGCGTGGGACTACGCCGACGGCAGCGCGCCGCTCGTCACGACCGACCCCGGCGCGCCGTACCCGGACCACACCGTCCATCACACGTACGCGCAGCCGGCCGACGCGGTGACGATCAGCCTGACGACGTCGTGGTCGGGCCAGTTCCGCATCACCGGCTCGCCGACGTGGACGGATGTGCCGGGCACGGCGACGACGTCGAGCACCGCCCCGCCGCTCCAGGTCTACGAGGCGCGATCGCGGCTCGTCACCGACCCGCTCGGCTGACGCTTCGGCCGGGCGACCTGACGGGATCCGCTCGTAGGGTGGTGGGGTAGCCCCACGACCCTCGGAGCACCATGCGCCTGCTGCTCGTCCGCCACGGACAGACCCCGTCCAACGTCGCCGGCCTGCTCGACACCGCGATGCCGGGCCCCGGCCTCACCGCGCTCGGTGCGCGCCAGGCCGCCGCCATCCCGGACGCGCTCGCCGACCGTGTGATCGAGGGCGTCGCCGTGTCGACGCTCGTGCGGACGCACCTCACGGCGGCGCCGCTCCTCGAACGACTGGACCTGGAGCCGCTCGAGCTCGACGGGCTCCGCGAGATCGACGCGGGCGACCTCGAGATGTCCGGCCGGCACGAGGACCACGTGCTCTACCTTGAGACGGTGTTCGCCTGGGGTGGCGGCGACATGTCGCGCCGCATGCCCGGCGGCCCGGACGGGCACGAGTTCGTCGCGCGCTTCGACGACGCCGTCGCGAAGGTGGCGTCCACCGGCTGGGAGACGGCCGTCGTCGTCTCCCACGGCGCCGCGATCCGCTCCTGGGCGAGCATCCGCGCCGCCGGCGTCGACCTCGACGCGATGGCGTACCGGCAGCTCGAGAACACGGGTCTCGTCGAGGTCGAGGGCGACCCGGACAGCGGCTGGCGCTACGTCGGCATGAGCGACGGCCCGCTCGGCGGGCACCTGCTCACCGACGAGCTCGCCGACGACCCGACCGGTGAGTCCGTCGCGGACGAGCGGGCCGACGTCGACGCCGAAGCATCCCGAGGGGACGACACCGCCCGCTGACCGCGCGGCCTCCGCCCGGCGGAACGGACAGGCGCACCCGCACCGCCGTCGTGTGTGTTGCACGGATCTAGCGCTCGTCACGTCGGTGTCATACGCTCGCCGGATGGTCGATCAGCCGGAGCACCCGCGTCCCGCGAACGAGCGCGTCCTCGACCGCGACGTCACCGTCGCCCACGACCTCGACGACGACCTCGTCGAGGTGTTCCGCCGCATCTACGCCGACACTGACGCCCACTGGTCCGCCTACGAGGCGTGCGAGGAGCTCGTCGACCTCGAGGACAACTTCCAGCTCTGGCGCTTCCGCCACATGAAGACCGTCCTGCGCATCATCGGCACCAAGCGCGGCACGGGCGGGTCGAGCGGCGTCGGCTTCCTCCAGAAGGCCCTCGACCTCACGTTCTTCCCCGAGCTCTTCGCCGTCCGCACCGAGATCGGCGCCACCCGGCCATGACGCCCCCGGCGCCCGACGCCGCGCGCGTCGTCACGGTCGACGCCTCCTGGTTCCCGAGTCGCCCGCCCACCGGCCCGACGGCGTTTCTCGCCACCGCATCCGGCCTCCGCCCCCTGAGCGACGCCGGCGTCGACCTGCCCGTCGCGACGTCGGCCCTCGGAAGGCCGATCTCGGACGTGGGGGTCGAATTCGCAGACCACCGCGCGCCGGACCCGCTGCACCTCCCGGGCACGCTGCTCCCGCCGTTCACCGACGCCCACGTCCACCTCGGCCTCGTCGACGCGACGGTCCTCGCCCCGCACGGCATCGCCGCTGTGCACGACCTCGGCTGGATCCCCGAGGTCGTTGCGGGGTGGGCACGCGATGGTGACGACGCAGGCCGAGCGGGCGGTGCGACGTCGGATGCGAAGGGCGTAGAAGCCGCGCGCGAGAGCGGACGGCCGAAAGCTCGGGGTGACGGCGCGGCCAGCCCGAGCACCGAGGGCGCACCGCCCGCGAACTTGACTCGCCTCCCAAGTCCCGAGGGCGCACCGCGCGCGAACCCGGCCCCACACGTGCCGCACGTCGCGTTCGCCGGCGCGTTCCTCACGGCGCCCGGCGGCTATCCGTCGGACCGGTCGTGGGCGCCGGACGGTTCCGTCGAGGAGATCGTGACGCCCGACGACGCGGTCGTAGCCGTCGACCGCCAGCTCGCCGCCGGTGCGTCGTTCGTCAAGGTCGCGCTGAACAGCGTCGCCGGTCCCGTGCCCGACGACGCGACGCTCGCCGCCGTCGTCGGCCGCGCCCACGAGCGCGGGGTCGCCGTCGTCGCGCACGCCGAGGGCCCGGGCCAGGCCGCGCGCGCGTTCG
>NZ_LWGL01000146.1 GCF_001722485.1 Cellulosimicrobium cellulans | reverse complement strand
GGCCGCCGCGGTCCTCGCGGTGCCACCGGCTGCCGGCGGCGGCGCCGTCGGCGCGGCCACGGTCGTCCCCGCCCTGCTCGTCGCGCTCACCCCGGCCGCGCTGTTCGCGCTCACCACCTCGCCCGCCGGGCTGCGCGAGTCCCGGTCCGACCTCGGGACGGCGCGCAGCCGGTGGCGCACCCTCACCGACCTGCTCGTGGTCGCGGCGGCCGCCGTCTCGGTCGTGCTGCTCCTGCAGCGCGGCGTCGTCGTGGGTGGCACGGCCGACGACGACGACGCCGTGACGACGACGCGCGAGGTTCTGGGGGCCGGGGGCGTCGACCCGCTCCTCGCCGCGGCGCCCCTCCTGCTCGCGCTCGCGACGTGCGTCGTCGTGCTGCGCGTGTACCCGCTGCCCGTGCGCGCCCTCGAGCGCGTGTTCCGCGCCCGTCGCGACCTCGTGCCGTTCCTCGGCGCCGCCCGGACGGTGCGCGACCCCGCGGGCGGCGTCGTCCCGGCGCTCGCGCTCGTCGTCGGCGTCGCGGTCGCGATGTCGTCGGGCGTGCTCTGGTCGAGCGTCCGCTCCGGGGTCGAGACGATCGCGTGGGGAGAGGTGGGCGCCGACGTGCGCGTCAGCGGGCCGATCGTCGACGAGGAGGTGGCGGCGGAGCTGCGCGGGATCGACGGCGTGGCCGAGGTCGCGACCGTGACCGACGCCGGGGAGCTCCCCCTGCGCCTCGGCGTCTCGGGCGAGCGCGTCACGGTCCTCGCCGTCGACGCCGACGCCCTCGCCGCCGTGCAGGCGGACGTCCCGGGCGCGCAGGCCCTGCCCTCGGCGCTCGCGTCGCCGGGCGAGCGGCTGCCCGCGGTCGTGTCCGGCACGCTGGGCGTGCCCGTCGGGGCGGACGACGTGACGCTCGTCGGGTCCGAGGGCGTGCCGGTCGACGTGCTCGCCGCGACGGGGCCGGTCCCCGGCCTGCCCGCCCGCACGTTCGTCGTGGTCGACGCCGGGCTCGCGTCAGAGGCGCTCGACGTGACGTTCCGGCCGCGGCTCGCACTGCTGTCGCTCGAGGAAGGCGCCGACCCGGCCGCCGTCCGCGCGGCCGTCGCCGAGGTGCTCCCGCGGTCGGCCATCACCAGCCCGGACGTGATCTCCGCGGACCTGCTCGACTCGCCCGCGGCCGACGGCATGAACCGGGCGTTCGTCGTCGCGATCGCGCTGTCCGGGCTGCTGTGCGCGGCCGCCGTCGTCATGACGCTCATGATCGGCGCGCCCGCGCGCGACCGCCTCGTCGCAGTCCTGCGCACGCTGGGCCTCGAGCGCCGCCGCACGCGCGGGCTCGTGGCCTGGGAGATCGGTCCGTGGGTCCTCGCGTCCGTCGTCGTCGGCGCCGGTCTCGGCGTGGCGATCCCGGCGCTCGTGCTCGCGACCGTCGACGTGACGCCGTTCACGGGCGGCGACGCGAGCCCGCCGCTGACCGCCGACCCCGCGTTGCTCGGGGCCGTCGTCGGCGGCTTCGTCCTCGTGGTCGCCGCGGCGGTCGCGGTGTCCACGGCGCTGAGCCGGCGCACGAACCTCGCGGCCCAGCTGCGCATCGGTGAGGAGAGGTGACATGACGACCTGGACCGGAGTCGACGAGCCGGACGCCGGGATGGACCTCGACGCGCGACCCGCCTCGCGGGGCGCGGCGCGCGCGGCGTCCACGGAGCCGGACATCCTGTGCCAGGACCTCGTGCGGATCTTCTCCGCCGACGGCGTCGAGGTGCAGGCGTTGCAGGGCCTCGACCTGCGCATCGACCCGGGCGAGCTCGTCGCCATCGTCGGCGCGTCGGGGTCGGGGAAGTCGACGCTGCTGACCATCCTGTCCGGGCTGGACCGGCCGACGGGCGGGTCCGCGGTCGTCGCGGGAACCGACCTGCTGACCATGGGGCGGCGCGAGCGCGTGCGCTACCAGCGGCGCACCGTCGGGTTCGTGTGGCAGCAGACGAGCCGCAACCTCCTGCCGTACCTCACCGCGGCCGAGAACGTCGCCGTGCCGCTCACGCTCGCCGGCGACCTCTCGGCCCGCGATCGGCAGGCACGCGTCGACGGGCTGCTGGAGCTGCTCGAGATCGGGCATGTGCGCGACCGCCGCCCCGACCAGATGTCGGGCGGCGAGCAGCAGCGGACCGCGCTCGCCGTGGCGGTGGCGAACGCGCCGCGCGTCCTGCTCGCGGACGAGCCGACGGGCGAGCTCGACGAGGCGACGTCCGTCGAGGTGCTCGAGGCGATGCGGGGGGTCAACGCCGAGCTGGGCGTCACGACGCTCATCGTCACGCACGACCCCACCGTCTCCGACCACGTGCTCCGCACCGTGCAGATCCGCGACGGCCGCACGTCGACCGAGGTGCTGCGCCGCACGGAGGTGGACGAGCACGGCTCCGAGCGGCACGTGGCGGAGGAGTTCGCCGTGCTCGACCGCGTCGGGCGGCTGCAGCTGCCGCCGGACTTCGTGGCGAGCCTCGACCTGCGCGACCGCGTGCGCCTCGCGCTCGAGACGGACCACGTGGGCGTGTGGCCCGACGCGCGCGGACGGACGGACGGGACCGGCGAGGGGAGCGAGCGGTGAGCGGGACGGTGGGGACGGTGGGGACGGCCGCGCTGCGGGCGCGGGGCGTCGGACGCGTGTTCGGGCGCGGCGCGAGCGAGGTGCACGCGCTGAGCGACGTGAGCCTCGCGGTGCACCCGGGCGAGCTCCTCGTGGTGCGGGGGCCGTCGGGCTCGGGCAAGACGACGCTGCTCAACATCCTCGGCGGGCTCGACCGCCCCACGAGCGGCGACGTCGTCCTCGCGGGGGACCGCACGCTGTCGGCGATGCGCGAGCGCGACGTCCTCGACGTCCGGCGCCGCGAGATCGGGTACGTCTTCCAGTCCTTCGGCCTCGTGCCGGTGCTCTCGGCCGCCGAGAACGTCGAGGTGCCGCTGCGGCTGCAGGGCGTCGAGCCGCGCGAGCGCGCGGACCGCGTCGAGCGCGCGCTGGCGCTCGTCGGGCTCGAGGGCCACGCGGCGCAGCGCCCGTACGAGCTGTCGGGCGGGCAGCAGCAGCGCGTCGGGATCGCCCGCGCGCTCGTCGCCGAGCCGGCGGTCCTCATCGCGGACGAGCCCACGGGGCAGCTCGACTCGGGCACCGCGGAGACCGTGATGGATCTCGTCCGCGAGGTGGTCCACGCGCGGGGCGTCGCGGCGGTCGTCTCGACGCACGACCCGCTGCTCATGCAGCGGGCGGACCGCGTCGTCGAGCTCCACGACGGGCGGGTGGTCCTGCCGGTCTGACCCGTCGGGCGGCGTGCCTGGCTTGCTACCGGCTCGCGTCACCGGAAACCTGGGCGTATGAGCAGCACCGAGAACTCCTCCGCAGCAGGCTCCGGACCGGACCCGGACCGGTCCGACGGGAACCCTGTCGGTGACACGACGACGGCGGCACCGGCGGCGGAGGGGGGCGCCGCGCTGTCACCGCCTCCGGCGGGTGGCGTCGACGCGCGGAGCGGACGCCCCGACCCCCGGGTCTTCTACCCGGCAGCCGGCATCATCCTGCTGTTCGTCCTGCTCACGGTGTTCTTCGCCGACGCGATGAGCACCGTGATGGAGACGCTCCAGCGCGACGTGATCGGCGTGTTCGGCTGGTACTACGTCCTCATCGTCGCGGGGTTCGTCGTGCTCGCCCTCTGGATGGGTCTGAGCCGCTTCGGCGACATCGTGCTGGGTAAGGACGAGGAGGAGCCGCTGTTCCGGCTCCCGGTGTGGTTCGCCATGCTCTTCGCGACCGGCATGGGCATCGGTCTCGTCTACTGGGGGGCCGCCGAGCCGCTGTCGCACTACGTCGATCCGAAACCCGGTGTCACGGGCGGCGACCCGGCGCTCGCTCAGGCCGCGATGGGCCAGAGCTACCTCCACTGGGGCATCCACGCCTGGGCCATCTACGTCGTCGCCGGCCTCGCGCTCGCGTACTCGATCCACCGCAAGGGCCGGCCCGTGTCGATCCGCTGGGCGCTCGAGCCGATCCTCGGCGACCGCGTCAAGGGCTGGCTCGGCAACGTGATCGACATCGTCGCGATCGTCGGCACCGTGTTCGGCGTCGCGACCTCGCTCGGGTTCGGCGTCATGCAGATCGCCGCCGGGCTGGGCTTCCTCGACGTCGCCGAGCCGAGCCTGGGCCTCGAGATCGGGCTGATCGCCGCGATCACCGTGGTCGCCACGTTCTCGGTCGTGTCGGGCCTCGGCAAGGGCATCAAGTGGCTGTCGAACGGCAACATGGTCCTCGCCGGGGTCGTCGCCGTGCTCGTGCTCGTGCTGGGTCCGACGCTCTTCCTCCTGCGCGAGTGGGTCCAGTCGCTCGGCTACTACCTGCAGAACATCCTGCGGCTGACCTTCGACACGACCGCCTTCCAGGGCGCCGTGGGGCTCGAGTGGCAGTCCTCGTGGACGATCTTCTACTGGGGCTGGTGGATCTCCTGGGCGCCGTTCGTCGGCGTCTTCATCGCACGCATCTCGCGCGGGCGCACGGTCCGCGAGTTCGTCCTCGGCACGCTGCTCGTCCCGACGATCGTCACGACCCTGTGGTTCGCCATCTTCGGTGGCTCGAGCCTGTACCGCGAGCTCACCGTCCCGGGCAGCATGCTCGACGACGGGGCGGTCAACCAGGACACCGTGCTGTTCCAGCTCCTCGGCGACCTGCCGCTCTCCGCGGTCCTGACGGTCGCGGCGATCATCCTCATCGTCGTCTTCTTCGTCACCTCGTCCGACTCGGGTTCGCTCGTCGTCGACATGCTCGCGTCCGGCGGGAACCCGAACCCGCCCACGTGGAGCAGGATCTTCTGGGCGGTGCTGCAGGGCCTCCTCGCGATCGCGCTCCTGCTCGCCGGCGGGCTCCAGGCGCTGCAGACCGCGGCGATCCTCATCGCGCTGCCGTTCTCCGTCGTGATGATCGGCATGGCCGTCGCGACGATCAAGGTGCTCCGGATCGAGCACGCCGCGATGCTGCGCGTCGAGCGCCGGCAGGCACGCGCGGCGCTCGCGGAGCACGTGACGACGCGCGTCACCGAGTCGATCTCGGAGCAGTGGGAGGAGCTGTACCCCGACCGGCCGAACCGGTGGCGGACGCTGGTCCGTCGGCCGACCGGACGAGGGTCCAAGCCGTCGTGACGCCGGGGGCCGTGTGACGCCGGGGGCGAGTGTCACGGTGTGATGACGAACACGTCTCGAAAGGGTCTCGGAGTCCGGCCCCCGGTATCGCGGCGGCCGGTCGCGGGAGACGATCCCGGCAGGCGGGTGTACGGGCAACGGCGCCGCGTACGCTCGCCGCAACGCCGCCGGGTGCGACCCGGTAGGATAGCCGTGCCCGGGTGACGGCCCGTGCGCACTCCCGGAACAGCCGCGGCCCGCACACGGCCGGACCGGCACAGGAGCGGCGTCGTCCGTCCGTCGCCCCCGTCGACCCCACGAAATGAGAACCGTAGATGTCTGTGCGCTCCGACCTGCGCAACGTGGCGATCGTCGCCCACGTCGACCACGGCAAGACCACGCTCGTCGACGCCATGCTGCGGCAGTCCGGCGCCTTCTCGGCCCACCAGCAGGTCGACGACCGCGTCATGGACTCCGGTGACCTCGAGCGCGAGAAGGGCATCACCATCCTCGCGAAGAACACCGCCGTCCGGTACGCCGGGCCGGCGGCCGCGGCGGTCGGCGAGCCCGACGGGATCACCATCAACGTCATCGACACCCCCGGCCACGCCGACTTCGGCGGCGAGGTCGAGCGCGGCCTGTCGATGGTCGACGGCGTCGTCCTGCTCGTGGACGCGAGCGAGGGCCCGCTGCCGCAGACGCGCTTCGTGCTGCGCAAGGCGCTCGCCGCGAAGCTGCCGGTCATCGTCGTCGTGAACAAGGTCGACCGCCCGGACTCCCGCATCACGGAGGTCGTGGCCGAGACGACCGACCTGCTCCTGGGCCTCGCGAGCGACCTGGCGGACGAGGTCCCGGACCTCGACCTCGACGCGATCCTCGACGTGCCCGTCGTCTACGCGTCCGCGAAGGCGGGCCGCGCGTCGCTCGACCAGCCGCTCGACGGCCAGCTCCCGGCGAACGAGGACCTCGAGCCGCTCTTCACCACGATCCTCGAGAAGATCCCCGCGCCGACGTTCGAGGAGGGCGCGCCGCTCCAGGCGCACGTGACCAACCTCGACGCGTCGCCGTTCCTCGGCCGCCTCGCGCTCCTGCGCGTCTTCAACGGCACGCTGCGCAAGGGCCAGGTCGTCGCCTGGGCGCGCCAGGACGGCACGATGCAGAACGTCAAGATCACCGAGCTCCTCGAGACGAAGGCGCTCGACCGCGTGCCCACGGAGTCCGCCGCCCCCGGCGACATCGTCGCCGTCGCCGGCATCGCCGACATCACGATCGGCGAGACGCTCACCGACCCCGACGACCCGCGCCCGCTCCCGCTCATCACCGTCGACGACCCGGCGATCTCGATGACGATCGGGATCAACACCTCCCCGCTCGCCGGCAAGGGCGGCAAGGGCCACAAGGTCACCGCGCGCCAGGTCAAGGACCGCCTCGACGCCGAGCTCGTCGGCAACGTGTCGCTGCGCGTCCTGCCGACCGACCGCCCCGACGCGTGGGAGGTGCAGGGCCGCGGCGAGCTCGCGCTCGCGATCCTCGTCGAGCAGATGCGCCGCGAGGGCTTCGAGCTCACCGTCGGCAAGCCGCAGGTCGTCACGCGCACGATCGACGGCAAGACCCACGAGCCGATGGAGCGCATGACGATCGACGTGCCCGAGGAGTACCTCGGCGCGGTCACGCAGCTCATGGCGCAGCGCAAGGGCCGCATGGAGACGATGTCGAACCACGGCACCGGCTGGATCCGCATGGAGTTCATGGTGCCCGCGCGCGGCCTCATCGGGTTCCGCACGCGCTTCCTCACCGAGACGCGCGGCACGGGCATCGCGTCCTCGATCTCCGAGGGGTTCGAGCCCTGGGCCGGCCCCATCGAGACCCGCACCACGGGCTCGCTCGTCGCCGACCGCGCCGGCAAGGTGACCCCGTTCGCGATGATCAACCTCCAGGAGCGCGGCTCGTTCTTCGTCGACCCCACGCAGGAGGTCTACGAGGGCATGATCGTCGGCGAGAACTCGCGCAACGAGGACATGGACGTGAACATCACCAAGGAGAAGAAGCTCACGAACATGCGGTCCTCGACGGCCGACAACTTCGAGAACCTCATCCCGCCGCGCCACCTCACGCTCGAGGAGTCGCTCGAGTTCGCGCGCGAGGACGAGTGCGTCGAGGTGACGCCGGAGGTCGTGCGCATCCGCAAGGTGCTGCTCGACCAGACCGAGCGCGCCCGCGCGGTCTCCCGCGCCAAGCGCGCCTGACGGTGCACGCCGAGGCCGGGCCCGGGGGCGCACCCGCCGGCGCCCGGCCCGTCGTGCCCGACGGCGGCCTGGTCGCCGTGCACGCGCACCCGGACGACGAGACGCTCGCCACCGGCGCGCTGCTCGCCACCTGGGCGGCGGCGGGGGAGCGCGTCACCGTCGTCACGTGCACGCGCGGAGAACGCGGCGAGGTCATCGACACGCCGTCGCACCCGACGGGCGTCGGGCGGCTCGAGGGGGACGGTCCGGCGCTCGCCGCGCACCGCGAGGGCGAGCTCGCGGCCGCGCTCTCTGCGCTCGGCGTGCGCGACCACGTGTTCCTCGACGCCGCCGGCGAGCCCGCCGCGCGGTACACCGACTCCGGCATGGCGTGGGCGGCGCCCGGCATCGCGCGCGCCACGGCCGAGGCACAGCTGCCCGCCGGGGCGTTCGTCGGGGTCCCGCTCGACGAGGCGGCGACCCGGCTGGCGGCCGTGCTGCGCGCGCGGCGTCCGGCCGTCGTCGTCACGTACGAGGACGGGGGCGGCTACGGCCACCCCGACCACGTGCGCACGCACGAGGTGACCGTGCGTGCCCTCGAGCTCCTCGCCGGCTCCGGCGAGGACGTGCCCGCGCTGTGGCAGGCCGTCGCGCCCGAGTCGGCGGTGCG
>NZ_LWGL01000145.1 GCF_001722485.1 Cellulosimicrobium cellulans | reverse complement strand
GGGCCATGCCCTCGACCGTCTTGCCGATGAGGATGCCCAGACCGATGCCGGGGCCGATCGCGGCGATGCCGTAGCCGATCGTGTTGATGTTGCCGGAGACCTCGGCGAGGGTGGTGACGTCCACGATCCCCAGGGCGCGACCTTCCGCCTCTGGCAGACGGGGGACCGCCTCGGCGCGCAGCGCGTCAACGAGCCCGGCGCGTGGAACTTCAGCGTCCTGCGCACCCGCGACCCCGAGCACGCCCTGCACTTCTACGGCCCTCTCCTCGGGTGGGAGGTCGACCCCGACCTCGGTGCAGGCATGGTCCGCGTCGCCGGGTACGGCGACCACCTCGCACGCACGGTCGACCCCGGCATCCACGAGCGCCAGGCGTTCGCACCGCCGGGCTTCGCCGACGTCGTCGCGGGCATGGAGCGCGACGACGGCCCGGCCCGGTTCACCGTGACCTTCGCCGTCGCCGAGCGCGACGAGGCCGCGGCACGGGCCGAGCGCGCGGGCGGCACCGTGCTGTCGTCGGACGACACGCCGTGGACGCGCGAGGCCGTCGTCCGCGACCCGCAGGGCGCCGAGCTCACGCTCTCGCAGTTCGCCCCCCAGGACGTCGAGGTGCCGGACTGAGTCGAGGCGCCGGACTGAGTCGAGGCGCGGGACCGGGTCAGGCGCTCGCGTCCGCGGGGTGCGGGAGGGCGTGGGACAGCACGAGCTTGAGCACGAGCAGCGGCCCGACCCAGGCCACCCAGGGCTCGGGCGCGAGCACCGTGACGAGCAGCGCCACGAGGACGGCGGCGCCCGCGAACGCGACAGGCGCGCGGACGGCGTCGGGCACGAGGACCGCGACCACGACGACCACGGCGAGGATCCCGGCGTAGGTGACGAGCGCCGTCGACCACGGCAGTCCCGGCACGAGCGCGGCGACCACCAGCGGGTGGACGTGGACGGCGGTGAACGTGACCAGGCCGCGGCGCGGCGTGCCGGGCGCGTGGAAGCGGCGCGACCCGGACACGGTCGCGTTGACCACGACCCCGCCGAAGAGGTCGAAGCCGACGAGCGCGAGCAGCGCGACCTGCCAGGCGTCCAGGTCGGCACGCACCGCGAGCAGCACCGCGAGCGCCGCCCCCACGAGCGCGGAGCCGTAGCCGAGCGCGCGCTCGGGACCGGTCGCGTCGGGTGCGGTGAGCGCCGCGTCGAGGCGGCCCAGCAGCGTGCGGTGCGGCGGCGTCGTCGACGTGCCGTCGGGCGTGGCGGTGGTCATCGTCGTCCTCCCGGCTCCGGGCGTGCTCCGGTCACCGAGGGTAGCGACGCACCCGCCGCACGTGCGGGCCGGATCAGGCCGGTGCGACGGCGACGGGGCCGACGTCCTCCGGCACGACGGCCGGACGGGTCGCGACCGAGCCGTGCCCGGCGACGTCGATCCCCGCGGAGAGGATGGTGGCCCGCCCGTCGGTGACCTCGACCGTCGACACCGACGCGTTCGGCAGGGCGACGAGCCGTGACGGGTCGATCGTCGCGAGGTACGCGCCGAGCGTCAGACCGTGCCCGACGACGAGCACCTCCTGGTCCTCCTGCGCACCCGGGCCGGCGGCGACGGCGTGCGCGGCGACGATGCGCTCGAACACCGCCCGGACCCGGGCCATGAAGTCGGCGCCCGGCTCGCCGCCGCCCACGCCGGGGTGCGTGCCCGCGAGCACGGCGGGGACGAGGTCCGTCCAGGACTCGATGGCGTCGAGCTCGTGCTCCGGGCGACGCTCGAAGCTGCCGAACGACAGCTCGCGCAGGTCGTGGTCGACCGTCAGCGGCAGGTCGGGGTGGTGGCGCAGGATCTCCATCGCCGTGAGGACGGCGCGGCCCTGCGGGGAGCAGTAGACGGCGTCGAAGTCGTGGAGCGCGAGGTGCTGCGCCGTGACGCGCACGCCCGCGCGGCCGGTGCGCGTGAGCGGGGAGTCGCACGCGCCCTGCAGGTGCCGGCGCGCGTTGAGGACGGTCTGCCCGTGGCGGACGAGCGTGATCGTGAGGGTCATCGTCGGTGTGCCCCTTTCCGGTGGTCCCGGTCGTTGCCCGCGCTCGACGCTAGGCCCGGCAGGTGACGCTACGGCATCCGGCAGGCAGCCGGCGGGCGACCGGTACGCGTCCGCCGGACGACGGCGGCCCCGGGACGACGCTCGTGGGCGCGTCGGTTTGCCCGGTGTCGGCGCCGTCGTGTAGACAGGCGCGCAGGTCACGAGTGACCGGCGAGACGCCCTCCGCGTGCCGGTCCGGCAACCGCGCCCCTCGCGCACGGTGCCCCAGGAGGAAGACCGGCCCCGGCCACGGCCAGGGGATGCGCGAGGTCGACGTCTGCTCCCGGATGGTGAGCGCACGCGGCCTGTGCCGTGCCGGCGTGTGACCATCGAGGCCGCGCGCGCCCGGAGGGGCGCGGCGACGTGACGAGAGGCAGGACCGTGCTCCGCAGCGACGACCGCATCCAGACCACCCACGCCGGGTCGCTCCCGCGCACGCCCGAGCTGCTCGCGGCGAACGCCGCCCGCGAGGCCGGGGACGAGAAGGGCGACTTCGACGCGCTGCTGCGCGACGCCGTCGTCGACGTGGTGGAGCGGCAGCAGCGCGCGGGCATCACGCTCGTGGGCGACGGCGAGTACGGCAAGTCGATGTCGTCGCCGGTGGACTACGGCGCGTGGTGGTCGTACTCGTTCCAGCGCACAGCCGGGCTGGAGCTCGACACGGACGCCGCGTGGGTCCTGGCCGACGTGCAGTCGTCGCCGGGCGACGTCCGGCTCACCGGGTTCGGCAACCGCCGCGACCAGGCGCGCTTCCGCGAGGCGTACACCGACCCGACGTCGGGCATCTTCGCGGGCGAGGGCCCCGGCGCGTTCCCCAAGGTCACCGGACCCCTGAAGTACGTCGGGCAGGCCGCCGTCGCGCAGGACGCCGCGAACCTGCGCGCCGCCGCCGACGCCGCGGGCGTGCAGGACGCGTTCGTCACCTCGATCGCGCCCGGCTCGGCGACGCGCATCGCCAACGAGCACTACGCGTCGCACGAGGAGTACGCGTACGCGTGGGCGGAGGTGCTGCGCGAGGAGTACCTCGCGATCGTCGACGCCGGGCTGGTGCTGCAGATCGACGACCCCGGCCTGGCCGAGTCCTGGGACCAGGTCACGCCCGAGCCGACGGTCGAGGACTACCTCGCGTTCTCCCGCGTGCACGTCGAGGCGCTCAACCACGCGCTGCGCGGGATCCCCGAGGATCGCGTGCGCTACCACCTGTGCTGGGGCTCGTGGCACGGCCCGCACACCACCGACCTGCCGATGAAGGACGTCGTCGACCTCATGCTCGAGATCCACGCGTCCGCGTACTCGTTCGAGGCGGCGAACGTGCGTCACGAGCACGAGTACCGCGTGTGGGACGACGTCGCCCTGCCCGAGGGCAAGATCCTGCTGCCCGGCGTGGTCTCGCACGCGACGAACGTCGTCGAGCACCCCGAGCTCGTCGCCGAGCGCATCGAGCGGTTCGCCACGCGCGTGGGGCGCGAGAACGTCGTCGCCTCCACGGACTGCGGCCTGGGCGGGCGCGTCCACCCGCAGATCGCGTGGGCCAAGCTCGAGTCGCTCGCGCAGGGCGCGGAGATCGCCACGCGCCGCCTCTGGGGCTGAGTCCCGGACCGCGCACGACGCGGAAGATGGTCGGCCAGTGGTCGGCCGGAAATCACCCGCAATTCACCCGCGGGTCATGGCCGGCGACTTCCCTCGTGGCGTCGGCGGGCGGCCGCCCGCCGAGAACACGACAGGGAAGAGACCATGACCTCACGTGTCCCGCTCCAGTGGCTCCGCGTCGCCGGCATCGGCGCGCTCGCCACGGGCGTCGCCATCGTGCCTGCCGTCCCCGCCGCGGCCGACGAGCCGACCGGCCCCAAGAACGTCATCGTCCTCATCGGTGACGGGATGGGCTACAACCACATCGACGCCGCGAGCCTCTACGAGCACGGCACCACGAACCACCAGGTGCGCGTCGACCCGCAGGCCGGCGTGGTCGAGCACCTGCCCGGCACGCCGTCGCAGGTGTTCCAGCACTTCCCCGTCCACGTCGGCATGTCGACGCACGCGGCCAACGGCCGCGCCGAGTACGACCCCGCCAAGGCCTGGGCGGACTTCGGCTGGGTCGCCGAGGGCGCGACCGACTCCGCCGCCGCCGGCACCGCGCTCTCCACGGGCGTCAAGACGAACAACGGCATGCTCGGGATGGACCCCGAGGGCGAGCCGGTGAAGAACGTCGCCGAGCGGGCCGCGGAGGTCGACAAGGCGACGGGTGTCGTGTCGTCCGTGCAGGTCAGCCACGCCACGCCCGCCGCCTACGGCGCGCACAACGTGAGCCGCAACAACTACCAGGCGATCGCCGCCGAGATGGTCGCGGGGCCGCTCGACGTCATCGTCGGCGCCGGCCACCCGATGTACGACGACGGCGCCCGGCCGCGCGAGACGCCGAGCTACAGCTACGTCAGCGAGCAGACGTTCGAGTCGCTGCGCGACGGCCAGACGCCGTTCACGTTCGTCGAAGAGCGCGAGCGCTTCGAGCAGATCGCCGCGGGCGAGGACGTGCCGGAGAAGCTGTTCGGCCTCGCGCAGGTCGCGACGACGCTGCAGCAGGCGCGCCCCGGCGACTCGGAGGGCACGCTGCCGTTCGAGGTCGAGCGGAACGACGTCGCGAGCCTCGCCACCCTCACGCAGGGCGCGCTCAACGTGCTCGAGCAGGACGAGGACGGCCTGTTCCTCATGGTCGAGGGCGGCGCGATCGACTGGACCGGTCACGCGAACGAGACCACGCGCAACATCGAGGAGACGCTGGACTTCAACGACGCCGTCGAGACGGTCGTCGACTGGGTCGAGACGGAGAGCAGCTGGGAGGAGACGCTCGTCATCGTGACGGCCGACCACGAGACCGGCTACCTCGACGGCTCGCAGTCCGACCCGACGTGGACGCCGCTGACCGGCGCCAAGGGCCAGCTCCCGAACCAGGAGTGGTTCTCCGGCAACCACACGAACCAGCTCGTCCCGGTCTTCGCCAAGGGCGCCGGCTCGGAGCTGCTCGCCTCGTACGCGACCGGCCAGGACCCGGTGCGCGGCCAGTACCTCGACAACATCGACCTGGCGCGCGTCCTCTTCGAGTCGTGGGGCCACGAGGACGGCCCGGCGGAGAACGGCATCCCGCTGCGCGCCTCCGTGCCGCAGGCCGGCGAGGAGCAGGGCTCCCTCACCATGACCGTCGCGGACGCCGGTGAGGGCGTCGCGCTCGAGGGCGGCGCGAACGTCGGCGACCGCCTGCGCTTCAACGGCACGCTGCCGACCGTCTCCGTGTCGGACTCGCGCTCCAACGCGCAGGCCGGCCAGGGCGGATGGGCCGTCGCCGGCCAGGCCGGCGACCTCGTCTCCGGCGAGAGCGTCCTGCGCGCCGACCGCCTCGGCTGGACGCCCGGCGTCCTCACCGACAAGCCCGGCGTGACCCCGGGTGCGCCGGTCGCGACGTCGCTCGCCGGCGGCGAGGGTCTCGCCACCCCCGCGACGCTCGCCACGGCGACGTCCGAGGGCCGTCTCGGCACGACCGAGCTGACGGCCGACCTCGCGCTCGAGGTCCCGGTCGACACGCGGGCCGGCGAGTACGAGGGCTCCCTCACGGTGTCCCTCTTCCCGGTCGACTGACGACCGCCCCCGGCGCACCGCGCGCCGGGACCCCGCGCGCAGGCGCGGCGGCCGGCCACCGGCCGTCGCGCCCGCGCGCGCCGCAGCGCACCACCTCAGGAGAGAGCATGACCTCCCAGCACCTCGCCGCCCTCCGCCGAGCGGCCGTCGCCACCGGCCTGGTCGGCGGCCTGCTCGCCACCGCCGTCCCCGCGTCCGCCGCCACCACGTCACCGGCGGCCCTCGCCACGGCCCCCGTGGTCGTCGGGAGCCCGCTCGCCGAGACCGCCGGTGACGACGCCGCGGCCCGCACCACGTGGGCGATCGAGCCCGCCACCGCCGACGGGCCGGACGGGCGCGTGTCCCTGCGCCACGTCGTCGACCCGGGCGGCGAGGTCACCGACCACGTCGCGCTGCGCAACTTCAGCGACCGCGCCGTGACGTTCGACGTGTACGCGAGCGACGGGATCGTCACCGCCGACGGCCTGTTCGACCTCCTGCCCGCCGGCACCGAGGCCGTCGACGCCGGGTCGTGGATCGCCATCGGCGACGCGACCGGTGCGCTCGGCGAGCCGGGCCAGCCCCGGCAGGTCGAGGTCGGGCCCCAGGCGACCGTGACGCTGCCCGTGGCCGTGCGCGTCCCCGCGGAGGCGACGCCGGGCGACCACCCGGCGGGCATCGTCGCGTCCCTGTCCCGCGAGGACGCATCCGGCGTGCAGATGGAGACGCGCGTCGGCGCCCGCCTGCACCTGCGGGTCGCCGGGGACGTCGAGCCCGCGCTCGCCGTGACGGACGTGCGCACGACCTGGACGCCGTCCTGGAACCCGTTCGCGCCGGGCGAGCTGCGCGTCGACTACGTCGTCGAGAACACCGGCAACGTGCGCCTCGGGGCGGACGTCGCCGCCACCGGGTCCGGCCCGTTCGGCTGGGCGGGGCACGAGGGTGCCGGCACGGCGCAGCGCGAGGTGCTGCCGCGCCAGGAGGCCGCCGGCGTCGTCGTCGTGGACGCCTGGCCGCTGGGCCGGCTCACGGGCGACGTGACCGCGACCCCGCTCGTCGTCGGCGACGACGAGGTCTCCGCGCGCCTCGTGCAGACCGGGGCGTCGTACGCGCTGTGGGCCGTGCCGTGGCTGCACCTCGCGATCCTCGCCCTCGTCGTCGGTGGCGTCCTCGGCGTGCGGCAGCTGCGGCGCCGGCGCGAGGCGCGGACGCAGGCCCGCATCGACGCGGCCGTCGCCGCCGCCCGGGACGCGGCACCCGCCTGACCCGCCTGACCCGTCTGACCCGCCGGGCCGCCCGCCGCCACCGATGAGTCCGGGCGGGCCCCGCCGTCATGGTCCTCGTACGCGACCCGCCCGCACGGGGCGGCACGACGACCACGCGGAGGCGACCATGACCGAGCGCAAGACCTACACCCTGGACGTGCCGGGCGCCGTCCTCACCTACGACGTGCACGAGCCCGCGACGGCGAGCGACCTGCCGCCGCTCGTCGTCATGGGGTCGCCCATGGGCGCGTCGGGGTTCGAGCAGCTCGTCGGGCTCCTCGACGACCGCACCGTCATCACGTACGACCCGCGCGGCGTCGAGCGCAGCACCCTCGCGCCCGACGGCGAGGTGACCATGCCCGGCCACGCCGACGACCTCCACCGGATCGTCGAGACGCTCGGGCTGGGGCCCGTGGACGTGTTCGGGTCCAGCGGCGGCGGGATCGTCGGGCTGTCGTGGATCGAGCAGCACCCCACCGAGATCGGGACGTTCGTGTCGCACGAGCCGCCGCTCACCGCGCTGCTCGAGGACCGCGAGGTCGCGGACGCCGTCGAGCTCGACATCGTCGACACGTACCACCGCGCCGGGTACGGCCCCGCGATGGCGAAGTTCATCGCGCTCGTCAGCCACGTCGGGCCGCTCCCGGCCGACTACCTCGACCGGCCGGCGCCAGACCCGACCCAGTTCGGCATGCCCACCGAGGACGACGGGTCGCGCGACGACGTCCTGCTCGCCCACAACCTCAAGGCCCAGCCCCTGTACGCGCCCGACGTCGACGCCCTCCGGTCCTCCAGCGCCCGGATCGTGCCCGCCGTCAGCGCGACGGGCGAGGGCACCCTGGCCTGGCGCGGCGGAGCGGCGCTCGCCGCGCTCCTCGGCGTCGACGCCGTCACCTTCCCCGGCGACCACGGCGGCTTCATGGTCAGCGAGTGGTCGCCCGCCAACGACCCGGCGGCCTTCGCCGCACGGCTGCGCGAGGTGCTCGCCGGCTGAGCGGTCGGCGGTCCGGCCCCGCCGCGCCTCCTCAGCGCACGACGACGCCCGCGCCCGTCACGAGGTCGAGCAGCCCGTCGAGGCCGAACGCGTCGGCGGGGCCGAGCGCGCCGACGTCCTGCACGCCGTCGCGCGCGCC
>NZ_LWGL01000144.1 GCF_001722485.1 Cellulosimicrobium cellulans | reverse complement strand
CGGCCGGCGCGGGGCTCCCGGCGAGGCTGCCGCGCGGGTAGGCGCCGTCCACCGGCGGGCCGCCGTCGCCGAGCCCTTCGAGCTCGCGGCGCCGGTAGCGGCCGTCCACGCCGGACGGCCCGCGGTGGCCCGAGACGCCGAAACCACGCGCCTCGAGCAGCGGGCGCACGCGGTCCCACAGCCAGGAGCGGTAGGCCTTCGACGCGTACGTGCCGCCGCCGTAGACGCGCTCGTACCCGGGGACGAGGCGGGGGTGCTCGCGCGCGAGCCAGGACATGAACCACTCGCGCGTGCCGGGCTTGAGGTGCAGCGGGAGCACCGTGACACCGGTCGCGCCGGCGTCGCGCACCGCGTCGAGGAGCTCGGTCAGCGCGCGGGTGGAGTCGGTGAGCCAGGGCAGCACGGGGGCGACCATGACGCCGCACGGCAGGCCCGCGTCACGGACCGCGCGGATCAGGTCGAGCCGCGCGCGGGGCGTGGGCGTCCCGGGCTCGACCGACGCCTGCAGCTCCGGGTCGAGCAGCGCGAGGGAGACGCCGATGCCGACGTCCACGCGCGAGGCCGCGTCCGCGAGGAGCGGCAGGTCGCGGCGCAGGAGCGTGCCCTTGGTGAGGACCGACAGCGGCGTCCTCGAGTCGGCGAGCGCCGTGATGATGCCCGGCATGAGCCGGTAGCGGCCCTCCGCTCGCTGGTAGGGGTCGGTGTTGGTGCCGAGCGCGACGGCCTCGTGCGCCCAGCTCTTGCGCGACAGCTCGGCGCGCAGGACCTCGTCGACGTTGACCTTGACGACCACCTCGCGGTCGAAGTCGGCGCCCGCGTCGAGGTCGAGGTACTGGTGCGTCGGCCGCGCGAAACAGTACGAGCACGCGTGGCTGCAGCCGCGGTACGGGTTGATCGTCCAGCGGAACGGCATGCGCGACATCGCCGGGACCTTCGACAGCGCGCTCTTCGCCGTCACCTCGTGGAACGTGATCCCCGCGAACTCGGGCGTGCGCACGCTGCGCACGAGCCCGGCGCGCTCCAGACCCGGGAGCGCGCCGTCGTCCGTACCGATCGCCTGTCCGTCCCACCGCACCCGGTGATTCGAACACCTGTTCGAAGCAGTGTCAAGGCGTGACGCTCCTCGAGTGGCGCGTCAGCCGTTGAGGACGGCGGTCTCGTCGAGCGGTGCGTCCGGGATCCTCCTCCCTCGCGCCGGCCGAGGGTCTCGTCCACCGAGCTCGGCCACGCGGTCCCAGACCCAGTCGGCCATGGACGGGGCGACGGGCTCGTCCGGGTGTCCAGGGCGGCGCCTGACCAGCACCCCGAACGCGACGACCACCAGGTACGCTCCGGCGTCGTCCGTCATCACCTGCTCGCCCGGCTCGTCCTGGGGCCAGCCCGCGTGCGCCGCCGGGTCCGCCTCGATCTCGCGATCCATCGCGACGATCTCCGCCGCCGACAGCAGGCGGAACGGCTCGGCCTGCGCCCAGGCGTCCCCGGAGCCGAGCAGCTGGCCGTCGCGCCACGCCAGCAGCTCCTCCGCGGCCATGGCACCGACGCTCTCGTGCTCGGCCCCGTCGGTGGACGACGCGGCGGGTCGCAGCGTGGCGCGCAGGCGCGCGGGCATCACGTCGTCCAGCGCAGCGAGCGCGGAACGCAGGTCGATGCCGAGCTCGCGGTCGCGGAGCTTCTGCCACGCCGTCTCGAGCACCCCGCTGCGTCGGATGTCCTCCAGGGAGACGCCCACGGCGTCGGCGTCCTCGACGACCCGCTGCATCGTCCGCGCGGTCGCCACCAGGTTCTGCAGCTGGTCGTCCGTCGGGTCCTGGCGCAGCAGCCGCAGACCCAGCTGCTCGGCATCGTCGAACCGGTACTGGACGAGGTAGGACCACCCGAGCATCAGGGCGGTCCACGGGCTGGCCGCGTCCGCCCGCACCGCCTCCTCGGCCGCGGGGACGAACCGCTCGGCCGGGGCGAACGACCCGAGCAGGTACGCCGCGCGCCTCCCGAGCGCCGCGGGGAGCCGGTCCGGCGCGTGCCGGGCGCACATCGCGACCGCGGCGTCGAGCTGGGCCCAACCGGTCTCGTGCTCCCCGCCGAGCGCCTGGGCGGAGCCCAGCTCCATCCAGTCGTCCCATCCCTCGTGCTCCTCCGCGAGCACGACGTGCGCCCAGTGCAGCGCCTCGGAGCGGTCGCGCTCCGCGAACGCCAGGCGCCGCAGGGCTCGAGCGGCGTTGACGAACTGGCGGTCACGACGACCGACCACGTCGAGGTAGAGCCGCCTCGCCTCGTCGACCTGGCCGCAGACCTCCCGGTGGTTGCCCAGCAGCAGCGACGCGCTGCTCCGTCCGGGCTGGGCGGCGAGCACCTGCAGCGCCAGCTCCCCGACCCGGGGATGCGTGGGCTGCACCGTGACGAGCTCCCAGGCGAGGTCGAGGCTCCGCTCGACGTCGTCGGCGGACGGTCCGTCGACGTCGCGCGTCATCGCAGCCCTCGCGCGACCCGGTACGCCCGCAGCTGGTCGAAGGTCCCGTCGTCGACGCCGAACTCGAGCACCGGCGCCACCTGGTCGAACCACGACGTCGTCGACGGGGTGATCCCGCGGGCCGCGGCCAGCAGCGCCGCGGTGGTGACCGGCACCAGCTCCCCGCTGGTCATCGACGCGGCCATCGCCTGCTGCAGCACGGTTGTCGACAGATGTGCGAGGTCGGCACCGGAGAACCCTTCGGTGGCGGCCGCGACGGCCACGACGTCGACGTCGTCGGCAGGCTTGCCCTCCAGCGCGCGCTGGACGATCGCCGCGCGCGCGACAGCGTCCGGCGGCAGCACGAGCACCGTCTTGTCGATCCGGCCCGGGCGGCGCAGCGCGGGGTCGATGTCCCACGGCCGGTTCGTCGCGGCGAGGAAGTAGACCCCGTCGTTCGCGCCGGAGACCCCGTCGAGCTCCTCGAGCAGCTGGGTGACGAGCATCCGCATCGCCTGGGACCCACCGCCACCGGAGGTGCGCCGTCCGCCGAGCGCGTCGAACTCGTCGAAGAAGACGACGCACGGCGCGGCCGCTCGCGCATCGCGGAAGACGCTCTGGATCCCCTTCTCGCTCTCGCCCATCCACCTGGAGAGCAGGTCGGCGAGCGTCACGTGGACGAAGGACGCGCCGAGATCGCCCGCGATCGCCCTCGCGATGAACGTCTTGCCGCAGCCCGGCGGGCCGTACATGAGCAGCGACCCGCCGGGGCGCTGCCCGAACGCTGCCGCCAGGTCCGGACGGCGCAGAGGCGCCAGGAACGTGGTGTCGAGGTGCTGCTTGACCTCGGCGAGGCCCGCGACGTCGGCCAGCGTCACGGTCGGCCGCTCGGTGTCCCACGTCGCCCGCGACACCGAGGCACCGCGGTCCCGGCGGTCCGCGGCCGCGGGTGCCGGGACGGCTCGGGCCGCGTCCTGCGGGCCCACCACGGGCTCGTCGGCGGGCGCCGCGGCCTTCTCCGGTGGCGGCGGGCCCGTGGCGCGCAGCCGTGCGGCCATCAGCCGGGCGCGCAGGAGCCGGACCCTCGCCGGGTCGCCGCCGTGCGCCTCGAAGGCCGCCAGCTCGGCGGCCGCACGCTCCACGTCACGCTCCAGCAGCAGCGTCACGAGGTCCTCGCGGAGGGACGTGTCGGTGGGGTCGGCCTCCACGGCGCGCGAGATCAGCTCGAGGAAGTCGTCCTCCGGAGCGCGGCTCACCGCGCGTCCTCGTCGGTCCCGTGTCGCCACGGCGCCGCCTGCGCCGCCGTGTCCCCGGTGTCGTCGTGCCTCGCCATCCGGTCCTCTCTCCCTCTGAGCCCCGGCGCACTCCCGGCACCGGCCACCTGAGCGCCGCCGAAACCCTCTCACACGACGACTTCGCCCTGCTCGTCGGCGCCGCCCGTGGCAGCACGGCTCGTCACGCGCGCTCGACGACCGACCTCTCCGCCGGGACGCCGCGCGCCACGACGCGGGACCCGCCGCCGCGGACGTGCTCGCGGAAGTCGCGGAACACGAGCGGCACGCCGCGCGCCGTCGTCGCGTCCGGGCCGTCCATGACCTGCACGTGCACGTGCGGCTGCGTCGAGTTGCCCGAGCTCCCGCACTCCCCGAGCACGTCCCCCACCGCGACCCCGTCGCCGGCCTGCACGCGCACCGAGCCGGCGCGCAGGTGCGCGAGCACGGCGAACGCGCCCGGTCCCAGCGCGAGCACGACGTGGTTGCCCGCGAGCGCCGCGGGACCGCCGCGCGCCCGGGACGCCTGCGTGAGCGCGTACCCGAGCAGCGTGACGGGCGAGCGCCGGGCCTCGTGGTCGGGCTCGCCGTCGTGCACGGACACGACCGTGCCCGCCGCCGGCGCGAGCACGGGCAGCCCGAACGCGTGGAAGCGCTCCGGCGGCTCCGTGCCGAGCACCGTGCGGACGTCGCGCGTGACAGCGGTTCGGCCGTCGCGCACCGCGACGAGGTCGATCGCGTACGTCGTCGCGAACAGGTGGGTGCCGTGGCTCGGGACGCGGCGGGCGGGGCTGTTCTGCACGAGCCACGTCCCCGTGACCGGCAGCGCGAGCTCGACCGTGTCGCTCATGTGTCGCTCACGTGACCTCCCCGCCCGTCCCGTCCCGCGCCGTCAGGCCTCGGCGGGGACCGCCCGCGGCCACCAGTCCTCGGCCGGCGGCTCCCACGTCGCGGGGTCCGCGTCCACCTGCTCGCCGGAGCGGATGTCCTTGACCTGGTCGGGCTTCGGCTCACCGTCGTCACCGGTCCCGCCGGGGAACCACACGAACGGGATGCCGCGCCGGTCGGCGTGGCGGATCTGCTTGCCGAACTTCGCCGCGCTGGGCGCGACCTCCACGGGGATCCCGCGCGCGCGCAGCGCCGTGGCGACCGCGTCGGACGCGGGCCGCGCGTCCTCGGTCGTCACCGCCACGACGACCGCGCTCGGCACGGACCGCGTCGCCCGGACCAGCCCGGCCGAGAGCAGCCGCGACACGAGGCGCGAGACGCCGATCGACAGCCCGACGCCCGGGTACGTCGTCGCGCCGTCGGACGCGAGCGTGTCGTAGCGGCCGCCGGAGCAGATCGAACCGAGCTGCTCGTGGCCGACGAGCACGGTCTCGTACACCGAGCCCGTGTAGTAGTCGAGGCCGCGCGCGATCTTCAGGTCGGCGACCACGACGCCGGGCGCGCGCACGCTCGCCGCCTCGACGATGGCCGCGAGCTCCGCGAGACCGGCCTCCATGAGGTCGCTCGTCACGCCGCGCTCGGCCGCGAGCGCCCGCACCCGCTCGACCACGGTGACGTCGGACCCGTGGATCGCGGCGAGCGCGAGGCACGCGTCCGCCTGCTCCGGGGTCGCGCCGGCCTCGGAGACGAGGAGCGCGGCGACCTTCTCGGGGCCGATCTTGTCGAGCTTGTCGATCTGGCGCAGCACCTCGTCGACGGCGTCGAGGCCGAGGCCGCGGTAGAAGCCCTCGGCGACGCGGCGGTTGTTGACGAGCACGCGCACCTCGGGCAGACCGATGTCGCGCAGGGCTCCGAGCGCCTCCGCCATGACGAGCGGCAGCTCGACCTCGAAGTGGTACGGCAGCTCGCCGGCGCCCACGACGTCGATGTCCGCCTGCGCGAACTCGCGGAACCGCCCGTCCTGGGGACGCTCCCCGCGCCAGACCTTCTGGATCTGGTAGCGCTTGAACGGGAACGCGAGGTGGCCGGCGTTCTCGAGCACGTAGCGCGCGAACGGCACCGTGAGGTCGAAGTGCAGGCCGAGCTGCTTGTCGGGCCGGCCGGTGCGCGCGTCGTCGCCCTCGCCCGCCTCCTCCTGGAGACGGCGCAGGACGTACACCTCCTTGGACGTCTCGCCCTTGCGCAGGAGCTGCTCGAGCGGCTCGACGGCCCGCGTCTCGATCCCGGCGAACCCGTGCAGCTCGAACGTGCGCCGCAGCGTGTCGAGGACGTGCTGCTCGACGACGCGTCCGTCGGGCAGCCATTCGGGGAAACCGGAGAGAGGTGTGGGCCTGGCCATGGGCCCGATCCTCCCAGATGCCGCGTCCCGGCTCAGAATCCCGCGGCGCGCAGGTACGGGTTGCCGGCGAGCTCGCGCCCGACGGTGGTCGCGGGCCCGTGGCCGGGCAGCACGTCCCAGCGCGGGTCCAGGTGCCCGACGACGTCCCGCAGCGTCCGCGACATCATCGCCCCGTCGCCGCCGGGAAGGTCCGTGCGGCCCACCGACCCGGCGAACAGCACGTCGCCGCTCAGGACGGCGCCGGCGCCCGGACGGCCGACGAGGTACAGGGTGGAGCCCTCCGTGTGCCCCGGGGCGGGCACCGCGCGCAGCACGGGCTCGCCGAGCGGCGTCTCCCCCGCACCTGCCGCCGTCCCGACACCCAGCGTCTCCGCGAGCGCGAGCTCGTCACCGGGTGCGCCGGCGAACGTGCGCACGTCGGCCGGCTCACGGTACTCCTCGGGGTGCGCGCCGGCGTCGCGCAGCGCGGCACCGAGCGGGCCGGAGACGAGGGAGGCCGCGGCGCCGGAGGCGGGTCGCTCGATCGTCCCGAACGGGTCCGCGAGCCGGTAGGCGTCCGCCTCGTGCAGCACGAGCGGCACACCCAGGCGGTCGCACACGGCGGCCGCGTCCCACGTGTGGTCCACGTGCCCGTGCGTCGCGAGGACCGCGCGCGGCTCGAGCCCCTCGCGCTCGACGAGCGTCACCACCCGGTCGGCGACGCCCGCGCCCGCGTCGACGACGACGCACGCGCCGCCCCCGAGCGCGACGACCGCGCAGTTCGTGCCGAAGACGGGCGCCACCACGACGTGGACCGCGACCGCGTGCGCGCGTGCGTCCGTGCGTGCATCGGCGGCGGCCGTCCCCGGCAGGTCCTCGCCGCGCCCGTCGTCACCCTCGGAGAGCTCCACGAGGGCCGAGCGTAGCCCTCCGGTGCCCGGCGCGAGGGCAGGTCGATACCGGACCGTGACCTGCGCGGCCGGAAAGCACGAAGGGATCGCGCGGCCGATGCCTAGACTGTCCGGTACCGACCGCGGGCCGGACCGCGGTCGTCGAGGCGCGCCGTCACGGCCGACGACGAAGGAGCTGGGGTGTCGACGAAGAGCAAGGAGCGGGAGCAGGCACGCCGCCGCCAGGAGAAGTGGGAGCGGCACGTCGCCGAGCTCCGCGCCCGGCGCCAGCGCACCTGGACCCTCGTCGGGGTCCTCCTGTCGCTCCTCCTCGTCGGCGGCGTCGTCTGGTGGGCCCTGTCCGCCGCGCAGGACCCGGGCACCGACCCCGCGGCCGGGCCCACGCCGCGCGCCACCCCGACGCCCGGCCAGTACACGCTGCCCCCGCCGTCCGCGGCCGAGGGGCGCGAGTGGACGTCGACCCTGTCGACGAGCGCGGGCGACCTCACGCTCAGCCTCGACGGCGCCGCCGCACCGCAGGCGGTCGCGAGCTTCGTCGCGCTCGCCGAGGCCGGCTACTTCGACGGGACCCGGTGCCACCGCCTGACGACGTCCGGCATCTACGTGCTGCAGTGCGGGGACCCGACCGGCACCGGCACCGGCGGCCCCGGGTACAGCTTCGGCCCTGTCGAGAACGCGCCCGCCGACGACGTCTACCCCGCCGGCACCGTCGCCATGGCGCGCCAGGGTGGCGCGGGCGACTCGATGGGCTCCCAGTTCTTCCTCGTCTACGAGGACTCGACCATCCCGTCCGACGCGGCGGGTGGTTACACGGTGTTCGGCACCATCACGTCCGGCCTGGACGTCGTCCAGGCAGTCGCTGACGCGGGGACGGTGGACGGGGCCGGCGACGGCTCCCCCGCCACCCCGGTCACCATCGAAGGAGTTGAGACCCAGTGAGCGATCCCGCGAACCACGAGGCGAGCATCCCGGCCGCGGAGCCCGCGGAGGCGGACGCGACCGAACGGGTCGAGGCGACCGAGGTGGAGACCGGGTCGGCCCCGGACGCGACCGCCGCCGACGCCGAGGCGCCGGCGCAGGCCGACCAGCCGGCGACGCCGGCCGACCAGGCCGAGCCCGAGCCTGAGACCGAGCCGGCGACACCGGCCGACCAGGCCGACCAGGCCGACCAGGCCGACCAGGCCGACCAGGCCGACCAGGCCGAGCCTGCGGCGCAGACGGACCGGCCCGTG
>NZ_LWGL01000143.1 GCF_001722485.1 Cellulosimicrobium cellulans | reverse complement strand
CCGTGGACCGCGCCGGCCGCGCGCTCGGGAGCGGCGTGCGGCACGAGGGGCACGCGGTGCAGGAGGTCGAGCGCGTCCGCGAGCGCGTCCGCGACGCCCCGCTCGGCGGCGTCGGCGTTCGTGTGCGCGACGTACAGCGCGCACCCGCCCCGGATGAGGCGGTGCACGAGCGAGCCCTTGAACGTCGTCGCGGCGACGGAGTGGACCGGACGCAGGAAGAGCGGGTGGTGCGTCACGAGCAGGTCCGCGCCCCAGGCGAGGGCCTCGTCGGCGATCTCGTCGACCGGGTCGACGGCGAGCAGCACCTTGCGCACGGGAGCGGTCGGGTCGCCCGCGACGAGCCCGACGGCGTCCCACGCCTCCGCCGTGGCGGGCGGGTACAGCTCGTCGAGGGTCCGCACGACCCGGGCGAGCGTCGGGGCGGTCGGTGCCGTGGGCGGCGTCGGGTCCGGGGCCATGGCGGCAGGCTAACGTCGCCGTTCCGCCCGCGCGTAGTCACCGGCAGGGCGCGCGGTCACTTCGCCTGCGCGTAGTCCTCGACGACGGCGACGCTCAGCGGGAAGTCCACCGGGAAGTCGCCGAACAGCAGCCGCCCGGCCTCCGCGGCGGCGTCGCGGACGGCGGCGGCGGCCGCGTCGGCGAGCGCGGCGGGGGCGTGGACGATCACCTCGTCGTGGAGGAAGAAGACGAGGTGCGGGCGACCGGCGAACGGCTCCGGGGCCGCCCCGGCGTCGTCGGCGGTCCCGAGCTTCCACAGGCGCCGGCGGATCGACGCCAGCCAGCACAGCGCCCACTCCGCCGCGGTGCCCTGCACGACGAAGTTGCGCGTGAAGCGGCCCCACGCGCGCGTCTGGGACCGCGCGCGCGACTGGGCGCCGGCCCCGTCGTCGGAGTCGTCGGCGGCGTACGCGCCCGACTGCGCCTCCTGCCACGCCGCGCCCGGGGCAGGCGAGCTGCGCCCGAGCCGGGTCGTGACGACCTCGCCGCGCTCCCCCGCCCGCGCCGCGCGCTCGACGAGGTCGATCGCGGCGGGGAACGCCTGGGCGAGGCGCGGCAGGACGAGCGCGCTGTCCCCCGTCGTGCCGCCGTACATCGCGCCGAGCATGCCGACCTTCGCGTGCTCGCGCGTCGCCACCGCGCCCGACGCGACGATCCCGGCGTACAGGTCGACGCCGCGCCCGGCGTCCGCCATGCGCTCGTCGCGCGCGAGGCCCGCGAGCACGCGCGGCTCGAGCTGGGCCGCGTCGGCCACGACGAGCCGCCAGCCCGGGTCGGCCACGACGGCGCGGCGCACCTGCCGCGGGAGCTGCAGCGCTCCCCCGCCGCTCGACGACCACCGCCCCGTGACGACGCCGCCCACGACGTACTCGGTGCGGAACCGGCCATCGCGCACCCACGCGTCGAGCCACGCCCACCCGTTCGCCGTCAGCAGCCGCTGCAGCGTCTTGTACTCGAGCAGCGGCGCGACGACCGGGTGGTCGATGCGCTCGAGCTCCCACTTGCGCAGCGACCGGGCACCGACCCCGGCGTATTCCATGGCCCGCAGCAGGTCGGGATGGGAGTCGGGGTTGAGCGTCGGCGGCGCGTCGAGCGCCGCCCGGATCGCGCGCACGAGCTCCTCCATCCGTGCGGGCCGCTCCCCGGTCCGGGGACGGGGCCCGAGCGCGGTGGCGAGGATCTCGTCGTGCACGTCGGCGCGCCAGGGCAGGCCCGCATGGCGCATCTCCGCCGCGACGAGCCCTCCGGCCGACTCGGCGGCGAGCAGCAGGCGCAGGCGCCCCGGCCCGTCCGGGCCCGCGGCCGACGCCACCGCCTCGAGCTGCGCGTGCAGCTCGGCGACCGGGTCGAGCTCTGTCGCCGGCGCGCCCGTTCCCGACCGCGCCGGGGACGGCAGGTCGAACAGCCCCTCGGGCGGCGGCGCCACCGCGGGGCCCGTGACGGTCGGGACGGCGGCGAGCGCGTCCCACGCGCCGTGCGGTGCCCGGGCGTACGGGGTGTCGGCAATCAGCGCCGAGCGCCGCAGGATCGCGCGCGCGAGGCGCAGGTCGTGCGACCGGTCCACGCGCAGGCCCGCGGCGAGCAGGCCGGGGTACCAGGCGTTCGTGTCCCGCCACGTCCACCGGCCGTCGTCGGCCCGGCCGCGGACCAGGTCCGCCGGCGCACCGCGCCGCACGGCCGGCAGGGCGTCGTCGACGCCGGCGGGCACGGTCGTCAGCGACGGACCGGCGGCGGGGTCGTCGGAGAGGACCAGGTGCACGGCGCCAGTCTGCCCGTCACCACCCACGGCGGAGCGCTGAACGGCTCGACGACGACGTCGTGGTGGGCCCGGAGGGACTCGAACCCCCGACATCCACGGTGTAAGCGTGGCGCTCTGACCAGCTGAGCTACAGGCCCCGGAAACGCGGTGCACAGCCTACCGGCTCGGTGCGGTCGCGCGGCCCGCGCGGGGCGTCAGAGCTGCTCGAGCGCGCGCCGGTAACCGTCGAGGTCGCGCCGCTGCCCGCGCGGGTTGACGACCGACCACCGCACGATGCCGTCGGGATCGACGAGGAACGAGCCGCGCAGCGCGATGCCGGTCTCCTCGTCGAGGACGCCGTAGGCCCGGGCCACCGCGCCGTGGGGCCAGAAGTCGGAGAGGAGGTCGAAGCCGAAGCCCTCCTGCTCCGCCCACGCCTTCTGCGCGAACACGGAGTCGCACGAGACGGCGAGCAGCGTCACGCCTGCCGACTCGAAGTCCTCGACGTTGTCCCGCAGCTCGCACAGCTCGCCGGTGCAGATGCCGGAGAACGCGAACGGGTAGAACACGACGAGCACCGGCCCGCCCCGCAGGTCGGCGAGGTGGACCGGGGTGCCGTGGGTGTCCGGCAGCGTGAAGTCGGGGGCCGGGTCGCCGGGACCGGGCCGCGTCACGGTGCCCGGCAGCACCGGGCCGGGGGCCTCAGCGCCCGCGGCCACGCGTCCCCAGCCGCGTCGCCGACCAGTCGGGCGCGATCGCGAACGTGCTCGTCGCGTGCAGGCCCGCGGTCGTCGCCGCCTCCTGGATCTCGTTGTGCCCGACGTGGCCCGGCCGGCCCGGCTTGAGCGTGAACACCCAGATGAGGCCGCCGTCGTCGAGGACGGTCTGGACGTCGACGAGGGTGTCGGTGAGGTCGCCGTCGCCCTCGCGCCACCACACGACCACGCCGTCGGTCACGTCGTCGTAGTCCTCGTCGACCAGCTCTCCGCCGACGAGCTCCTCCAGGTCGGCGCGCAGGTCGTCGTCGACGTCCTCCGACCAGCCGAACTCCTGGACCACGTTCCCGGGCGCGAACCCCAGGCGGTCCACCCCGCGGGATCCTGCGGTGTCCGTCACAGTCGTGCCGTTCCTTTCCTCGTCCGTCCACGTCCTCACCGGCCACCGCGCGGCCCGCTCGGCGGGTTCCGGGCGGCCGGTGGCGGACCACCGTGTGCCGTGTCTGGCAAAGGTAGCCCACCGCACGACGCGCTGCTTGGCAACGCGCGCACCGTGGACCGCCACGTCACGCCCGGTGTCGCAGCACCTCGCGCGGGCGCGCGTGTCGCCCAGATCACGCCGTCTTGACCACTCGTTGGTGTGACTTCGGGCCCGGATGAGAACACAATGGGATCACCACCCTGGTCTCGTGACGAGGCACGGTCGCCCACCAGCGGCCGCCGCCGCACGTCCGGAGTGGCTCCGAGACGGACGTCCGGGCGCGCACCCCGCGGCCGGCGTCCGGCATCCGACGAGATATGAGGTTGCTGGTGGCTTCGTACGACGAGACCGGACCGCTGATCAACGGCCTGCTCAGCCAGGTACCGGACATCGACCCCGCCGAGACCGGCGAGTGGGTCGAGTCCCTCGACGGTCTGATCGACGACCGCGGGGGCCCGCGCGCCCGCTACGTCCTGCTGAACCTGCTCAAGAGGGCCCGGGAGCGCAACGTCGCCGTCCCCGCCTCCTACACCACGCCCTACGTGAACACGATCGGCGTGCACGAGGAGCCGTACTTCCCCGGCGACGAGGCGCTCGAGCGCCGCTACCGCTCGTGGATCCGCTGGAACGCGGCCGTCATGGTCACGCGCGCGCAGCGCCCCGGCATCGGCGTCGGCGGCCACATCTCCTCCTACGCGTCGGTCGCGACGCTGTACGAGGTGGGTCTCAACCACTTCTTCCGCGGCAAGGACCACCCCGGCGGCGGCGACCAGGTCTACTTCCAGGGCCACGCCTCCCCCGGCGTGTACGCGCGCGCGTTCCTCGAGGGCCGTCTCTCGGCGGACCAGCTCGACGGGTTCCGCCAGGAGAAGTCGCACCCGGCCGGCGGCCTGCCGTCCTACCCGCACCCGCGCCTCATGCCGGACTTCTGGGAGTACCCCACGGTCTCCATGGGCCTCGGCCCGGCGAGCGCCATCTACCAGGCGTGGACCGACAAGTACCTGCACAACCGCGGCATCAAGGACACGAGCCAGCAGGACGTGTGGGCGTTCCTCGGCGACGGCGAGATGGACGAGCCCGAGTCGCGCGGCATGCTCCAGCTCGCGGCGCAGCAGCAGCTCGACAACCTCACGTTCGTCGTCAACTGCAACCTGCAGCGCCTCGACGGCCCCGTGCGCGGGAACGGCAAGATCATCCAGGAGCTCGAGGCGCAGTTCCGCGGCGCCGGCTGGAACGTCATCAAGGTCATCTGGGGCCGCGAGTGGGACGTCCTGCTCAACGCCGACAAGGACCGCGCGCTCGTCAACCTCATGAACGAGACGCCCGACGGCGACTACCAGACGTACCGCGCGGAGAACGGCGCGTTCATCCGCGAGCACTTCTTCGGCCGCGACCCGCGCACGAAGGCGCTCGTCGAGAACATGACCGACGACGACATCTGGAACCTCAAGCGCGGCGGCCACGACTACCGCAAGATCTACGCGGCCTACCACGCGGCCCGCACGCACACGGGCCAGCCGACGGTCATCCTCGCGCACACGGTCAAGGGCTACGCGCTCGGCCCGAAGTTCGCCGGCCGCAACGCGACCCACCAGATGAAGAAGGTCGCGCTCGACGACCTCAAGGTGCTGCGCGACTCGCTGCGCATCCCGATCAGCGACGCGGAGCTCGAGGCGAACCCCTACGAGCCGCCGTACTACCACCCGGGTGCCGACGCGCCGGAGATCCAGTACCTCCTCGACCGCCGCCGCCAGCTCGGCGGGTTCGTCCCGGAGCGGCGCTCGAAGCCGGCCCCGGTGACGCTGCCCGACGAGAAGGCCTACGAGGTCCTCAAGAAGGGCTCCGGGCAGCAGGAGGTCGCGTCGACGATGGCCTTCGTGCGCCTCCTCAAGGACCTCATCAAGGACAAGGAGTTCGGCAAGCGCATCGTGCCGATCATCCCGGACGAGGCGCGCACGTTCGGCCTGGACTCGATCTTCCCCTCGGCGAAGATCTTCAACACGCAGGGTCAGCACTACCTCGCCGTGGACCGCGAGCTCATGCTGAGCTACAAGGAGTCCGAGGCCGGGCAGATCATGCACACCGGCATCAACGAGGCCGGCTCCGCCGCCGCGTTCCAGTCGGTCGGCACCTCCTACGCCACGCAGGGCGAGGTCATGGTGCCGGTCTACATCTTCTACTCGATGTTCGGGTTCCAGCGGACCGGCGACCAGTTCTGGGCGGCGGGCGACCAGCTCACGCGCGGTTTCATCATCGGCGCCACCGCGGGCCGCACCACGCTGACGGGCGAGGGCCTACAGCACGCCGACGGCCACTCGCCGCTGCTCGCGGGCACCAACACCGCGATCGTCCAGTACGACCCGGCGTACGGCTACGAGATCCGCCACATCGTGCGCGACGGCATGCAGCGCATGTACGGCGACGGCTCGGACGGCCGCGACCAGAACGTCATGTACTACCTGACGGTCTACAACGAGCCGATGGTCCAGCCGGCCGAGCCGGAGGACGTCGACGTCGAGGGCATCCTGCGCGGCATCCACCGCGTGTCCGTCTCGGACGCCGAGGGCCCCAAGGCGCAGCTCCTCGCCTCCGGCGTGGGCGTGCCGTGGGCGCTCGAGGCGCAGCAGCTCCTCAAGGAGGACTGGGGCGTGTCGGCCGACGTGTGGAGCGTGACGAGCTGGAACGAGCTCCGTCGCGACGCGCTCGCCGCGGACCAGGCCGCGTTCCTCGACCCGACGTCCGAGGCGCGCACGCCGTACGTGACCGCGAAGCTGCAGGGTGCCGAGGGTCCGTTCGTCGCCACGAGCGACTACGACCACCTGGTGCCCGACCAGATCCGCAAGTGGGTCCCCGGCGACTACGAGGTGCTCGGCGCCGACGGCTTCGGCTTCTCGGACACGCGCGCCGCGGCCCGCCGCCACTTCAAGATCGACGGCCCCTCGGTCGTGGTGCGCACCCTGCAGGCGCTCGCCCGCCAGGGCAAGGTGCCCGCGGACGCGTCGGCCAAGGCGATCGAGAAGTACCGCCTCCTCGACGTCACCGCCGGCACGTCCGGCAACGCCGGCGGGGAGTCCTGACGGCTCCGGTCCGGCCCACGGCCTGACCCCGGCACGACGACGGCCGGTCACCTCCCGCAGGAGGTGACCGGCCGTCGTCGTGCGTGCCGGGTTCGCGACGGGCCGGGTGTGCTACGTGCCCGAGCGGTGCTGCTCGGCCTGCGCGACGGCGCGCTCGAGCTCCGCCCGCAGGGCCGCCACGGCGTCCGGGTCCTGGTACGAGGTCAGCGACTCGAGGTGCTGCCGGGCCTCGAGCGGGCGGTCCGCCTCGATCGCGGCGAGCACGAGCTGTCGGCCCACCTCGGGCTCGTGCTCGCGCGCCCGCCAGTGCCCGACGCCGAGGCCCAGCGCCTCGCTCGGCAGGCCCGCCTCGCGCAGCACCTCCATCCCCTGCGCGAGCGCACGACCGGTGTGGTCGCGCTCGGCCGCCGTGGCGAAGCGGCGCAGCGCCGCCTCCTGGTCGTCGTCGATCGACAGCCGTCCCAGCTCGATGAGCGGGTACCAGCCGCGAGGGTGCCCGGCGAGCTCCTCGGCGAGCGCCCAGACCGCGAGGTCCGCGGCCCGCTGCTTCTCGGTCTCGTCGACGGGCGCGGAGAGCGGGTCGTCGGTCGGCGGTCCCTCGGCCGCACGACGGCGGACGAGCTCGGCGAGCGCGCGGAAGGCGCGCTCGTCGTTCGGGTCGTCGACGAGCATCGCGCGCAGGGCGTCCTCGTGGACGGTGTCACCGCGCTTCTCGCCCGACCTGGGACGGCGCGTGCCGACGGTCGACGCGGACGTCGGACGTCGCATGAGCTGGCGCAGACGGGGCATGAGAGCCATGACCCGACCCTAACCGCTCACCGGAGCCCTCACCCGGTTTGTGGACTGTCCACAACGGCCGCCCGTATGCTCGGTGCGTGACGGCGACCTCCACGCCCGCCTCCGGGCGGCCCGGCACCCCCGGTACCGCGGGCAACGCCGACAACCTCCAGCGCCTGCGCGACGGCAGCGGCCTGCTCATGGCCGCGGCCCTGCGCCGCCTCGACGAGGAGATCCGCTGGTACCGCGAGCTGCCCGCGGAGGACCGCTCGTACGTCGGCCTGGTCGCGCAGTCGGGCATCACGGCGTTCGTGTCGTGGTACGCCGACCCGAAGGCGCCCCCGCACGGCGTGAGCGAGATCTTCGCCGCGGCGCCGCCCGAGCTCACGCGGTCGATCTCGCTGCAGAACACGCTGCAGCTCGTGCGGATCGTCGTCGAGGTGGTCGAGGCGCACTCCGACCAGCTCGCGGCGCCCGGGGGCGAGCGGGACCTGCGCGAGGCGGTGCTGCGCTACTCGCGCGAGGTCGCGTTCTCGGCCGCCGAGGTGTACGCCCGGGCCGCGGAGGTGCGCGGGGCGTGGGACGCCCGGCTCGAGGCCCTCGTCGTCGACGCGCTGGTCCGCGGCGACGGCGACGACTCGCTGCGCTCGCGCGTGTCCGCGCTGGGCTGGGGCGGTCGCGGCTCGACCCTCGTCGTGGCGGGGACGACGACGGCGGCGCTCGACGAGGTCCGCACGGCCGAGCTGCGGCGCGCCACGCGCCGGGCGGCGGGCGACGCGCTCGTCGGCATCCACGGCGACCGGCTCGTGCTGGTGCTCGGCGGGGAGGGTGACCTGCAGGCCGCGGCGGCGTCGCTGCTCCCCCGCTTCGGCCCCGGGCCGGTCGTCATCGGCCCGAC
>NZ_LWGL01000142.1 GCF_001722485.1 Cellulosimicrobium cellulans | reverse complement strand
GGCTCTCGCGGCGCGTGGCGACGTCGGCCGGCCGGCCGGAGGTCGCGGCGGCGGTCGTGGGCGCGCGCGTCGCGGGCGGGCGCACCGGCGCCGTCCGGGCGGCGCTGCACGCCGTGGACTGCGTCCAGGTGCCCGAGCGCTCGGGCCGCGTGCGCGTGGTCGACGCGCGGTTCGTCGACGCGGTGCACGCGGCGGGCCGCCAGGTGCACGTGTGGACGGTCAACGAGCCCGCCGACATGGAGCGGCTCCTTGACCTGGGCGTCGACGGGCTCGTCACCGACCGCGCCGACGTGCTGCGGGACGTGCTCGCACGCCGCGGCCTGTGGCCGGGCACCACGCCCTGACCCCGCGGGCGGGTCAGGACACGGGCGGGCGGGCCTGCAGCTCGGCGAGCACCGCGGGGTCCTGCAGCTCGAGCCACGCGACGACGTCGGAGTAGGTGGCGCAGACCGTCCCCTCGTCGTCGCACACCTCGAGCATGAAGTCGCGTGCCGCCGGGTTGAACGCGTTCCCGCTCCACCGGTTGAAGTGGTTCGCCACGACGACCGGGGCCCGGTTGCCGTCGCGCGCGACGGCGTACATGTGGCGGTACGTGTCGAGCGTGCCGGCCCGCATCGTCTCGGCGGCGCCCGGGTCGTCGACGCCGCCGTTGGCCTTGACCCAGAAGTTGTAGTCCGTCGCGAGCACGGTGCCGAACGCCGGGGACTGCACGGTCGGGATCGGGAACTGCCACACCCCGTCCTCGACGCGGGGCCACGCGATGCCGCCCGAGACCTTCGACGAGTCGTACGTCATGCCGTGCGCGGCCCACGCCTGGGAGATGTCGGGCCACACGCCCTCGAGGCACGGCGTCCGCCCGCCCGTGACGTCCTGCGCCGTCACCACGAGCTCCGGGGCGCCCTCGATCTGGTTGATCGTGTCCCAGTCGGCGAGGAACGTGAAGAACTGGTCCAGCTCCGCCTGCCAGTCGGCTGCCGTCCACTGGTTGCCGCCGGGAGGGTTGTCGGAGCAGAAGTGCCCGTTGTAGTGGGTGCCGATCTCGTGCCCGCGCGCGTGCGCCTCGTTGAGGTCGTGCACGAGCTGCACGACCGTCTCCGGCGACCCGCCGAACCCGACCGACGCCCGGCCCGGCGCGTGCCCCGGGCCGGTGTAGGCGTCTCGGTGGTCGTCGGTGAGCAGGTAGATCCCCGTGAGGGAGCCGGTGAACCGCGCGTCCACCTGGTCGGCCGCGGTCATGAACTCGTGCCAGCGGTCGTGCCAGCCGGCGCCGTCGAACGAGAAGAGGACGAACTGCGGCGGCTGCTCGCCCGGCGCGACTGCCCTCATCGGCACGTTGGTCGCGGCACGGGCCGGCTCCGTGGGGCTGGGGTCGGAGCGCGGGGCGGGCGCAGGCGACGCGGCGGGCGCGGTGGGTGCAGCGTCCGCCGGCAGGGTCGCCGGGTCCTGCTGCCCCGCTCGCGGGGCGGGGACCGCCGTGCTCGCCCCCGCACCCGGAGAGATCCCCGGTGCCCGCGCCGGCGCGGACGTGCACGCCGCGACCGTCAGCGCGACGGCGACGACGACCGCACCGGCCGCGACTCCCGACCGTCGTGACCGTCCCGACCGGGGGCGCCCCGGCCTGCGCGGGCGCGTGCCGTCCTGCGGCGTCCCGTCGTGCCCTGCCCAGCTCGTGCTCGTCGCGTCCATCGACGGCTCCTCCGTCTGGCACCCGAGCCGACCTCGTCGGCGTCGGCGTCGGGCCAGACGCTAGCGAGCGTCGGCAGGTGGACGCGTCGCCCGGTGCGGCGTGTCGCGATCCGGGCGGTCGGAGCCGGGTGCTATAGGGCGATCGGGCCCCGGCCCGTCGGGGCGTCCGCGCTGATCTCGGCGTAGGCCGCGGCGAGGAGCGTGGGGTCCGGCCCCTCGAGGCGGGTGGGACGGCCCACACCGTCGAGCACGACGAACCGCAGCAGGTCGCCCCGCGCCTTCTTGTCGCGGCGCATCGCGGACAGCAGCCGCTCCCACCGGTCCCCCCGGTACGTCAGCGGCAGGCCGAGGGAGCCGAGGATCGTGCGGTGCCGCTCGACGACGTCGTCGTCGAGCTTGCCCGCGAGGCGCGCGAGCTCGGCCGCGAACACCATGCCGACGGACACCGCCGCCCCGTGCCGCCACTGGTACCGCTCGGTGAGCTCGACCGCGTGCCCGAGCGTGTGGCCGTAGTTGAGGATCTCCCGCAGCCCGGCCTCCGTGAGGTCCTCCCCCACCACCCGCGCCTTGACCGCCACCGACCGCTCGACGAGCTCGGCGACCACGGCCCACGTCTCGGGCGTCGTCGGGCGCACGCCCCACTCGCGCAGCGCGTCGGCGTGCTCCTCCACGAGCTTGAGGATCCGCTCGTCGGCGATGAAACCGGTCTTGACGACCTCCGCGAGACCGGCCACGAAGTCCCAGCGCCCGAGCGACTCCAGGGCCGCCAGGTCGCACAGCACCCCGGCGGGCGGGTGGAACGCGCCGACGAGGTTCTTGCCCTCGGCCGTGTTGATCCCCGTCTTGCCGCCGACCGCCGCGTCGACCATCGCGAGCAGCGTCGTCGGCACGTGCACGACCCGCACCCCGCGCAGCCACGTCGCGGCGACGAACCCGCCCAGGTCCGTCGTGGCGCCGCCGCCGACCGTGACGACCGCGTCCGAGCGCGTGAAGTCGGCCTGGCCGAGCACGCCCCACAGGAACGCGGCGACCTGCGCCGTCTTCGCCTCCTCGGCGTCGGGCACCTCCGCGACGTACGCGTCGTACCCCGACGCCTTGAGGTCCTCGTGGATCACCTCGGCCGTCGCGGCGAGCGCCGCGGGGTGCACGACGAGCACGCGCCGGACACGGTCGCCGAGCATCGCGGGCAGCTCGCCGAGCAGGTGCCGGCCGACGACGACGTCGTAGGGGTGCTCGCCCGCCACGCGCACGCGCGTGGCCGCGGGCTCCTGCGGGTCCTGGCCGGGGGCCGGGGGGTCGACGGGCTCGTGGGTCACGCGGGGTCCTCCGTGGTCGTGCCGGGGGCGGTGCGCGCCGCGGTGGCGGCGTCGGGGTGAGCGGCGTCGAGACGGTCGGCGCGGGCGTCGAGATGGGCGGCGATCTCCGCCGCGACCTGCGCGGGCGTGCGCGCGTCGGTGTCGACGCGCAGCGTCGCGAGGCGCTCGTAGACCGGACGGCGTTCCTCCATGAGGGCCGCCCAGCGGGCGCGGGGGTTGCCGAGCAGCAGCGGGCGCGACTGGTTGAAGCCGACACGGGGCGCGGCGTGCGCGAGGCTCACGTCGAGGAAGACGACGACGCCGCCCGCCGCGGCGTACGACTCCAGCGCGGCCTGAGAGTGCTCGTCGAGGACGGCGCCGCCGCCGAGGGCGAGGACGCCGTCGTGGGTGGCGAGCGCCGTCGTGACCGCCTCGCGCTCGAGGGCGCGGAAGTGCGGCTCGCCGTGCTCGACGAAGATGTCGGCGACGGGCATACCGGCGACGCGCTCGACGTCGGTGTCGGTGTCGCGCTGCGCGAGCCCGAGCGTGTCCGCGAGGTGGCGGGCGACGGTCGACTTGCCGCTGCCGGGCGGGCCGAGCAGCACGACGACCGGGCGGGTGCCGGGGGCGACGGGGCTCATCAGCGCTGCAGCTCCGGCACCGCGGCGAGGTAGGACTCGGCGTTGCGGCGGACCTCGGCGACGGAGTCGCCGCCGAACTTCTCGAGCGCCTGCTCGGCGAGCACGAGCGCGACCATGGCCTCGGCGACGACCGCGGCCGGCGGCACCGCGCACACGTCGGAGCGCTGGTGCTGGGCCGTGGCGGGCGCGCCCGTGGCGACGTCGACGGTCGCGAGCGCGCGGGGCACCGTCGAGATGGGCTTCATAGCGGCGCGCACGCGCACGACCTCACCGTTGCTCATGCCGCCCTCGACGCCGCCGGCGCGGTTGCTCCGGCGGGCGATCCGCCCGTCGGACGTGCGCTCGATCTCGTCGTGGGCGGCCGAGCCGCGGCGGCGTGCGGTGCGGAAGCCGTCGCCGACCTCGACGCCCTTGATCGCCTGGATGCCCATGAGCACCGCGGCGAGCCGCGCGTCGAGACGGCGGTCGCTCTGGGCGTACGTACCGATGCCCGACGGCACCCCGTACGCGAGCACCTCGACGACCCCGCCGAGCGTGTCCCCAGCCTTCTGGCAGTCGTCGATCTCGGCGACCATGGCGGCGCTCGTCGCGGGGTCGAAGCAGCGCACGGGGTCGGCGTCCAGCGCGGCGACGTCGTCGGGGCCGGGCGCCGGGGCATCCTCGGGCACCTCGACGGGCCCGATCGCGACGACGTGCGAGACGAGCTGCACGCCGAGCGCCTGCTCGAGGAACTTCGCCGCGGCCGTGCCGAGCGCGACGCGGGTCGCGGTCTCGCGCGCGGACGCGCGCTCGAGCACCGGGCGGGCGTCGTCGAAGCCGTACTTGCGCATGCCCACGAGGTCCGCGTGCCCGGGACGCGGCCGGGTCAGGGGGCGATTGCGCGCGATCTCGCGCTGGTCGCCCGTCCCGGCGTCCTTGAGCAGCGCCTCGGGCGGCACCGGGTCGGAGGACATGACGTCGACCCACTTCGGCCACTCCGAGTTCGCGATCTCCATCGCGAGCGGCCCGCCCTGCGTGACGCCGTGGCGCAGACCGCCGAGGATGCGCAGCTCGTCCTGCTCGAACTTCTGCCGCGACCCGCGCCCGTACCCGAGCCGACGGCGCGAGAGGGCGGCCTGCACGTCGGCCGTCGTGAGCTCGACGCCCGCCGGCAGCCCGTCGAGGATCCCGACCAGCGCCTGACCGTGCGACTCACCCGATGTCAACCAACGCAGCATGGGCGCCATCCTCCCACGCGCGCGGGCGCCGGCCGGGAGCCGCCCGCACTGCGGACCGCTCCCTCGCCGCGCTCCTGTGGACGACGACCGTCGCGCCCGCGCGGTCCGCTAGCGTGCCCGCGTGACCCAGTCGACCGTCGTCGCCCGCGACCCCTGGCGCGTGCGCCTCCGCACGGAGATCCGCGTCGGCGGACGGACGGGCGCCGTGATGGCCTTGGCCGCCGGCGCGGCGGCAGCGTGGTGGTCCGGGCCGGCGTGGCACACGCCCGCCGTCGTGCTCGTCGCCGTCGCCGCGGCGGTCCTCTCGGTGGTCGACGCCCGCACGCACCGCCTCCCCGACGCGATCGTGCTGCCCGCGTGGGCGGGATCGCTGCTCCTGCTCGCCGTCGCCGGTCTGGTCACAGGTGACGTCGCGAACCTGGTGCGCGCGGGCGCCGGCGGGGCCGTCGCGTTCACCGCGTACGCCGCCCTCCGCCTCGCCTACCCGCCCGGGCTCGGGTTCGGCGACGTCAAGCTCGCCGGGCTCCTCGGCACCGCCCTCGGGTGGTTCGGATGGTCGGCGCTCGTCGTCGGGCTCCTCGTGCCGTTCCTCCTGGGCGGTGCGTGGGCGGTCGCGCTGCTCGCGCTGCGCCGGGCGTCACGGACCACCGCGGTACCGTTCGGCCCCTTCATGGTGCTCGGCGCCGCCCTCGGCGTGCTCGCCGGGGACGCCGTGCTCGCGGCCTACGCCTTCGCCTGACCCGTCAGACGCCGACGAGGGCTGCGCCGAGCGCGGCGTCCATCGCGGCGAGCGGCGCGGGCCGGCCCGTCATGAGACGCACCTGCTCGACCGCCTGGTGCAGGAGCATGCGCTCGCCCCCGACGGCCTCGCCCTCGCCACCGGCGGTCCACGCGAGCGTCAGCGCGCTCGGGCGCGGGTCGTAGGCGACGTCGAGCAGCACGCCCGCGGGCATGGCGCCGGCGCGGGCGAGCGCGTCCGCGACCGGGTCGGCGGCGTGCGCCGGGAGCGTGGAGACGACGACGTCGGCCGCGACGAGCAGCTCGACGAGGCGCGACGCCGCGACGTCGAGCACCTCGAACCGGGGCTCGACGCCCATGCGGTGCGCGGCACGCTGCAGACCGCCGGCGCGGCCGAGCGACCGGACCAGCACCGTGGGCGACGTGCAGCCCAGCTCGGCGAGCGCGGCGAGGGTCGACGCGGCGGTCGCCCCTCCCCCGATCACGACGGCGGAGCGCACCTCACCGGCGGGCCCCGGCGTCAGCGCGGCGTCCGACGCCGCCTGCCGCCCGGCGCGTGCCCCGAGCGCCTCGAACCCCTCGCGAAGCGCGGCGACCAGCCCGTGCACGTCCGTGTTGGCCCCGACGAAGGTCGGGCGACCCGAGCCCACCGGCTGGACGACGAGCGTGTTCACCGCGCCCACGGCCTCGGCGAGCGGCTCGACGTGGTCGAGCAGCGGGATCACCGCGTGCTTGAGCGGCATCGTCAGGCTCAGCCCCGCCCACGTCGCGTCGAGCGACGCGACGAGCGCCGGGAGCTGCTCCTCCGTCGTGTCGACCGCGTCGTACCGCCAGTCGTCCAGACCGAGCGCGGCGTACGCGGCCCGGTGCAGGACGGGCGAGAGGGAGTGCGCGACGGGGTGGCCGAGGACGGCGGCGCGACGGCCCTGAGCCTGACCCGTCACCCGCCGTTCGCTTCCTGCCAGGCACGCAGCTCGGCGACGTTCTGCTGGTGCTCAGCGTAGGTCGTCGCGAACTTCGTCTCCCCGGTGTCGAGGTTGACCGCGGTCCAGAAGATCCACGTGCCCGGCTCCGGGTTGAGCACGGCTTGGACCGACTCCGATCCGGGATTGGCGATCGGCGAGGGCGGCAGACCCTGGTGCTCGTAGGTGTTGTACGGGTTCGACGCGTCGTCCAGGTCCGCACGCGTGAGCTCCGTACCCGGCTTGTTCGCCCCGTACGCGACGGCGGCGTCGATCTCGAGGGGCATCCCGTCCTCGAGCCGGTTCTCGATGGCCTGTGCCATCTTCGGACGATCGGGGGCGTACTTGGCCTCGCGCTCGATGAGCGACGCCTTGATGAGCACCGACTGCCGATCCGCCGCGGGCACGCCGGCCTCGTCGAACTTCATGACCGTCTGGCTCACCATCCGCTGGATGATGCCGACCGCCGTGACCTCGTCCGGCTGGAGGACGTACGTCGTCGGGAACAGCCAGCCCTCGTAGTTCCCGTTCGCCTCGGCCGGCAGGCCCGTCGCCGCGGTGTCCGCCATCGCGGTCTCGAACTCGGCGAGCGGGATGCCCGTCACCGACGAGGCGCGCTCGAGGACCTGCTGCACGGTCCACCCCTCGGGGAAGGTGAGCTTCGTCTCGACCCGGCTGTCGTTCGCGACGAGGCGCGCGACCGCGTCCTCGGCGTTCATGCCCGTGAGCAGCGTGTGCGTGCCCGGCTGGATCGTCCCGGCGTTCGGGTTGTCCTCGAAGGCCTTGACGAACGCGGCCGTGCTGGCGACGACGCCCGCTTCCACGAGCGTCGCGCCCATGTCGCGGCCCGTGGACCCCTCCTCGATCGTCACGTCGACGGGGTCGGTGCCCGGCCCCTCGAAGTCCTTCGCCTCGAGCGGGTTGTCGAACCCGAACAGGTTCGTCGCGTTGGTCGCGATGACGTAGCCCGCGCCGCCGACCACGAGGACCGACACGAGGAGGACGACGAGCGCACGACGACGGCGTCGCTGCCGGCGCTTCCTCGCCGCGCGGCGCGCACGCTGCTCCGAGCGCGACGAACGCGTGGGGGGCTCTTCGCCGCGCACGGCGGGTCGGTCGAACAGGTCGGTCACGGTCGGTGGTCTCCTGTCGGGTCTACAGGTTCTCCGGCACGGACCCCGGCGCCTCTCTCGGCGTCGAGGGCGGTCTGCAGGATGATAACGGCGGCCGCCTGGTCCACGACGCTGCGGTGCTTGCGTCCCTTACGACCCGCCGCGTGCAGGGCCTGGTGGGCGCTGACCGTCGTCATCCGCTCGTCCACGAGGTGCACCGGGACCGGAGCCACGGCGCGTGCCACCGTCCCAGCGTACGCCCGCGCCTCCTGGGCGGCCGCTCCCTCGGTCCCGGACAGGTGGCGAGGCAGGCCGACGTACACGACGCCCGCGCCGCGCTCGACGACCTCCGCTGCGACACGGGCGACGTCCGCGGGCACGCCCGTCCCGGCCGCCGTGTCGCGCGCGAGCGTCTCGACGGGCGTCGCGACGAGGCCGTCCGGGTCGCTCGCGGAGCAGTCGCGCGTCTACGCCAACGACGGCACGACGCTGCTCGCGACCTTCTACACGGAGAACCGCATCGTGGTCCCGCTGGACCAGGTCTCGCCGTACATGCAGAACGCGGTC
>NZ_LWGL01000141.1 GCF_001722485.1 Cellulosimicrobium cellulans | reverse complement strand
GGCCCGCGCCGCGGTCGCGCACGGCGAGCGGGACGGCGAGCTCGCGCGGCGGCGGGGGCGGGCTCTGGTCGGTCACGGCCTCGGCGGCGAGCGGCGCGGAGACGCGCTTGACGAGCACCTTCTCGACGACGAGCACCTTCTCCACGAGGCCGCCCCGCACGACGACGCGGTCCCCGACCTTGACGTTGGTCGCCGGCTTCGCGCGCTCGTCGTTGACGCGCACGTGCCCGGCCTTCACGGCGGCGGTCGCCTGCGACCGGCTCTTGAACACGCGCACCGCCCAGAGCCAGCTGTCGACGCGGGCGCTCGTCGTCTCGCTCGTCACTCCCCGAGCCTACGAAAGTCCCGCTGACCACGGGATCTTCGCAGTTCGGCGTGCGAACCGGCTCTTCTCGTGGAAACGTCGTTCCCAGGTCGTTCGGAGGGAAATCTCCGGATAGTCCTGTATTCCTCACCGAGGGAGAAGGAGACAGAGATGGGCATCATCGGCTGGATCGTCATCGGCCTCATCATGGGCGCGATCGCTCGCGCCATCGTCCCGGGCAAGCAGAAGGGCGGATGGATCATCACCCTGATCCTCGGCGTCCTGGGTGCGCTGCTGGGCGGGTTCATCGCCTCCGCCGTGTTCGGCACGAACGTCAACGAGGAGTTCTTCGACCTGGGCACGTGGGGCTTCGCGCTCCTCGGGTCGATCATCGTGGTCCTCATCTGGTCGTGGTTCACCAACCGCAAGCGCGCCTGACACGCCCTCACCGGCCGTCCACGACGGCCGAGGCGTCACGAGAGCGGCCCGGTCCCCCGAGGACCGGGCCGCTCTCGCGTGCGCGCCCGGGGCGCAAAACCGTGGACGACGGCGCACGGCCCCGGCACGCTGACCCCTATGACCAGCGTCACGACCCCGCTGCCCGGCACCGGGCTCCCGCCGGGGTTCGTCCTCGTGGAGGCGCCGCACGCCGACGACGTCGACGCGCCCGGCGCGTGGGCGTACCGCGCGGTCGCGGACGTCGACGCGGAGGTCCAGCGCGAGACGCACGGCCACGACGACATGGCGCTCGCGCCGGCCGACGTCGTGACGGGCATGCGGATCCAGGAGTACGCGCACAAGCGGCGCTTCGTCGTGGTGCGCGACGCCGCGCTCGACGCCGCCCGTGCGGACGGCGCGGCACCGCCCGCGGCGGACGACGTCGTCGGCCACCTGTTCCTGTGCCTGCCGGTGACGAGCAACACCCACCTGGCGGAGGTCTACCCGTTCGTGCGCCCCGCGGCGCGCCGGCAGGGCATCGGCTCGGCGCTGCTCGCGCTCGGCGAGCGTCTCGCCCTCGACGCGGGACGCACGGTGCTGTACTCGACGACGGAGCACGGCTCCGAGCCGCCGGCCGGCCCGGGAGCGCTCGTGGCGACGACCGGGTCGGGCCGCGTCCCCGCGGACGCGCCGGGAGCCCGCCTGGCGCTCGCGCACGGGTATGCGCTCGAGCAGGTCGACCGGCACTCGGTCCTCGACCTGCCGCTGCCGGCCGGCGTCCTCGAACGTCACGGCGCCGACGCGCGCGCCGCCGTCGGGGACGACTACCGCACGCACACGTGGACCGACGCCGTCCCCGACGAGCGGGCCGACCAGGTCGCGCTGCTGTTCACGCGCATGAGCACGGACGCGCCGGTCGGCGGCGTCGACTACGGCGAGGACCCGTGGGACGCGCGCCGCGTCCGGACGTGGGTGGACCAGCTGCGCAGCACGCGCCACGGCTTCCTCATGACCGTGGCCGAGCACGTGCCGACGCGCACGCTCGCGGCGTTCACGGTGCTCGAGCTGCCGCAGGACCGCCCCGCGGTCGTGCTCCAGGAGGACACGCTCGTCCTGCGCGAGCACCGGGGCCGGCGGCTGGGGATGCACGTCAAGGTCGTCAACCTCGTGGCGCTGCGCGATGCGCGGCCCGGGTCCCGGCGCGTGCACACGGGCAACGCCGAGGAGAACACGCACATGCTCGCCATCAACGTCGCGCTCGGCTTCCGGCCCGCGGGGACGTGGGCGTCCTGGCAGAGGAGGATCCTCGGCGCCGGTCCGGCGGCCGAGACGGTCGACGAGGAGAGGGACGCATGAGCGAGCGCACGGGCACGAGGGACCGGGACGAGCCCGCCACGACGGACGCCACGGAGGTGGCGACGAAGGCCGGGTGGCGCCTGCGGATCGAGACCGTCCAGGTACCCGTGGACCTGGACGCGCCGGAGGCGTGGGCCGTGCACGGCAGCGTCCTCGTGAGCGAGGCGATCGACGCGCAGGTGTACGGGCACACGGACCTGTCGCTCGACGCGGGGACCGTGGTCAACACCGTGGCGAGCGGCGACTACCGGCGCACGGTGCGCCGCGTGGCCGTCGCGGACGGCGCGGAGCCCGGCAGCCCGGCGCGCCCCGAGGACGTCGTGGGGCGCTCGATGGTGTCGCTGCCGCTGGAGGGCAACACGCACATGGCGCTCGTCCACGTGGCCGTGCACCCCGAGCACCGGCGTCGCGGCGTCGGGACGGCGCTGTGGGGGGACGCGCTCGCGATCGCCCGCGGCGCGGGGCGCCGCGTCATCCAGGGCGACTCGTCGTTCGCGCCCGAGCCGCCGCCCGGCCCCGGCGCGATCGAGGCGCCCACGGGCAGCGGTCGTGTCCCCCGCGACGCCGCCGCGACGCGGTTCGTGCTCGACCGCGGCTTCACGCTCGAGCAGGTCCAGCGGCACTCGATGCTCGAGCTGCCGGTGCCGGCGGACCGCCTCGACCCGCTGCGCGCCGCGGCGACGGAGCGCGCCGCGGACTACCGCGTCCACGTCTGGACGGACGACGTGCCGGAGGAGTGGCTCGACCAGCTCGCGGTCCTCGAGACGCGCATGAGCACCGACGCGCCGAACGCGGGCCTCGAGATCGAGGAGGACCCGTGGGACGCCCAGCGCGTGCGCACGACGGTGCAGGACATCCACGACCGCGGGCAGGGCTTCGTGATCGCCGCCGCGGAGCACGTGCCCACGGGCACGCTCGCGGGCTTCTCGATGGTGTCCTACCCGCACGACAAGCCCGAGGTCGTCTACCAGGAGGACACGCTCGTGCTGCGCGAGCACCGCGGGAAGAGCCTCGGGATGCTCGTCAAGGTCGCGGTGCTCGACGAGCTGGCCCGCGCCCGGCCGACGTCGCGCCGCGTGCACACGTGGAACGCGCAGGAGAACGACCACATGCTCGCGATCAACGTCGCGCTCGGGTTCGCGCCCACGAGCGTCGACGCCGAGTGGCAGCTGCGGCTCGACGACCCCGCCGGCCCGGCGCCAGCGGCCCGCTGAGCAGCGGCCGGCCCGCGTCCCGCGGGCCGGCCGCTCAGCGGATGCCGTCGAGGAACCGGACGACGCGCTCGGTGACGAGCGCGGCGGCCTCCGGCTCGTACGACGGCAGGCTCGGGTCCGTGAACAGGTGGCGGTCGCCCGGGTAGAGGAACAGCTCGGCGTCCTGGCTCGCGTCGACGAGGTCGCGCGCGGCGTCGATGTCGCCCTCCCCCGCGAAGAACGGGTCGGCGTCCATGCCGTGCACCTGCACGGGCACCTCCGCGGGCCACTCCTCGCCGAACTCCGAGACGGGGATGCAGGCCTCGAGGAGCACGGCGCCCTTCGCGCCCGGCCGCGTCTGCGCGAGCGCCTGCGCGGGCAGCACCCCCAGCGAGATCCCGACGTAGACGAGGCCGGGCGGGAGGTCCTCGGCCGCCGCCTGACCGCGCTCGAGGAGCGTGCCGAACCCCAGCTCCTCGGCGTGGTCGACGCCCTCCTCGAGGGACGCGAACGTCTCGCCGCCGAACAGGTCGGCCACGTGGACCACGTTCCCGGCGTCGCGCAGCACCCGTGCCGTCTCCTCGACGCCGGGCGTGACGCCCAGGGCGTGGTGGAACAGCAGCACCTCGGCCATGTCTCCTCCGTCCCGCGGCGCGCCCCTCGCGCCACGCGTCCATGGTGGTGCCTCCCCCGACGTCGCGCCGCCCGGGGGACGGACGGCCCGCCGGCCGTGACCGACGGACGGGTGGGCGCGCGGGGCCCTCGGTCACTAGGTTGGTCCGCATGACCTCCTCGCCCGTGCCTCCGCCCGTCGACGCCACCACGACCCCGTCCTGGGACGCGCTGACCGCGCACCGCGACGCGTTCGTCCCGGACCTGCGCGGCTGGTTCGCGGCCGACCCGGACCGCGCGCCGCGCCTCACGCACCAGGCGGCGGACCTCACGGTCGACCTGTCGAAGAACCTCGTCACGGACGAGACGCTCGAGCTCCTCGTGCGCCTCGCCGACGAGGTCGACCTCGGCGGCCGGCTCGACGCGATGTTCGCCGGCGACCACATCAACGTCACGGAGGACCGCGCCGTCCTGCACACCGCCCTGCGCCGGCCCGCGCCCCTGGGTGACGACCCCCGCCTGGTCGTCGACGGCCAGGACGTCGACGCCGACGTGCACGAGGTGCTGCACAAGGTCTACGAGTTCGCGGACCGCGTCCGCTCGGGCGAGTGGACGGGCGTGACGGGCGAGCGCGTGCGCACGGTCGTCAACATCGGCATCGGCGGCTCCGACCTCGGCCCGGTCATGGCCTACGAGGCGCTGCTGCCGTACAAGCACGAGGACATCGAGGTCCGGTTCGTCTCGAACATCGACCCGACGGACCTCGCGGAGAAGACCGCGGGGCTCGACCCCCGCACGACGCTGTTCGTCGTCGCGTCCAAGACGTTCAGCACGCTCGAGACGCTGACCAACGCGCGGCTCGCGCGCGACTGGCTGTGGACGGGGCTCGCGGAGCTCGGCGCGCTCGGGACCGGCGACGACGAGGACGCCGCCCGGCGCGAGGCCGTGTCGAAGCACTTCGTCGCGGTGTCGACGGCGCTCGACAAGGTCGAGGCGTTCGGCATCGACCCGCAGAACGCGTTCGGCTTCTGGGACTGGGTCGGCGGCCGCTACTCGCTCGACTCGGCGATCGGTACGTCGCTCGCGATCGCGATCGGCCCGGAGCGCTTCGCCGAGCTCCTCGCGGGCTTCCACGCGATGGACGAGCACGTGCGCACGACGCCGTTCGCGCGCAACGTGCCCGTGCTCATGGGCCTGCTCAACGTCTGGTACGTCAACTTCCTCGACGCGCACACGCACGCCGTCCTGCCCTACGCGCAGTACCTGCACCGCTTCCCCGCGTACCTGCAGCAGCTGACGATGGAGTCCAACGGCAAGCGCGTGCGCTGGGACGGCTCCCCGGTGACCACGCAGACCGGCGAGATCTTCTGGGGCGAGCCGGGCACGAACGGCCAGCACGCGTTCTACCAGCTCATCCACCAGGGCACGCGTCTCATCCCCGCCGACTTCATCGCCGTCGCGAACCCGGCGCACCCGCTCGTCGACGCCGTGGGCGACGGCGGCGCGGTCGAGCCCGGCACCGACGTGCACAGCCTGTTCCTCGCGAACTTCTTCGCGCAGACCAAGGCGCTCGCGTTCGGCAGGACGGCGGACGAGGTGCGCGCGGAGGGCACGGACGAGTCGCTCGTCAGCGCCCGGACGTTCCCCGGCAACCGCCCGACGACGTCAATCCTCGCGCCCGCGCTCACCCCGAGCGTGCTCGGCCAGCTCGTCGCGCTGTACGAGCACATCACGTTCGTCCAGGGCGTCGTGTGGGGCATCGACAGCTTCGACCAGTGGGGCGTCGAGCTCGGCAAGAAGCTCGCGCTCGAGATCGCGCCGGCGCTGACGGGCGACGCGGACGCCCTCGACGCGCAGGACCCGTCGACCGCCGAGCTCATCACGCGCTACCTGGACCTGCGCGTCTGAGACCGGCGTCACGGCGCCTCGACAGGCGCCGTACCTACGCCTGCGTAGACTTCCCGCGACCCCGTGCGTCCACGGCCGGTCGCGCCCTCCTGGAAGGAGCCCTGCGATGCCCCCCGTCGCCACCGACACCCTCGTCCGCACCCTCGAGGACCACGCCGACACGGTCCGTGCCGCCTGGCTCGAGGCAGCCGCCGCCGAGCTGCGCGGCCGGACCACGCGCGGCGAGCTCGAGCGCGAGCAGTCCGACATCCTCGACGCGCTGCTCGACGGGCTGAGGGCGGGCGCCACGGTGCTGTCGGACGCCGCGTTCGACCAGCTCCGGGGCATCCTCGCCGACGTCTCGGCCGCGCGCGCCCGCCTCGGCTTCACGCCGCGCGAGACGGCGATCGGCGTCTTCGCGCTCAAGGAGGGGCTGTACCGCCTGACGTCGGACGACGACGTCCCGGTCGACGTCACCGCGCTCCTGCGCCTGGTCGACGACCTGGGCCTCTTCACGTTCGAGACCTTCGCAGCGGCGCGCGAGGCGATCATCTCCGAGCAGGCCGAGCAGCTGCTCGAGCTCTCGACGCCGGTCGTGAAGCTCTGGGACGGCATCGTCGCGGTGCCGCTCGTCGGGACCCTCGACTCCGCGCGGACGCAGGTCGTCATGGAGAAGCTGCTCAACACGCTCGTCGACACGGGCAGCGAGCACGCGATCATCGACATCACCGGCGTGCCGGCCGTGGACACCCAGGTCGCGCAGCACCTGCTCAAGACGGTCGTCGCGGCCCGGCTCATGGGCGCCGAGTGCACGATCAGCGGCATCCGGCCGCAGATCGCGCAGACGATCGTCGCGCTCGGCATCGAGTTCGGCGACATCCGCACGCGCGCCTCGCTCGCGGACGCGCTCGTCGACGCGCTGCGCGCGGACGGCCGCAAGGCCGGCGCCGGGGTGCCCGCGTGAGCGAGGGCGTCCCCATCCTCAAGATCGGGTCGACGCTGCTCGTCTCGATCCAGGTCGACCTGCAGGACGACACCGCGCTGCAGCTGCAGGAGGACCTCGCGGAGCGCATCACGCGCACCGGTGCGCGCGGCGTGATCATCGACATCTCCGGCCTGGAGATCGTCGACAGCTTCATCGGGCGCATGCTCGCGTCCGTCGCCGCGATCTCGCACGTGCTCGACGCGACGACCGTGGTCGTCGGGATGCGGCCGGCCGTGGCGATCACCATGGTCGAGCTCGGGCTCTCCCTCGGGGACGTCCGCACGGCGCTGGACGTGGAGCGCGGGCTCGCGCTGCTGCGGCCCCAGGAGCGGTCGGCCGAGGAGATCCTCCTCGCCGCCGCCGAGCGCGAGGCGGGGTGACCACCACGACGCCGGAGACGGTCGAGCGCCTGCCCGTGCGCGCCGACTCCGACGTGGTGAAGGTGCGCCAGCTCGTGCGCTCGCTCGCGCAGCAGGCGCGTCTGTCGATCGTGGACCAGACGAAGCTCGTCACGGCCGCGAGCGAGCTCGCGCGCAACACGCTCGTGTACGGCGGCGGCGGCGAGGCGGAGGTCGAGCTCGTGTCCGACGGCGCCCGCACCGGCGTGCGAGCCGTGTTCAGCGACGAGGGCCCCGGCATCCCGGACCTCGACCTCGCGCTGACCGACGGCTGGACCAGCGGGAGCGGCCTCGGCCTCGGGCTGTCCGGATCCCGGCGGCTCGTGCAGCACTTCGCGATCGACACCGCGCCCGGCCGGGGCACGCGCGTCGAGATCGCCACCTGGTCCCGGTGAGCGCCCCGTGATGCCCCGGTGAGCCTGCGATGAGCCTCCGATGAGCCCAGTGCACCCGGGCGCCGACGGCGCCCGCACCACCGTCGAGGACGGGACGTGGTTCACGGTCGACCACCCGTCCGCGGTCGGCGGCGTCCGCCGCGGCGCGAGCGCCGTCGCGCAGCGGCTCGGCTTCGGCGAGCCGCGCGCGGCGGAGGTCGGCCTCGTCGTGTCCGAGCTCGCGACGAACCAGTGCCGGCACGGCGGCGGCGGGTCGGTGCACGTGCGCGTCCGCCGCACGGGCGACCAGGCCGTCGTCGAGGTGCTCGCGATCGACTCCGGGCCCGGAATGCGCGACATCTCCGCCGCGATGCGCGACGGCGTGTCCAGCGGCGGGACGCTCGGCATCGGCCTCGGCACCCTGCCGCGGCTCGCGTCGGCGTGGGACGCGTGGACCGCGCCCGGCCGCGGCACCGTCGTGGCCGCCGCGTTCGCGCCGCACGGCTCCCCGGTGGGTCTCGGCGCGCCGACCGGCCTGACGCGGGCCATGACCGGCCAGAGCGTGTGCGGCGACGCGTTCGCGACGCGCACCGACGGCGGCGTGACGAGCCTCCTCGTCGCCGACGGCCTCGGGCACGGGCCCCTCGCCGCCGCGGCGTCGGGCGCGGCGGTCCGCGCGTTCCTCGACGGCCCGGCG
>NZ_LWGL01000140.1 GCF_001722485.1 Cellulosimicrobium cellulans | reverse complement strand
GCGGACCAAGCGGCGCTTCGACCCCAACATCCAGAAGAAGCGCTACTGGGTGCCCTCGCTCGGGCGCCACGTCACGCTGCGCGTCAGCGCGCGGGGCATCAAGACCATCGACCGCAAGGGGATCGACGTCGTCGTCGCCGAGATCCTGGCGAGAGGGGAGAAGGTCTGATGGCGGCACGCCAGGACCTGCGTCCGATCATCAAGCTGCGCTCCACCGCGGGCACCGGCTTCACCTACGTGACGCGCAAGAACCGGCGCAACGATCCCGACCGGCTCGTGCTGCGCAAGTACGACCCCGTCGTGCGCCGGCACGTCGACTTCCGCGAGGAGCGCTGATGGCCAAGAAGTCCAAGATCGCCCGTGACGAGCAGCGTCGCGAGGTCGTCGCCCGGTACGCCGAGCGGCGGGCCGAGCTCAAGCGCGTCGTCGCGTCGCCCGGCGCGACGCCCGAGGAGAAGGCGTCGGCCGTCGCCGAGCTGCAGCGCCAGCCCCGCGACGCGAGCGCGACGCGCCTGCGCAACCGCGACGTCGCCGACGGCCGCCCGCGCGGCTACCTGCGCAAGTTCGGCCTCTCGCGCGTCCGGATGCGTCAGATGGCGCACCGCGGCGAGCTGCCGGGCGTCACCAAGTCGAGCTGGTAGGAGGCACACCCATGAAGAAGGACATCCACCCGGAGTACGGGCGGGTCGTGTTCCGCGACAAGTCCGCGGACTTCGCGTTCCTGACCCGCTCCACGCTGGCCGGGAACCACCCCGGCGGGCCGGGGACCCCGCGCGAGACGATCGAGTGGGAGGACGGCAACACCTACCCGGTCGTCGACGTCGAGATCTCGAGCGCGAGCCACCCGTTCTACACCGGCACGCAGCGCGTCGTGGACACCGCCGGCCGCGTCGAGCGGTTCCGTCAGCGCTACGGCACGCGCACGCAGGGCGGTGCGCGATGAAGGTCCGCGCGTCGCTGCGCTCGCTCAAGGACAAGCCCGGCGCCAAGGTCGTGCGGCGCCGCGGCAAGACGTACGTCATCAACAAGCTCAACCCGCGCTGGAAGGCGCGCCAGGGCTGAGACGTACGAGGCGCGGCGACGACGGCCGCCGCGAGGGGACGAGGCCGGAGGCCGCCAGTGGCGGCCTCCGGCCTCACGCGTCACGGCGGCGGCTCCGGGGCGGCGGGCGGTGTCCCGACGTCGAGGGCGTCGTCGACCACGTCCGCGGCGTCGTGGCGGCGGGCGAACGCCTGCCGTTGCCGGCGCGCGCCCGAGCCCTCGTCGAGGATGGTCGTGACGACGGACTGGACGAGGTCGTCCTCGCCGTACTCGTCGAGGACCGGGCGGAGCAGCTCGAGCAGCTCCGCGGCGACGTGGCCGGACGGGCGCGGGGTCCCGGTCGCGGGGCTGATCAGCAGCCCGTCCACGCCGAACCTGCTGGCCCGCCACGTCCAGGCGCGCAGCTGTGCGGCGCCGATCGCCGCGGGTGGCTCGCCGGCTCGCCACCGGCGGGCGGCCGTCTCCACGAGGGCGCGCACGAGCGCAGCCAGGACCGCGGCGTGCACGGGGTCCATGCAGACGTCGCCGACGCGGACCTCGACGGTGGGGAACGCGGCGGAGAGCCGGGCGTCGTAGTACAGCATGCCGTCGTCCAGAGGCACCCCTGTCCGCAGCAGCACCTCGGCCTGCTCGTCGTACGCGCGCGCCGAGCCGAAGACCTCGCACGGCCCGACGGTGGGCCAGCGCGACCACACCTGGTAGCGGTAGCTCGCGAAACCCGAGTCGACCCCGTACCAGAACGGCGAGTTGGCGCTCAGCGCGAGCAGCACCGGCAGCCACACGCGGATCCGGTCGAGCACCGCCACACCCTCCTCGCGGTCCTCGACGTGGACGTGCACGTGGTGCCCGCACGTGAGCTGCTCGGCGGCGAGCAGGCCGACGTGCTGCTGGATGCGGCGGTAGCGCCGCTCCGGGACGAGGTGCGGTCGTCCTGCGGCCACCGAGGTGGCCAGTGCGACCGCGCGCCCGCCGACGGCGCGGGCGGCGTCGTCGGCCAGTACCCGGCCGCGACGGATGGCCGCGAGCTGCTCGGCCAGCGTCGTGCAGGGCGGGCCGACGACCTCGACCTGCTCCTGCTGCAGCTCGACGGTCAGCGTGTGCGTCCCGGTGGCCGGGGCGGGCGCCGCGGGCGACGGCCCTGTCCTGGCGGTGGCGTCCGGAGCCGGCCGCTCCTCGTGGCCCGTGGCCCGGTTGCCCTCGGCGTGGTGCACCGCGCCCTCGCCGGCGGCCATCGGCAGCCGGGTCCGGCCGTCGACGACCATGAGCTCTTCCTCGACACCGAAGGTCCGCATCGGCGACTCCTTCCCCGGGTCCCTCATCGTCGGCCCGCGAGCGGGCGCTCGCAGGCCGGGGTCGCGGCACTGGGTGATTGCTCGAGGGCGCTTGATGATAATGATTCCCAGTCGGTATAGTCCTCGCGACCGTGCCCGGTCCGGAGCTTCCGGTCCCCGGCGGCCGCCGGTCGGCGGCCTAGAGAGGAAGACCTCGTGTCACTCACCACCCGCAGCAGGCCGCTGACGGCCGCCCTGGGCGTGCTCGCCCTGCTCGCGTCGTTCCTCGTCCCCGTGCTGGGCGGCGCCCTGCCGTCGGCGGCGGCCGCGGTCGCCGACCGCGAGCGTGTCCTGACCCACGGCCACGTGGACGGTTTCGAGACGACCTACGACGCCGCGACCGGCAGGGTCGTGCTGAACGTCAAGGACGACACCCGCATCTACGAGCCCGGCTCCGCGATCTGGGCACCGGAGAGCACGACCTTCGCGTGGGAGGACCAGCGCTCGATCGCGACGCTGCCGCCCGCGACCGGTGCCTGGTCCTTCCTCGGGGCCTACGGCGGGACGCAGGCGTGGCTCGGCACCCAGACCGGGTCCGAGCAGGCGTACGCGCCGTGGGTCGGCTGGAGCACCGAGCGCCTGAACGGCAGCCTCGCGGGCACGGGCATCACGCCCGCCCCGGGTCAGCCGGTGTCGCTCGACGTCCGCATCGAGGGCCCGGGCGACGTCTTCGCGTTCCAGAACGGCTCGTTCGGCGAGCCGATCAACCGCTACGTCGACACCACGACGTCGCCCGGCGGCACCATCCCCGTCGCCGCGAACGCCCACGTGCACACCAACTGGGTGTTCACGGCCGAGGGCGACTACACGGTCGTCGTCACCCCGTCCCTCGCCACCACGGAGCACGGGACGATCACCGGCGACCCCGCGACGTACCACTTCCGCATCGGCGAGCGCGCGCCAGAGCCCGTGACGACGTCGGTCTCCGTCGCGCTCGACGCGCCCGAGCACGTCGAGGGCGCGACCGCCGTCCTCACCGCGGCGCAGGACCCGCAGACCGAGCTGTCGACCTACCGGTGGGAGGTCGCGCCCGCGGGCAGCGAGGAGTTCGTCCCGGTCGACGGCGCCACGGGCGCCACGTACGAGCGCGTGGTCGCGCTCGCGGACGACGGCGCGCGCGTGCGCGCCGTCCTGCTCGACGGTGACCGTGTCGCGGGCACCTCGGAGCCGGTGACCCTGGACGTCACGGCGAAGCCGGCGCCCGTCACGACGACCGTCACCGTGAAGGCCGACGCAGCCGAGCACGTCGAGGGCGCGACCGCCGTCATCACCGCGGCGCAGGAGCCGCTGACCGAGCTGTCGACGTACCGCTGGGAGGTCGCGGCCGCGGGCAGCGACGAGTTCGTCCCGGCCGAGGGCGCCACGGGTCCCACGTACGAGCGTGTCGTCGCGCTCGCCGACGACGGCGCGCGCGTGCGCGCCGTCCTGCTCGACGGCGACCGTGTCGCGGGCACCTCGGAGCCGGTGACTCTGGACGTCACGGCGAAGCCTCAGCCGGAGCCGGAGCCGGAGCCGGAGCCGGAGCCGGACCCCGGCACGTCCGAGCCGAACCGTGAGTACGTGCTGCACCGCGGGCACGTCGACGGCTTCGAGACCACCTACGACGCGGCGCGCGGAAAGCTCGTCCTGTCGGTGAAGGACGACACCCGCATCTACGAGCCGGGGTCCGCGTACCGCTCGCCGGCGGAGGTCACCCTCGCCTACCAGGACGAGCGCGGCGTCCAGCGCCTCCCCGCGGCCGAGGGCGCGTGGGCGTTCCTCGGTGAGCACGGCGGCACCGACGCGTGGGTCGGCACCCAGAGCGGCGACCAGCAGGAGTTCCTGCCGTGGGTCGGCTGGAGCACCGAGCGTCTGCTGTCCTCGCTCGAGGGCACGGGCATCACGCCCGCCTCGGGCAGCCCCGTGACGCTCGACGTCGCGGTCGAGGGCCCCGGCGAGGTGTTCACGTTCCAGAACGACTCGTTCGGCAACCCGGTGAACCGGTACGTCGACACGACGACGTCGACGGGCAGGATCCCGGTCGCGGCGAACGCGCACGTCCACACGAACTGGATCTTCACGGCCGCCGGCGACTACCACCTCACCGTCACGCCGAGCCTGCGGACGGCGGACGGGAAGACCGTCCCGGGCGAGCCGGCCGAGTACCACGTGCGGGTCGGCGCCTACGTGCCGCCGTGGCAGCCGCTCACGGACGCCGAGCTCACCGAGGCGAACCGGGGTGACGTGACGCTGGATGCCGCATCGTACGCCCTGGGCGAGGAGGCGACCGTGACGTCGCCGTCGCTCGCGGACGGGCAGGAGGTCGTCGCGTACGTCTACTCCGAGCCCACGAGCGCGGGCACCGCCTCGGCGCAGGACGGGGAGGTCGGCGTGACCGTCCCGACCTCCGTCGGGACGGGAGAGCACAAGCTCGCCCTCTACGACTCGGCCTCCGGCGATCTGGTCGGCTGGGCCCCGTTCACGGCGACCACGGCGGACGCGCAGAACCCGGGCGGCGGCACCGGCGGGGGCACCGGTGGCGGTGCCGGTGGTGGTGCCGGTGGTGGTGGCGCGCGAGGTCCGGGCGCCGGGGCGCCGGCCCCCGAGCAGTGCATCCCGACGCCGGTCACGAGCCAGGTGCGGACCCCCGCCCGGGGCGGCGTGACCGACGGGCACTTCGACTTCGGCTCGCGCGTCGAGGACGGCCGCCTGGTGGCGACCGTGAAGGACGACCGGAAGCAGCCGCCGAGCTGGGTCGACCCGGGCTCGCTCACGTTCCGTCTCGGCGACGCGGCGAAGGACGAGGTCCCGGCCGGGTTCGACTTCCTCGGCGAGGCGGGGTCGACGATCTGGTCGATCGGCCAGGTCCAGGAGTCCGGCGTGCCGTGGCTGGGCTGGAACACGCAGCACTCGACGCTCGTCGAGGCGGCCGCCGGCCCGGTGACCTACCGGCTCGACGCCGTCGACGGCCCGGGGGAGCTCGGGGTGTACGGCACCGGCAACTTCGGCGGCGTCGGGCAGAAGTTCTTCGGGACGATGCCCGGCTTCGGCAAGAGCACCGAGGTGACGCTCAACCAGCACGTCCACGCCAACTGGGCGTTTACGGAGCAGGGCGTCTACACGGTCACCTTCACGCTGTCCGTCCCGCTGAAGAGCGGCGGCACCGTGTCGGACACCGCGACCCTCACGTTCTCCGTGGGGGACAGCTCCGGCACGACGACGAAGACGACGTACGTCGGCCGGACCGCCTCCGGCGAGGAGTGCGCGCTGAGCGCCGAGCAGAAGGCCGCCCTGGCGTCCACGGGCGCCGACCCGGTGTCGGCACTCGCCCTCGGTGCGCTGCTCCTGGTCACCGGAGGCGTGCTGTACGGCGTCTCCCGCCGCCGGGGCGCGCACCCCGCCGGCTGACCGTCACCGACCACCCGCCCCGCGGCGTCGCGCCCCACCTCCGGCGGCGCCGCGGGGCGGGTCCTGCCCGCCCGAGAGAGAGCCCGACCATGACCACCGGTGACCCGGCGCGACGCGCGCCAGCCGTCCGTGCCGCGGCGGCGGGCTGCGTCGTCGCCGTCCTCGCCGGGTGCGCCCCCGGCCCGGGGACGGCGGACCCGGCGGACGGGCTGAGCGTCGTCACGACGACGGGCGTCCTCGCCGACCTCGCGCGCAACGTCGTCGGCGACCGCGCGACGGTCACGTCGCTCGTGCCCGAGGGCGGCGACCCGCACTCGTACGAGCCGTCCCTGCGCGACGTGCGCGACGTCGTCTACGCGGACGTCGCGTTCAGCAACTACATGCTCCTGGAGGAGCACAGCATCATCACGATGCTCGACGCCAACCTCCCGGCGGACGTCCCCAACGTCTCGCTCGCGGAGTCGGCCGTGAAGTACGCGGCGGAGATCATCCCGCTCGTCGAGAACGTCAACCTCGACACGATCTGGCTCGGCCTCGCCGTCGACGGCACCGGCGCGGAGCACGGCGCGACGCGCGCGTCCGACGTGCTGCTCACCGCGACCGACATCGAGGGCCCCGGCCAGCTCACCGGCTACCTCACCGAGACGTTCGGGCAGCCGCGCGTGTACTTCGACTCGGCCGACGGGTTCGACGAGGACGACAGCGTCACCCTGCCCACCGGCGCGCACACCCACATGAGCTGGACGTTCTCCGAGCCGGGCGTCTACCGGCTCGCGCTCGAGGCGGAGCTGCGGCCGTCGTCGGAGGCGCCGCCCGTGGAGATGGGCTCGACGACGGTGACGTTCGCCGTCGGCGTCGACCCGTGGTCGGTGCCCGGCATGGAGGGCGCGGAGGTGCTCGACGGCGGCCACGCGGACCTCGCCGTCCAGCTCGACTCCGCGGAGATCGCCATCGGGTCCGACTCGAGCGAGGACGTCGGCGGGCACCACCACGTGCACGACCCGGACGACACGGTGATCTCGGTGCCCAACAAGGCGCTCGCCCCCGTCCCGGCCGGGCCGGACTTCGGCTTCCTCGGCCGGCCCGACGAGCAGATCTACCAGCTCCCGCAGGCCGTCCTCGGCAAGCACGTGCACGGCGAGATCGACCCGCACCTGTGGCAGGACGTGCGCAACGCCCAGGCGTACGTCGAGATCATGCGCGACACGATGATCGAGGTCGACCCCGAGGGCGCCCCGGAGTACCGCGCGAACGCGGAGACCTACCTGCGCACCCTCGACGAGACCGACGCCTACGTGCAGCGGACCGTCGCGGAGATCCCCCGGTCCCGGCGCCACCTCGTGACGACGCACGACGCGTTCGCCTACCTCGGCAAGGCGTACGACGTCGAGATCGCGGGCTTCGTCACGCCCAACCCCGCGACGGAGCCGAGCGTCGCCGAGCGCGCGAAGCTCACGCAGACCGTCCGGACGCTCGAGGTCCCGGCGGTCTTCCTCGAGCCGAACCTCGCAGCGCGGTCCTCCGTCCTCACCGAGGTCGCGCAGGAGAACGGCGTGCAGGTCTGCCCCCTCTACTCCGACGCGTTCGACCGCGAGGTCACCACCTACGTCCAGATGATGCGCGCGAACGCCGACTCGCTGCGCCGCTGCCTCGCCTGACCCGACACCCCGAAGGACACCGATGACGCCCCGACCGCTCACCGCGCTGCTCACCGCCGCGCTGCTCGCGCTACCGCTGCCCGCCGACACCCAGGACGACCCGAACCTGCAGCAGCGCGTCGGCGCGGACGAGGCGAGCGTCGAGGGGCCGGAGGTCGTGACGCAGGGCCACGTCGACATCGGTCCCCGCTTCCTCGACGGCACGTGGACGCTGCAGGCGCGCGACGACCGCACCCTCCCGGCCGTGTGGCGCTACCCCGACGAGACCGTCATGCACGTGCTCGACGAGTCGGTGCTGCCCGCCCCGGACAGCCCCGACTTCGCGTTCCTCGGCGTCGAGCCGGGCACGCCGCTGTACGTCGTGCCGCAGGTGCAGAACCAGGACGTCGTGTGGCTGGGCTGGAACACCCAGGACCCGGAGGTCACCCAGCGCATCGGCCGCGGCGCGACGCTGCGTCTCGACGGCGTGCAGGGGCCCGGCTCGTTCTTCCTCTTCCTCCAGGAGGGCGTCACGGGGCCGCCCAACGTGCTGTGGACGTCGGGCGCCGACTATCCGCAGGACCTGTGGATGGAGGTCAACACGCACGTCCACGCCAACTGGGTCTTCACCGAGCCGGGCGTCTACACGCTCGACGTGACCGTGCTCGCCGACCTCACGGACGGCACGACGGTCGAGGACCCGGCCGTGCTGCGCTTCGCCGTCGGGACGGCGACCGACCCGCAGACGGCGTTCGCGGCCACCGAGGAGAGCGCAGGGGAGACCGCCGAGGAGCAGCCGCAGGGGGACGCGAGCGCGAGCCCGGACGCCTCCGCGACCGCCGACGAGCCCGCCGACGAGGA
>NZ_LWGL01000014.1 GCF_001722485.1 Cellulosimicrobium cellulans | reverse complement strand
GGACCCCTCGCCCGCCCCCGCGCGGTCCTCCGTCGTCACAGCATGCTCGACGGCGCGCCCTCGCCCCGCGGCGTCAGGCCCCGGGCGACGGGGCCGCGCGCGGCCGGCCGGTCGACGGACACGCCCTCGCCCGGGACGACGGTCTCCTGGCCGGCCGTGATCGCGCCGCCCTCGCAGTCGACGAGCAGGACGGCGTCCTCCGGCACGCTGCGCTTGACCACGGCGAGCGCGACCGGCCCGAGCTCGTGGTGGCGCCCGACCGACGTCACCGCGCCGACCGTGCGGCCGTCGAGCGTGACCTCGGCCCCCGCGACGGGCAGCAGGTGCCCCGAGCCGTCGAGGTGCAGCATGACGAGCCGGCGCGGCGGGCGACCGAGGTTGTGCACGCGCGCGATGGTCTCCTGGCCGCGGTAGCAGCCCTTGTGCAGGTGCACGGCGGTGCGCAGCCAGTCCGTCTCGTGCGGGATCGAGCGGTGGTCGACCTCCGTGGCGAGCCGGGGCCGCCACGCCTCGACGCGCAGCGCCTCGGTCGCCCACGTGCCGACGAGCCGCCAGCCCGCCGCCTCGCGCGCCGCGACGGCGTCGGCCAGCCCGGCGCGCGGCACGAGCACGAGCCGCCACGGCCGCTCGCGCCCGGGGTGCTCGTCCTCGGGCGGTCCGTAGCGCGTGCCGCCACCGGTGACGCGCGGCCACGGGTCGCGCAACGTGACGGGCTCGCCCTCGGCGCCCTCGGCGTCGACGGGCTCGCCGAGCGCGGCGTACTCGTCGCTCACGTCCGCGACCTCGACGCGCAGCATGAACTTCATGCGGTCGAGCCACGCGGCGAGGTCGGCCGCGTGCGAGCCCTCCGTGACGAGCCACGTCGCCTCGCCGTCGTCGACGACGGCAGCGGCGTGCTCGACGTGGCCCTGCGGGGACAGCACGAGGAGCTCGGTCGACGTGCGCGGCGGCAGCGCCGCGAGGTCCTGCGACGTGATGGAGTGCAGCCAGCTCAGCCGGTCCGGACCGCTGACGCGGACCACGCCGAGGTGCGACTGGTCGGCGACGGCGCCGCCGGTCTGCAGGGCGCGCTGCTCCCCCACCGGGTCGCCGTAGTGCCACGCGACCCCGGCGTCGGGGCCGGACGCCTCGACGGCGCCGTGGCGGGCGAGGAGCGGGCTGGTCCGGCCGGTGGTCGTCACGGTGTCCTCCTTGGTGGGTGCCCGCCGCGGGACGCGGGCACGGCGCCGGTCAGGCCGGGCGGCGGCTGAGCTTCGCGGACGCGTACGACTGCAACGGCTCGCCGAAGGCCGCCAATTCCCACACCCACAGCAGCTGGCCCTCGACGAGGCCGAACAGGCGCTTCGAGGCGGTGATCTCCGCCGCGGTCCCCGTGCGCGCGATGAGGTCGCTCGCGAGGTCGACACGGCCGTTGCCCACGGCTCCCAGGTAGACCGACACCCGGCCCGCCGGGTCGGCGAGCAGCACCTCGAGCGGGTGCCGGTCGTCGTCGAGACCCTCCGGGCGGTCGGTCGACACGCGCCAGTAGCCCGTCTCGGTCGACCACACGGTCGCGTCCTCGACCGCCGCGTCGAGGACCTCGGGGTCGCGCTCGGGCCACTCGCCCTCGTCGGGGACCGTCGTCGGGACCTCGGGCTCGAGCACGCGCAGGGTCGACGCGTAGCGCAGGTACGGGCCGCCGTCGTGGTCGAACACGACGTCCTGGACGAACGCCTTCTCGTCGATGCCGGGGTACTTGATCACGCCCTCGCCGCGCCAGCGGCCCACGAGCCAGGCGAGGGGGTACACCTCGGGCGCGAGGCCCTCCGGGAACTCGAACGGCATGGACGGCCACCTCCGGGCGACAGGTCGGTGCGTGGGGCGAACGAGGGCGCGCGGGCGTGGTGCGCCCGGCGGGGAGGTCGTCGGCGGGACGTCGGGGCCGACGTCGCCGCGCGTCAGCAGGACGTCAGCGCTGGCCCTTGTAGAGCTTGTAGACGACGTAGCCGGCGAACCACGTGATGGTGACGGTCGCCGCGATCAGGAGGCCGAGGAAGATCAGCTCGAGGGTGTGCGGGCTCATGGGCCCGATCCTACCGGCCGAGCCACGGCCCCCCGGCCCGGCCACGCCCGACCGGCCACGCCCGACCGACCACGCCCGACCGACCAAGCCCGACCGATCACGCCCGACCGATCAAGCCCGACCGATCGTGCCCGGCGCTACGCTCGGCACGTGAGCGACACCGCAGCCCGTCCCGCCCGGTCCCTCGTCGTCAAGGCCACGTCCGGCCTCGACCGGCCGGAGGCCGCGAACCAGGCGTTCACCGTCGCGGCCGCCGCCGTCGCGGCGGGCGTCGAGGTCAGCGTCTGGCTCACCGGCGAGGCCGCCTGGTTCGCCCTCCCGGGACGGGCCGCCGAGCTCGAGCTCGAGCACGCCGCTCCCCTGCCCGACCTCCTCGAGGCCGTGCTCGCGGCCGGCACGCTCACCGTCTGCACGCAGTGCGCCGCGCGGCGCGGCATCACCGGCGACGCCGTGCTCCCCGGCGTGCGCATCGCCGGCGCGGCCGTCTTCGTCGAGGAGTCGCTGCGCGACGGCGCCCAGGCGCTCGTGTACTGACGGCCCCGAGCCTCAACGCGCCCGTCGGCCGGCGCTCAGCCGACGATCACGCGCCCGACGACGAAGATCAGCGTGCCGCCGACCGCGACCGGCAGCGCGGTCGCCGAGAAGGCGCCCAGCCGGCCGCGCAGGTCCGGCAGCTGGTCGAACAGGGCGTGCAGCGACGCGACCAGCAGGCCCGCCACCACGCCCGACCAGACGCCGCTGAGCAGGTCGAGGTCCGGCATGACGTAGCCGACGGCCCCGCCCGCGGCGACCGCGAGCGCGAGCGTGAGCCCGGCGTTGAGCCAGCCGCCCAGCGGGAGCGCCGACACCGCGGACGCGACCGCCAGCGCGACCGCGCACGTGACCACGAGCGACGCCCCGGCGTCGGTGCGCCCCGTGGCGATCCAGCCCGCGCACGACGTCGCGACGACGATGCCGCTCACGGTGCCCAGGAGCGACTCGGTGAGGCGCGGACGGCCGTCACGGCGCAGGAGCTCGGCGACGAACGCGAGCACGATGGACAGCGCCAGCACCACCGGGAGGTGGCGCAGGGCGGGCTCTCCCTGCGTGGCGGCCGTCGCGGCGACGGCGCCCACGCCCGCGATGCCGATGACGATGCGCGTGCCGCCGTGGACGGGGATGTCGAGGAGCCGGGGCCAGCCGATCGCGACCGCCAGGGCGAGCGCCCCGGACGCGACCGTGAGGGGCAGGGCGCCGAAGAACGCGGCGACGGCGACGGCCGCGGCGAGGCACGCCGTGACGACGGCACGGGTCGAGAGGTCCACGAGCGGTCAGCACCCCGCTCGGGGAGTCGGACGGGTCGTCGAGTCGTGCAGCACGCCACAGAGTGTCGCAGACCTCCCCGCGCCAGGCCGTGCCGCCGCCCCGGCACGACCGTCCGGCACGGCCCTCCGGCGGCACGGTCGTGAGACGTCACGGTCCGGACCGCCGGCGCGCGGTACCGTGACCCACCACGGACCGACGACGCACCGCCGCCGGACGCTCGCGCCCGTCGGCAGGTGGGCGTCGGACGCCACGAGAAGCCACGAGACCGCCGGCACCCCGCGTGCCCGCGACCGCGGAAGGAGGTGCCCGGCTTGGCCGACCTGCTGATCCTCACCCCCGCCACGGGAGGTTCCGTGGAGGTCCTCCCCGCGCTCGGACTGCTGTCCCACCGCATCCGCGTGCTGCCGATGGAGCCGTCCGCGCTCGTCGACGCACCGGACTCGGACGTCGTCCTCCTCGACGCCCGGCGTGACCTCGTCGCCGCGCGCACGACGTGCCGCCTGCTGCACGCGACCGGCCTGACGGTGCCGCTCGTGCTCGTGCTCACCGAGGGCGGGCTCACGGTCGTGACGGCGGAGTGGGGCGCGGACGACCTGCTGCTCGAGAACGCGTCACCCGCGGAGGTCGAGGCGCGCCTGCGGCTCGTCGTCGAGCGGTCCGCGCAGGGCCCGGCGGACGAGGGGCCGCAGGAGATCTCCGCGGGCGAGCTCGCCATCGACGCGAGCGGGTACACCGCGCGCCTGCGCGGGCGCCCGATCGACCTCACCTACAAGGAGTTCGAGCTCCTCAAGTACCTCGTGCAGCACCCGGGCCGCGTGTTCACGCGCGCCCAGCTCCTGCAGGAGGTGTGGGGCTACGACTACTACGGCGGCACGCGCACCGTGGACGTGCACGTGCGGCGCCTGCGGGCGAAGCTCGGCCCCGAGCACGAGCAGCTCATCGGCACCGTGCGCAACGTCGGCTACCGGTTCGACCCGCCCAAGGACCGCCGGCAGCCCGGCGCCGTCGACGGCACCGACCTCGCCGACCCGCAGCCCGCGGGTGGCGCGCCCGGGTCCGCCCGGCCGGGTGACGGCCCTGCCGGCGCCCCGGTAGGTTCTGCCGGGTGACGGCAGACCTCTCCGACTTCACCTCGGCCCTGCCGGACGGCCCCTGGCGCCACGAGCTCGTCCCGGCGAACGGGGCCCGGTTCCACGTCGCCCTCGCCGGCCCGTCCGACCGCGGCGTCCGCGACCCCGGGCCACCGCTCGTGGTGCTGCTGCACTCGTTCCCGCAGTTCTGGTGGGCCTGGCGGCACCAGGTCGAGCCGCTCGCGGCCGCCGGGTACCGGGTCGCGGCCATGGACGTGCGCGGCGTCGGCGCGTCGGACAAGCCACCGATCGGCTACGACGCCCCCACCCGCACGCGCGACGTCGCCGGGGTGATCCGCTCGCTCGGCGCGGGCCGTGCCGTCGTCGTCGGGCACGGCACCGGCGGGTCGCTCGCCTGGGCGATGGCCGCGCTCCAGCCCGCCGTGACGGCCGGCGTCGCGGCGCTGTCGGCGCCGCACCCCGCCCGCATGCACACGTCGATGCGCCGGCTGCTCACCCCGGCGGCGCGTCGCCACCTCGCGTTCTTCCAGGTCCCCACCTTCCCCGAGCGGGCACTCGTCTCCGGCGACCTCGTCGACCGCGTGCTCGCGGACGGCGCGGCGCGCGCGTTCGACGACGACGTCGTCGAGACGTACCGCACCGTCATGCGCATCCCGTTCGCCGCGCACACCGCGATGGAGTCGCTGCGGTGGGTCGTGCGCTCGACCCCGCGGCCGGACGGGCGGCGCTTCCTCACCGCCCTGCGCCGCCCCGTCACCGTGCCCGCGCTCCAGGTCCACGGCGGGCGGGACGGCCTGCTGCGGCGCGACCTCGCCGACGCCGACGGCGCCGCGCTCGCGCGCGACTTCCGGTTCGAGGTGCTCCCCGACGCCGGGCACTTCCTCCCCGAGGAGGCGCCCGACGAGGTCACGGACCTCCTGCTCGACTGGCTCCCGCGGGTCCCCCGGGACTGACGCCCCGAGGCCTCAGCTCGTCTTCACCATCGACGCGGCCTTCACCGGGTCCGTCTCCCCGATGCCCGCCGACGGGCACCAGCGCGCGATGCTGCACGCCCCGCACGCCGGACGGCGCGCGAAGCACACGCGACGCCCGTGGAAGATCAGCCGGTGGGACAGCATCGTCCACTCCGACCGCTCGACGAGCCCGCCGACGACCTGCTCGACCTTGACCGGGTCCTCCTCCTGCGTCCACCCGAGCCGGCGCACCAGACGGCCGAAATGCGTGTCCACCGTCAGGCCCGGGACGCCGAACGCGTTGCCCAGCACCACGTTCGCGGTCTTGCGGCCCACCCCGGGCAGCGTCACGAGGTCCTCCAGCCGGGCCGGCACCTCGCCGTCGAACCGCTCGACGAGCGCCTGCCCGATCCCGATGACCGACTGCGCCTTCGCACGGAAGAAGCCCGTCGGCCGCAGCATCTCCTCCAGCTCGCCGCGGTCCGCGCCGGCGTACGCCGCCGCGTCCGGGTACCGCGCGAACAGCGCCGGCGTCGTGAGGTTCACGCGCTTGTCCGTCGTCTGGGCCGACAGCACCGTCGCGATCAGCAGCTCGAGCGGCGTCGTGAAGTCCAGCTCGCAGTGCGCGTCAGGGTGGGTGACCGCCAGCTCCCGGTTGATGCGCCGCGCCCGGCGCACGAGCGCCAGGCGGGACTCGGCCCGCGGGCCCGCCGACGACGCGCGGGACGGCTTCGCGGAGGACGGCTCGGCAGCGTTCACGCGTCCACGCTAGCCCGTGCCCCCGACACCCGAGTTGCAGCGGTAGGGCAGACTTGTCCGTGGAAGTTGTCGAGGTCGAGACGAAGGACACCCCGCGTGGACGACGACGTTGTGCTCTCCGCCCCCCTGTTCGCCACGATGGAGGCGGACGAGACGCGCACCCTCTTCGAGTCGATGCAGCAGATCGAGCTCACCCGAGGAGACGTGCTGTTCCGCGAGGGAGAGCCGGGCGACCGCCTGTACGTGATCGCCAGCGGGAAGATCAAGCTCGGGCGTCGCTCCAACGACGGCCGCGAGAACCTGCTGTCGATCCTCGGCCCCGGCGAGATGTTCGGCGAGCTGTCCCTGTTCGACCCGGGCCCCCGCACCGCGACCGCCAGCTCCGTCGCCGACTCCAGCATCTACGAGCTCGGCCACGACCAGCTCGTCGAGTGGATCGAGAAGCACCCCGGCGTCGCCAAGCACCTCCTCGGTGCCCTCGCCCGCCGCCTGCGCCGCACCAACGAGACGCTCGCCGACCTCGTCTTCTCCGACGTCCCCGGCCGCGTCGCCAAGGCCCTGCTCGACCTGTCGACCCGCTTCGGCGAGGAGACCGACGAGGGCGTCCGCGTCGCGCACGACCTCACGCAGGAGGAGCTCGCGCAGCTCGTCGGCGCGTCGCGCGAGACCGTCAACAAGGCCCTCGCCGACTTCGCGACGCGCGGCTGGGTCCGCCGCGAGGGCCGCGCGGTGGTGCTGCTCGACATGGACCGCCTGGAGCGCCGCGCGCGCTGATCTTGCGGCTCGGCTCGGGGGCGTCTTGTAGTCGCCCTGGGTGAGGGTGCGGGTGGGGGCGCCGCGTCTACCATCCGCGCCGCTCGCCCCTCGCGTCGCTCCCGCCAGACCCGCCACGACGCGGCGCCCCCACCCGCACCCTCCGGCGTCTTCTCACCTCGGCCGCATGGCCTGATCCGCCCGTCCGACGGCGTTCGTCACCACAGCTGCGTGGCTCCCCTCGTGCGCAGGGCCCGGTCCGCGCCCCATGTCGCTCGTCAGCGCCGGCGGGCGGCTCACCTCGTGCGCGTGCACGGTCAGTGCGCCGGACGATCGGCATCGGGGGAACGTCGCAGTCCGCACGGCGACCGTCCCCGTCGACCACGCCCGACCGCACCATCCGAGCCTGAGCGGCCACGGCCGTCCGCACCGAACACGGGGTCGGCCACCGTCTGAGGCGGAAACCGGTGGCCGACCCCGTGGTCGGCGCGCCCGCCGGAGGGAGATGGCGCTGGGTGGACCGACGCCTTGGTGAGGCGGCAGGTCGAGCCCGTGGACGCCGTCTGTCACCGGCGATGCGGACGAGGTGCGACGACCAACGAGCGGGGTGGACCGGTGGCGGCGGCGGGTCGTGGCGGGTCTGGCGGGAGCGGGCGAGGGACGAGCCTGCGGATGGTAGACCCGCCGCCGCCGCCGGGGAACCCCGCGGACCCGACCACGACAGCGACAGCGGGTGAGCGCTACTCCGCGAGCTCGACGATCAGCTCCACCTCGACCGGCGAGTCCAGCGGGAGGACCGCGACCCCGACGGCGCTGCGGGCGTGGACGCCCGCGTCGCCGAAGATCTCGCCGAGGACCGTGCTCGCGCCGTTGATCACGCCCGGCTGGCCCGTGAACGACGGGTCGCTCGCGACGAAGCCCACGACCTTGACGACGCGCACGACCTGGTCGAGGTCGCCGACGACGTGCTGGACCGCCGCGAGGGCGTTGAGGGCGCAGACGCGGGCGAGGTGGGCCGCGTCGTCGGCCGGGACGAGACCCTCGCCGTCGCCGACCTTGCCGGTGGCCGGCAGGGCGCCGTCGACGAACGGCAGCTGCCCGGAGGTGTAGACGTACCGGCCCGTGCGCACCGCGGGGACGTACGCGGCGACGGGGGCCGCGACGTCGGGCAGCGTGATCCCGAGCTCGGCGAGGCGCGCGGCGACGGCCCCCGTGGAGGCCGCGCCGGAGCCGTCCGCCACTACTTCTCCCCGGTCGGGCGCTTGAGGTAGGCGACGAGGCCGTTGCCGTCGGGGCCGGTGACGACCTGGACGAGCTCCCAGCCGTCGGCGCCCCACTGGTCGAGGACGGCCTTCGTGTTGTGGATGATGAGCGGGATGGTCGCGTACTCCCAGGTGGTTGCCATGGGGCGAGCGTAGCCCGCCCCACGGCGCCCGCGACGGCGACCCCGCACCTCGTCCGCGGCGCGGTGCGCGGGATGCTCACACAACCCGCACACCGCACCAGGCGCGGTCGCCAGGACCTTGTCAGGGCCGCTCCCGTAGGGTTGCCCCATGGCTTCCCCTGTGCGTCCGCGCGGTCGGCAGATCAACGCGTACCAGCTCGTCGCGCTCCTGCTCGCGTTCGTGCTCGTCGCCGGCGTGGGCGGCGTGCTCTCGGCCGGGCTGCTCGTCCCGCTCGCCGCGGGGGCGAACACCGCGACGGACACGGCGCTCGAGGTCTTCGACGAGCTGCCGGCCGACCTCGAGCCGGGGCCGCTCGCGGAGCAGTCGCGCGTCTACGCCAACGACGGCACGACGCTGCTCGCGACCTTCTACACGGAGAACCGCATCGTGGTCCCGCTGGACCAGGTCTCGCCGTACATGCAGAACGCGGTCATCGCGATCGAGGACAAGCGGTTCTGGGAGCACGGCGGCGTGGACGTCGAAGGCATCCCCCGAGCGGTCGTCAACAACGCGCTCGACCAGCCGACGCAGGGCGCGTCGACGCTCACGCAGCAGTACGTGAAGAACGTGCTCATCGAGCAGGCGGTCCGCGAGGACGACGCGATGGGCATCTGGGAGGCCCGGGAGGACACGCTCGCCCGCAAGGCGCGCGAGGCCAAGCTCGCGATCTCGATCGAGAAGCGCATGAGCAAGGAGGAGATCCTCCAGGGCTACCTGAACATCGCGCAGTTCGGCGCGTCGTCGCTCTACGGCGTCGAGACGGCCGCGCAGCACTACTTCAGCAAGAGCGCGAAGGACCTCAACGCCGTCGAGGCGGCGACCATCGCCGGGATCACGAAGGCGCCGTCGAAGTACGACCCGACGCGCAACCCGGAGGAGTCGCAGAAGCGCCGCAACATCGTCCTCAACACGATGTACTCCCAGGGGTACATCACCAAGGAGGAGTACGACACGGGCCGCGCGACGCCCATCGGCGACACCCTGAACGTGAAGCCGGTCTCGGTCGGGTGCCAGGCCGCGGGCGGGGCGGCGTTCTTCTGCGACTACGTCACGAAGGTCATCATCTCGGACCCCGCGTTCGGCGAGACCGAGGACGAGCGCAAGGCGCTGCTGTACCGCGGCGGTCTCGACATCCACACGACGCTGGACCCGGCCATGCAGGCCGCCGCCGTGGAGCAGGCGAAGGCAGCCGTCCCGCCGGAGGACCCGAGCGGCATCGAGGACGCGATCGTGTCGGTCGAGCCCGGCACGGGCAAGATCCTCGCGATGGCCCAGAACCGGGACTACGACGCGACCGAGGAGCCGGTGCCGAACACGACGGCCGTCAACTACAGCGTCGACCAGGCGCACGGGTCGTCGAACGGCTTCTCGCCCGGCTCGACGTGGAAGGTCTTCGTGCTCGCGGAGTGGCTGAAGAGCGGGCGCAGCCTGTACCAGAACGTCAACGCGAACAGCCGGTCGTGGAACAACACCGACTTCGACTTCTGCGGCGCGAACGTGCGCAACGAGAAGCCGTGGCGCCCGGGCAACTCCGACGGTGTCGACAACAAGGGTTCGATCTCGGTGCTGCAGGCGACGTACAACTCGATCAACACGGCCTACGTGTCGATGGAGAGCCAGCTGCGCCTGTGCGACATCAAGGCGACGGCGGAGTCGATCGGATACCGGCCGTCGATGCTCAAGGACCAGGACACGGGGGTCGAGATGTTCCCCTCGATGGTCATCGGCACCCAGAACTCGTCGCCGCTGCAGATGGCTGCGGCCTACGCGACGTTCGCGAGCGGCGGCACCTACTGCGAGCCGATCGCCATCACCCGCGTCGTGGGGGCGGACGGCGAGGAGCTCGCGGTTCCGCAACCGAGGTGCAACCCCGCCGCGCTCGACCCGGAGGTCGCGAACACCGTGACCTACGCGCTGCAGTCCGTCATGACGCAGGGTTCGGGCCGGTCCGCGCAGCTGGAGGGTCGTCCGTCCGCCGGCAAGACCGGCACGTCCCAGCTCAACCGGCACACGTGGTTCATCGGGTACACGCCGCAGGTGGCCACGGCCGTGTGGATCGGCAACGCCGAGTACGACGTCGAGATGCGCGACATGACGATCAACGGGAACTTCGAGCGCTGGTGGTTCGGGTCGACGCTGGCCGCGCCGACGTGGAAGGCGTACATGGACCGGGCTCTGGCCGGCAAGCCCGTCGTCGACTTCGCCGCCCCGGACACGGGCCGGATCGATCCCCCGAGCCCGTCGAACCCTCGCGGTGGTGACCGTGACGACGACGGCGGGGACGATGACGGGGGCGCCGGGGAGAACGTCGGCGGTCAGGAGCCGCCGGTCGAGCCCGAGCAGCCCGCCGCGGACGCGGCCGGTGACGACAGGGGCGACCGCGGCGACCGCAGCGCCACCGCCGGGCGCGACGCCCTGGACGACCTCCTCGCGGGCGTCGGCGGCGGAGCGGACGACTGAGCGCGCCCGGCCGCGGCTCACGACGCCTCGGGGCTCTCGCGGCCCTCGGCGTCGGCGCGCTCGCGTACGCCCACGTCGAGACGAAGCTCTTCACGACGCGCCACGTCACCGTGCCGGTCCTCCCGGCGGGTGCGCGCGACGTGCGCGTCCTGCACGTGTCCGACCTGCACCTCGTGCCGACGCAGCGCCGCAAGATCGCGTGGATCCGGTCGCTCGCCGATCTGGCGCCCGATCTCGTGATCGACACCGGCGACAACATGGCGCACCTCGAGGCGCTGGACCCGCTGCTGGACGCGCTCGAGCCGCTGCTGTCCACGCCTGGCGTCTTCGTCATGGGGTCGAACGACTACTACGCCCCCGTGCCGAAGAACCCGGCGCGCTACCTCCTGCCGGACGCGCGGATCGCGGCCCCGAGCCCGCCGCGCGAGCTGCCGGCCGCTGACCTGGCCGCCGCGATGCGCGGCGCGGGGTGGCTGGACCTCACGAACCGCCGCGACGTCCTCGACGTCGCGGGCGTACGGCTCGACCTCGTCGGGGTCGACGACCCGCACCTCGACCGCGACGTCTTCCCCGCGCCGGAGGCGCCCGCCTCCGAGACCAGCAAGACCTCCGAGCGCGCGGATCTGCGCGTGGGCGTCACGCACGCGCCGTACCGGCGGGTGCTCGACGCCATGCACGCCGACGGCTCGGACATGATCGTCGCGGGACACACGCACGGCGGTCAGCTGTGCGTCCCGGGTTTCGGCGCGCTCGTGACGAACTGCGACCTGGACCGTCGCCGGGCCAAGGGACTCCACGGGTGGCCGGGGCGACGTCCCGACGAGGAGGGCGGCGCGGCCTCCAGCTGGCTGCACGTCTCGGCGGGGGCCGGGACGTCGCCGTACGCGCCGTTCCGCTTCGCGTGCCGCCCCGAGGCGACGCTCCTCACGCTCACGGCGCGGTGAGCCGAGGCGTCGCGCGCGTCACGCCCGGCCGGTTTCGTCGCACGGCACTTCGTCGGCTATTCTGAGCAGGCTTCCCGCGCGGGACGCAGGCTGTCCGCCTGTCGCGTGGTCGGCAACCGGGGTGTGGCGCAGCTTGGTAGCGCGCTTCGTTCGGGACGAAGAGGTCGCAGGTTCAAATCCTGTCACCCCGACCGAAGGTGCCCGAGGGCATCAGGACGGCCGGACCTACGACGCGTAGGTCCGGCCGTTCGTCGTCCCGGAGGATCAGGGAGCGACGCGAGGCTCCCTCGCGGCGGACGAACCCAGTGCCCGTGCGCTCGGCCCGATGCGGTACCGGCGGTCCGGGCCCTGGGAGAGCCAGCGCAGGGCGACGAGGCTCTGCGCGATGCGGAACGCTCCGGGCCGGCTGGTGCCGAGCGCCGCCGACAGCTCGGACAGGCGTATGGCTTCCGCCGCCGCGACGATCTCCAAGGTCTGGACCGTGCGCGCGACCGAGATCAGGACGTGCTTCATCTGTGCCCCCATGGTCGGAGGTTAGGGCTGGCTCAGCGCGCCCGCACGACGTCACCCCAGGAAGACCTGCGCGCAGAGCATCTGCGGCTCGGCCCCGGTCTCGTCGACGACGCACCCGACGCCCACCGTGGTCAGCGTGGGGTCGAGGAGGTTCGCCCGGTGCCCGGGCGAGTGCGACCAGGCATCGACCACCTCGTCCGGCGGTGCGTCGGCCCGGCTGAGGTTCTCCGCGGCAGCGCCGCCGGGCGGGTCGCACGCGGCGATGACGCCGTCCAGCGCCGCGTGCTCGAGCTCAGTCGCGCCGACGAGGTCGCCGGCCCGGTCGAGCGCGGCGTCGGCGGCGCAGCCGTCCGTCGCGAGCCGAGGGAGCCCGTTGTCCGCCCGGAACGCGTTCGTCTCGTCGACGACCTCCTGGGCGTACGCCACGGTGTCGGCGGGCACCATGCCGGCGTCGGTGGCGGGTGGCGCCGGCGGCGGGGACGGCGACAGGGGCGCGGGCGCCTCGGGAGCTGCGCCGTGGGTGCACCCGGCCGCCAGCAGCAGAAGGCTGAGCCACGTGGTGCCACGACGCGTACGTCCGGTCACGGCCGCCCCAGCGCCCGGTACGTCCAGCCGGCCTCGCGCCACGCCGCCGCGTCGAGGGCGTTGCGGCCGTCGACGACCCGCGGGGACGCCACGAGGCCGTACAGCTTGCCCGGGTCGAGCTCGCGGTACTCGCGCCACTCGGTGAGGAGGAGCACGGCGTCCACGCCGTCGACGGCTTCCTCGACCGTGTCCGCGTAGCGCAGCTGCGGTGCCCGGCGCCGCGCGGTGGGCAGCGCCTGCGGGTCGGTGACGACGACGCGTGCGCTGCGGTCGTGCAGGCGTTGCGCCACGTCGAGCGCGGGCGAGTCGCGCACGTCGTCGCTCTCGGGCTTGAACGCCGCACCGAGGACCGCGATCCGGGCGCCGGCGAGCGGGCGGCCGTCGAGCACGCCCACCGTGAGGTCGACCATGCGCTCGCGCCGCCGCATGTTGATGGAGTCGACCTCGCGCAGGAAGCTCACCGCTGGGTCGGCGTGCAGCTCCTCGGCACGGGCCATGAACGCCCGGATGTCCTTCGGCAGGCAGCCGCCCCCGAACCCGAGGCCCGCGTTGAGGAAGCGCCGACCGATGCGCTCGTCGAGGCCGATCGCGTCGGCCAGCTGCGTGACGTCGCCGCCCGCCACCTCGCACAGCTCGGCCATCGCGTTGATGAACGAGATCTTCGTCGCCAGGAAGGAGTTGGCGGCGACCTTGACCAGCTCGGCCGTCGGCCGGTCGGTGACCATCCGCGGCGTCCCCTCGTCGATCGGCGCCGCGTACACCGCGTCGAGGACCTCCACCGCGCGCCTGCCGCGCTCGCCGTCCGGCACGCCGTAGACGAGGCGGTCGGGGCGCAGCGTGTCCTCGACGGCGAACCCCTCGCGGAGGAACTCCGGGTTCCACACCAGGACGGCACCCGGCTCGTGCGCCGCGAGCTCGTCCGCGAGGCGTCCGGCCGTCCCGACGGGCACCGTCGACTTGCCGACCACGACGTCCCCCGGCCGGACCGACGCCAGCAGCGCACGGAACGCCGCGTCGACGAACGTGAGGTCCGCCGCGTAGGAGTCCACGCGCTGCGGCGTGCCGACGCAGAGGAAGTGGACGTCGGCGCCCGCGGACCTCGACGGGTCCGTCGTGAACTCGAGTCGCCCGGCGGACACCGCGTCGGCGAGCAGCTCCTGCAGCCCGGGCTCGTAGAACGGTGCGCGCCCGTGGGCGAGCGCGTCGACCTTGCCCGCGTCGACGTCCACGCCGACGACGTCGTGCCCGAGCGTCGCCATGCACGCCGCGTGCACCGCGCCGAGGTAGCCGCAGCCGATGACCGAGATCCTCATCCTGTCCCCCTGGCGTGGATGGTGTCCGCCGCGGCCTGCCGACCGGCCGCGGTCCGCGGTGCCGTGCCGGCGTCAGCCGCCGTCGCGAGGCGCCACGACGTCGTCGAAGGACGTCGTGCGGCCCGGTCCCGTCCCGGCGGGCACGGGAGACTCCACGGGCACGACGGGCGGCGGCGGGACGGGCGCGGACGGCTCCTGCGGGACCGGTGCCGTGCCGGCGGACCGCCCGCGTCGGAGCAGTCCCCCGCCGCGCCGGCTCCCGTGGGCGGGACTCCTGCGCCGTCGGCTCGGCTCCACGGGCCTGCTCGAGTACTCGTAGTAGGAGTAGCCGTACGCGCTCGCACCCGGCCCCTTGAGCGGGACACGGTTGAGGACCACCCCGAGCAGACGGGCCCCGACCGTGTCGAGCGCCGCGACGGCGCCTGCGACGTGCTGGCGCTGGATGGTCCCGACGCCGCTGACGAGGATCGCCCCGCCCGTCCGCCGCGCGAGGATCGCGGCGTCCGTCACCGGCAGGAGCGGCGGCGTGTCGATGACCACGACGTCGTACTCCTTCCCGAGCCGCTCGACGAGCGCCGACATCGCGTCGGACCCGAGGAGCTCGCTCGGGTTCGGCGGGATCTGCCCCGCGGCGACGACGTCGAGCATGCTGCTCCCCCACGGCTGGACCGCGTCGTGCAGCTCGACCTTCCCGATGAGGACCGTGGTGAGCCCGACGGACCCCTCGATCCCCATGTACTTCGCGACGGACGGGCGGCGCAGGTCCGCGTCGACGAGCACGACACGCTGGCCCGCGTCCGCGAGGGTGATCGCGAGGTTGATGCTCGTCGTCGTCTTTCCCTCGGCGGGGAGCGCCGACGTCATGACGAAGGTCCGGGCCCGCTCGCCCAGGTCGAGGAACTGCAGATTCGTGCGGAGACGGCGGAACGCCTCCGCACGAAGCGCCTGCGGCGACTCCTGCACGATGAGCGGGTGCTCCGGCGCGTCGGCCTCGTAGCCGATCGTGCCGAGCACGGGCGCGTCCGTGATCGCCTCCACGTCGGCCGCGGAGCGGACGCGGGTGTCGAGGAGCTCGCGCGCGACGGCCAGCCCCACGCCGAGCGCCAGCCCGACGACGAGGCCGAGCGCCAGGTCGAGCCGGACGTTCGGCGACGACGGCTCGACGGGCACGGTCGCGGACCGCACCGTGCTGATCTGGACCGGCGAGTCACCACCCCCCGCCGGTGTCTCGAGCTCTCCGACGATCTCGGCGAGGGACGCGGCCACCGTGTCCGCGATGTCCGCCGCGAGCGCGGCCGACCCGTCCGACGCCGTGATCGTGATGAGCGACGTGTCGACCGGGGAGTCCGCGCGCACACGCTCCGCGAGACCGGTCGCCGTGTCGGTGAGTCCGAGCTCCTCGATGACGGGGTCGAGGACCCGGGGCGTCGTGACGAGCTCCGTGTAGGACTTCACCTGGCGGACGGTGAAGTTCGAGCCCTGCAGCAGGTCGGTGGTGCTGTCCGAGCCCTGCACCGACACGTAGACCTGCGACCGCGCCGAATACGTGGGCGTCGTCGCGAGCACGTGCACGGCGGCGACGAGCACCCCCACGACGCCGAGCACGGCGACGGTGACCCACCTCTTGCGCAGCAGGGTCAGGTAGTCCTTCAGGTCCATCGACGCCCCCTCACGTGCCCAGCTCCCCCTGAACCGGCCACGTCCGGCCCAATCTTCCACAGCCCTCGTGCGCCCGCGAGCGCCGCCGTCATCGGCGCAGCTCCAGGGCATGCTCGCGGTACCAGCGCACCGTGCGCTCGATCCCGTCGCGCAGCCCGGTGCGCGCCTGCCATCCCGTGGACCGCAGCCGAGACACGTCGAGGACCTTGCGCGGCGTCCCGTCGGGCCGCGACGCGTCCCACCGCGTCTCGCCGGTGAACCCGATGACGTCCGCCACCGTCTCCGCGATCTCCCGGATCGTCAGGTCCGTCCCCGTCCCCACGTTGACCTGCACCGGGCCGTCGTAGTGCTCCAGCAGGTGCAGGCACGCGTCGGCCATGTCGTCGCTGTGGAGGAGCTCGCGCCGCGGGGTGCCAGTCCCCCAGTTGGTGACGCTCGTGGCACCCGAGCGGGCGGCCTCGTCGTAACGCCGGACCAGCGCGGGCAGGACGTGCGACCCGTCCGGCGAGAAGTTGTCGCCGGGGCCGTAGAGGTTGGTCGGCATCGCAGAGATCCACGGCAGCCCGTCCTGGCGCCGCACCGCCTGGACGTGGAGGATGCCGGCGATCTTGGCGATCGCGTACGCGTCGTTCGTCGGTTCCAGGGGCCCGGTCAGCAGCGATTCCTCGACGATCGGCTGCGGCGCGAGGCGCGGGTAGATGCACGACGAGCCGAGGAACAGCAGCCGCTCCACCTCGTACGTCCGCGCCGCGTCGAGCACGTTGACCTGGATCCGCAGGTTCTCGCTGAGGAAGTCCACCGGGTACGTGGCGTTCGCCAGGATGCCGCCCACCTTCGCGGCGGCGAGCACGACGTAACGCGGCCGGTGCTCGCGGAAGAAGTCGTGCACGGCGGCACGGTCGGTGAGGTCGAGCTCTCCGGACGTGCGCCCGAGGAGCCGCCCGAAGCCCGCCGCCTCCAGCCGCCGCCAGATCGCCGAACCGACCAGCCCTCGGTGGCCCGCGACGTAGAACGTGGCGTCCCGGTCGAGCGGCGCGGGCGTGTACGCGACGAGGTCCCTCTCGTCGGCGCCCGTCACGCGGCGTCCCAGGTGGCGAGCGCGACGTGGTCGATCCACGGCGACCCGGCGTGCTCGAGCGCCTCGACGTCCGCCTCCACCATGATGCGGGCGAGCTCGCGACCGTCGACGCTCGGCTTCCACCCGAGGTCCGCGTGCGCCTTGCTCGGGTCGCCGATGAGCGCGTCGACCTCCGTCGGCCGCAGGTAGCGCTCGTCGAAGCGCACGTGGTCCTTCCAGTCCAGGCCCACGTGCGAGAACGACACCTCGAGGAAGTCGCGCACGGTCATGCCGATCCCTGTCGCCAGCACGTAGTCGTCCGGCTCGTCCGCCTGCAGCATGCGCCACATGCCCTCGACGTACTCCGCGGCGTACCCCCAGTCGCGGACCGCGTCGAGGTTGCCCATGTACAGGTGCTCCTGCCGGCCGGCCTGGATGGCTGCCACCGCTCGCGTGATCTTGCGCGTCACGAAGGTCTCGCCCCGGCGTGGCGACTCGTGGTTGAACAGGATGCCGTTGACCGCGAAGAGGTCGTACGCCTCCCGGTAGTTGCGCGTGATCCAGTACGCGTAGAGCTTGGCCGCGGCGTACGGCGACCGGGGGTGGAAGGGTGTCGTCTCGTCCTGCGGCGGCGGCGTCGCGCCGTACAGCTCGGACGACGACGCCTGGTAGTAGCGCGTCTCGATCCCGGCGAGGCGGACGGCCTCGAGGAGGCGGATCGCCCCGGTCCCGGTCGTGTCGGCGGTGTGCTCCGGCTCGTCGAACGACACGCGCACGTGCGACTGCGCCGCGAGGTTGTAGACCTCGTCGGGGTTGATCTGCGACAGCAAGGTCACGAGCCGCGCGCCGTCGGAGAGGTCCGCGTAGTGGAGGAACAGGCGCGCGTCGTCCTCGTGCGGGTCCTGGTAGAGGTGCTCGATGCGCGCCGTGTTGAAGGTCGACGCGCGCCGGATCAGCCCGTGGACCTCGTACCCCTTGAGCAGCAGCAGCTCCGCGAGGTACGACCCGTCCTGGCCGGTGATGCCCGAGATCAGTGCCTTCTTCTTCATGTGTGCCCCCTGTGGTGCGCGGCGCGGCCGCGCGGTCGTTGCGGTCTACGTGGACGCAGCGGGTGCGGGTCGCGCTGCCCCCCTGCCGGGCTCCTGCCGCACGTCCTGCACGGCGTGCGCGACCAGCCACTCCTCGAACGCGTCGACGGCGGCGCCCTCGGAGAGCACCGCGTGCCGGTACCGGCGCCCGGCCTCACCCAGCGCACGCCGTCGCGAGGGATCGGCGGCGAGACGGAGCACGGCGTCCAGGAGCGCGCCCGGTTCCTCGGCGTCCACGCGGATTCCCCCGCCGGACACCTGGATCTCGTGGGCGGTCGTCGAGCCGGCGGACGTCGCGGCGAGGACCGGCCGCCCGGCGTCGAAGTACGAGGTGAGCTTGCTCGGCACGGACATCTCCGCCAGCCCGGCGAGCTCGTTGACGAGCAGCACGTCCGCCGCGCCCAGCGCCCCGGAGAACCGGTCGCCCGGGAGCGGGTCGAGGAACTGGATCGCCCGGGTCCCCGCCGCCGCCGCCTCGAGCGCGCGACGGCGGCTGCCGTCGCCGAGCAGGACGAACCGCACGCGGCTTCCCCGGTGGTCGGCGAGCCGGGCCGCGTCGACGACGTTCTCCAGGCCCTGCTTGGCGCCCTGGTTCCCCGCGTGCAGCACGACCGTCTCGTCGTCGTCCCAGCCCAGCTCCCTGCGGACGGCCGCCCTGTCGACGACCTCGGCGGGCGGCAGGTGCGTCCAGTTCCGCACGACGCGCACCGCCTCGGCGGGGACTCCCAGGGTGCCCCTCAGGTGCTCGGCGAAGCGCTCGTGGATCGCCACCACCCCGTCCGCGCCGCGTGCGACCCGTCGCTCGACGTCCTCGACGACGCGGGCGAGGGACCCACCGGCCGTGCCGGTCTCGGCGACGCCGAGCGAGTACAGGTCCTGGGTCCACAGCACCACGCCCGGCCTTCCCCGACGTCCGCGGCGCTGCAGCGCCAGGCGGACCGACGCGACGGACGCGGAGAACAGCGAGGGTGAGACGAGGAGTACGACGTCGGCGTCGGGCCAGTGCACGGCCACCGACCGCACGCCGAAGCTGAGCTCGGCCAGCAGCCGCCGCACCGGGGTCGGCGTGCGCGGGACGTAGTGCCGCAGCCTGAGGACGTCGACGCCGTCGACGACCTCGCGGCGCGACCAGCCGCGGTACCCGTCGCGCACACGCCACTCGGGGTAGTGCGGGAACGTCGTGACGACGTGCACGTGCGCGCCGCGCGTGGCGAGAGCACGGCTCAACCCCGACGTGTAGGGCGCATTTCCGGTAGGTTCCGGAGAGTAGTTCGCGCCGACCACGAGAACGCGCAGTCCTGAGGCTTTCACCCGAGCACCATAACCACGGCTCGGTCATCGCGCTGGGGGGCGGATGAAATTGGATGTTACGCGCAGAGAAATTCCCGTCGTCCCGCTCGCGGAAGCCCCGGGAGAACGGTCGTCGTGGGACCGACCCGCCTTTCTCGTGTACCTGTGGGGAATCGCCGAGCTGCTGCTCGTGAGCAACCCCTGGCAGATCAGCTCGCGCCTGCGGGTCGCGGTCCTGCGCGCGTTCGGCGCGGACATCGCCGACGGTGTCGTCTTCCGCCCGCGCACCCGCGTGCGGTTCCCATGGAAGCTTCATGTCGGGGCAAACTGCTGGATCGGCGAGGGCGTGTGGATCCACAACCAGGACGAGGTCCGCATCGAGCACGACGTCGTGCTCTCCCAGGACACGTTCGTGACGACCGGGAGCCACCGCCACCGCACCGACATGGGTCTCGTCACGGCCCCCGTCCACGTGAGGGCGGGCACCTGGGTCACCGCACGGTGCGTCGTCCTCGGCGGCACGACCTTCGGCCGGTCGGCCCTCGCGACGCCCGGGTCCGTCGTCCGTGGCGAGGTCCCGGACGGCGCAGTCTGGGACGGCCGCGCGCTGTCCGACCGGCGGCGGTTCTGAGATGACGCGCCGTCGCCTGCGCGTGCTGCACGTCGCGACCCTCGTCACGCCCGACGGCGCCTACGGGGGGCCGGTCCGGGTGGCGACGAACCAGGTGCGGGCGCTGCGCGAGCGCGGGCACGACGCGGTCCTCGTCGCCGCGGCGTCCGGGTTCGACCGGCCGCCCACCACCTGGGACGGGGCTCCCGTGCGGACCTTCCCCGCACTCCGTGCCGTCCCCGGTACGGGGTTCGCCGGCCTCGCGTCGCCCGCGATGCTCCGCTGGCTGCGGAAGGAGGCGCACGACTTCGACGTCGCCCACGTGCACCTCGCCCGCGACCTCGTCACCCTGCCGGCCGCCCGCGCGTGGGCCCGGTCGGGCCGCCCGCTCGTCACGCAGACGCACGGCATGGTGATGCCGAGCCGGCACCCGCTCGCGGGGCCGCTCGACCGGCTGCTCACGCGACGCGTGGTCGGTGCCGCGCGCGCGAGCCTCGCCCTCACCGACGTCGAGGAGGACGGTCTGCGCACGCTCTTCGGCGACGCGGCGACGGTCCACCGGCTCGTCAACGGCGTCCCGCCGGACACCGGTGGGCCGTCCGGGCCCGCGCACCGTCCGGACGGCGCGGTCGAGGTCCTGTTCCTCGCGCGGCTGCACGCCCGCAAGCGCCCGGTGACCTTCGTCCGGGCCGCCGCGGAGCTCGCCCCCCGGTTCCCGGACGTCAGGTTCACGCTCGTCGGCCCCGACGAGGGCGAGGGGGCGGCCGTCCGCGCGGCCGTGGCCGCGCTGCCGCCACCGGTCCGGGAAAGGGTCGCGTGGGAGGGCGCCCTGCCGCCGGGTGCCACCGCGGAGCGCCTGCGTCGGGCGGCGCTCTCCGTGCTGCCCTCCGTCGACGAGCCGTTCCCGATGAGCGTGCTCGAGGCCATGTCGTGCGGGGTGCCGGTGGTCGTCACGGAGACGTGCGGCCTCGCGGCGGCGGTGCGCCGGGCGGGTGCCGGTGCCGTCGTCGGCGAGGGTCCGGACGATCTCGCGCGCTCGCTCGACGACCTGCTGCGCGCACCGGAGCGGCGGCTCGCCGCGGGACGGTCCGCACGCCGGCTCGCCGAGGAGGAGTTCTCGATGGACGCCGTCAGCGCGGCGCTCGAGCGGCACTACGGGGTCGGGTGAGCCGGTCGGGCACCCCCTGCGTCGCCTCGGCCGCGCGTGCCTCCGGCAGCACGGAGGCCGCCGCAGCGAGCGCGACGGGCACCCACAGGTAGCGGTTGTACAGGCTCGGGGCCGTGAGGCTGAAGGCGGCCGCGGTGACGGCGACGGCGAAGACGCGGGCGCGCAGGGCCGAGAGGCGCCCGACGCGCCGGACGCGGAGCACCCCCACGGCGACGCAGCTCACGATCCCGGCGGCGAAGAGCAGGCCGCCCTGGTGGAGCGCCGCGACGGGAAAGCTGTGGACGCCGAGCGACTCGATGACGAGCGACGACCGCGTGTCGAGCCCCGCCCCGGTCCACGGGTCGGCGAGGAACTGCCGCCACCCGACGACGATCGTGTCCCACCGGGACGCCGAGGTGTTGAGCGAGGAGTCGCCGCCGGACAGCCCGAGGACCTGCTGGAGCCGCTCCTGGGGCGTGAGCGCGCCGCTCGTCGCGCTGAGCAGCCCTCCGGCGTACCAGAGCGCGACCCCCGCGACCGCGCCCGCCGCGACGACCCGCCCCACGGGCAGCCCGCGCAGCAGGAGAAGGGCTCCGGTGCCGACGACCGCCGCGAGCATGCCGCTGACGCTGCCGCTGAGGACGAGCCCGACGGTCCCCGACGTCGCGACGCCGACGAGCAGCACCTGCTGGAGCGCGCCGAGACCGCGGCCGAGGCCCGAGATCCCGACGACCACGGCGAGCGCGGCGATCGCGCCCGTGTCGCTGACGTGCCCGGTGAACCCGGTGTAGCGGCCCGCGCTGGTCACCGTCCCGCCGGGGATCGCCGTCGGTCCGAGCACGAACTGCGCCACCGTCCCGACCGAGCAGAGCGCGGCACCGACCCCGAGCGCGACGAGCCCGCGGGACAGGCGTCGCGCGTCGTCGAGCAGGGCCGCGCACTGCCACGGCAGCACGATCGCGACGTAGAGCACGCGCGCCAGGTTCGCGAGGCTGTCCACCGGCTCGGGCGACCCCGCCGTCGCGAGGCACCCGCCGACGAGGACGAGGAGGGCGAGCGGGAGGGCCGCCGAGCCGTACGGGTGCGGCGTGCGTGGCCGCCCGACCGCGAGGGCGGTGAGCACGAGGCTCGCCAGCAGCACGACGTCGCCGACGGTGACGCCCTCCCCGACCCGCAGCACCATGAGCGACACGAGGGCCAGCCCCAGGTACAGCAGCCCGCGGGCGAGCCTCAGGAGCGCGTCGTCCCGGCTGGGCGTCACGACGCACCCCCGGCGCGGGCGGGCGTCGCGTCGTCGCGGACCGTGCCCGCCGGGTGCCGCCCCGCCGCCCGGCCCAGCTCGGGGAAGGCGAACAGCGCGGACACGAGGCGGCTCCGCGCGCGGAGCCGGTCGGCGGCCCAGCCGGTCGCGAGCGCGAGCGCGACGGTGACGACGAGGAGTGTCGTCGGCTCCCGGAACCCGCTGCGCAGGAGCACGTGCACGGCGACGAGCGCCACGACCCAGTGCGTGACGTAGTAGACGACCGACGAGCGCCCCAGGGCCTCGACCGCGCGGGTCCGCCCCGTCGGGGCGAGGGTCGTCGCAGCCGCGACACCGGCCACGACGCCACCCACCACCGCGGGTGACCACAGCGGGTCGTACCGGACCTCGTGCCCGGCGGTCGACGCGACCGCCGCGGCGCCCGCGGCGAGCACGGCGACCACGAGCACCCCTCGCCGCGGCGGCCGGCGGCGCCAGCGTTCCCGGTGGCAGAAGACGACCGACCCGAGGAAGAAGAAGGCCGCGAGGTAGGCGAGACGCCCGGCGTCGCCCGGGACGGGCAGGGCCGCGACGGCGAGCGCCGCCCCCGCGAGGACTGCGTGCGCCCGCACGGGGACCACGAGCGCGACGAGGTAGTACACGAGCAGATAGCCGAGGAACCACAGGTAGGTCGGAGGATCGTAAAAGACACGCAGCACGGTCTCCCCCGGCACGCCGTCACCCGTCAGGCCTGCGGTCACCGTCAGCAGGCCGAGGACGACGGCCGACCACACGAGGTACGGCCACGCCACGTGGCGCAGCTTTCCCCGCACGTACGCCGACGGCCGTTTCTCCAGGGAACGTGGCACGAGCATGCCGGAGAGGAACATCAGCGTCGCCATCCGGAAAGGGCCCGCGGCGTCGTTGAGAATTCCCACGGCAGACGGCATCCCGGTGGTATTGGTCGCCACGAGGCCCGACGCGTGGTCGAGCACGACGAGAAGGACGGCGACGCCCCGGAGAATGTCCGTCGGACGGTCACGCGGAACCGTCGTCACCACGGGCCGGTCCCCTTTCCTCCGAGCACCCGGGAATAGGTCCGCCGGGCGACGGGGAGGAAGAGTGCGGGATATCCCACGCCGCCCAGCACGAAGCCCGCGACGAGGCTCGCGAACACCCCTCCCACGACGTACCCGACGGCGAACCCGGTCCACGTGAGCGCCACCATCCCGATCCGCGCGAGGGTCAGGGCCGACTGCGCGCGGAAGACCCGCAGCGTCACGAGGTGCGGCCCGACCCATCCGCCGAGCGCGGCGAAGCACCCCACGGCGGCGAGCGCCACCACGAGCTCGTGCTGCTCGATGCCCGACGGCCGGACCCAGCCCAGGGCCGCCGCGGCGACGAGCACCACCGCCAGGCACGACGCCAGCCCGCACGAGACCAGGCCGAGGCGACGTGCCCGGCGGACGAGGGTCGCGTCGTCCGGCCGTGGTCCCGTGTCGACGGCGTCGGCCAGCAGGTTCAGCGCGGCGGCCGCGAACAGGACGTTGACCGGTCCGTACAGCGTCTGCCCGAGGCGGAACGCGCCGATGCTCGTGCTCACCGCGAGCGCGCCGAGCACGAGGAGCGGGACGGTCGTCACGAGCTGGGCGACGGCGAACTCGTACGCCTGCGACCTCGCGCGGGACCCGTAGCGCGCGTACGGGGTCCAGCGCTCCGGGCGCCTCGCGGCCACCGCGAGCGGCACCGCGGCCACCGCGTACCCGAGGCACCACACGAGCACGGACGCGAGGACGGGGCGCGGGGCGTCCGCGACGAGCAGCACCGCGGGCACGAGCGCGAGCCGGGCACCGTCCGAGACGGCGACCACGCCCTTGCGCCCCTGCCCGACGCAGCGGAACCGCAGCCAGTCGTGGACGAGCGGTGCGCCGCTCGCGAGCCCGGCCACGACCGCGTCGCCCCAGGTGAGGGGTGTCGCCAGGGCGACGACCGCGCAGACGAGGAGAGCCACGGCCGCGGCGGCCCGGACGAGGTAGCGCGCCGGCACGGACGCCTCCGGGTCGGTCCGCCGCTCGACCAGCGCCGGCTGGAACAGCGCGCTGCGGGCGAGCCCGGTGCCGACGGTCAGCACCAGGACGACGAGGCTGAACGCGGCGAACTCGACCGGTTCCATCGTCCACGCGCCGAGGAGCACGAGCAGAGCACCCGCGGCGCTCGCGGCGGCCTGGGCGAGGAACAGCGGACGCAGGAGCGCTGCGGCCGGGCGGGCGACCCGGCGCCGGACCGCCTCAGCCGTGGCCACGGCGCTCCCGGACGACGCGGCTGCCCGCGAGGAGCGCCCCGAGCAGGGGCGCGGCGGGGGCGCCGGGCCCGTACCGCACCTCCCGGATGCCGGTGTTGAGGATCGTCCGTCGCCAGCGCCACGGCATGACGAGGCGCCCGAGCCGCGCCGCGACGTCCGAGCGGGCGTCGGTCACGCTGAACCGGACGTGGGTGGCCACGGGCGCGAGCCCGGCCCGGTCCACGGCGAGCCAGTCGGCCTCGCTCGTCACGAGGACGTAGTCGGTCGCCGGGAGGCGCGCGGGGTCGAGGCCGGTGCCGGGTGCGGGCAGGACCGCGGTCGCGTCGTGCGTCGTCGTCATGGCTCGATCTCCCAGCCCCTGCGCCACCGGTCCACCGTGTCCCGTGGCACCGCGAGCGCCACGGCCTCGCCGGAGGACAGGTCCTCGCGGTACGCGTGCACGGCGTGGCGGGAGGGCGCCCGCAGCCCCACCGAGCGCGCGATCTCGCGAGCCCGGTTGTCGATGGAGAGCACGAGGGACGGCACGCCCTTCTGCATGGCGCGGATCCCCCCGTGCAGGCGCAGGCCCACGTACGCGGTGCCGGGCTCGTCGAGCACCGCGTCGAAGTCGTCGAGACCCGGGCCGAGCACGGCCCCGATCCCGCCCCGGACCTGCTCGACGTACGCCGGGTCCCCCGGACCCTGCGGCCAGAACAGGATCTCGTCGAACCGCTCGGCGAGGTCGCGCACGAGCCGCGCGTCCGCGAGCGGGTCCTGGCTGTAGTCCGTGAACGTGACGACGACGCGCCGCTCGTCCGCCGGCAGCACCTGCTTCTCCACACGCCACAACGTCGGGCAGCTCGTGTGGACCGCCGGGACGCGGGCGCGGCGGAGCTTCGCGAGCGAGTACTCGTCGCGCACGGCCCAGGGCGTGCTCCCGGCGAGCGACCGCAGCCACGCCGCGGAGACCGGGTCGACGCCCGCGCGCTGGTACTGCCACCACCCGACGCCGAGGAACGTCAGCCGCCCCCGGCACAGCTCGACGTCCTCGGCCGGCCAGTGCCAGGCGCGCCGGAACCGCATGTGGTCGGACAGGAGGTTGGTCCCGCACGCCACCACCGCCTCCGCGGCGCGCAGTGCCGCACGGTCCGTCGCCGAGGGCGTGCCGTGCATCGGCACCCGTTCGACGTCGCGGCCCGCGGAACGCAGGGGCGTGACGAGCTCGGCGTCCACGGACTCGGAGATGATCCGGTCGCCGACGTTGGTCGACGCCGCCCCGGGATCGACGACCACGATCATGCGCGCACCCCTTCCTCCAGCCCGGCGAGCCAGGCTCCGTACTCCTCGCCGAGGCGGTCCCAGGTCGCGGTGCCGTGCACCCAGGTCCGCGCCGCCCGGCTCAGCTCCTCGTCCCCGTCGACCGCCCCGAGCACGGCACCGAGTCCGCCGGGGCGCCCGAAGTCGTGCACGACGACGGCCCCCGCCCTGGCGAGGGGTGCGGCGGCGTGGATGGTGGCGGAGACGACGGTCGGCACGCCGGCCGCGAGCATCTCGAGCAGGAGGATGCTGCAGGACTCCCAGCGGGACGGGTGCAGGTAGGCGCGGCACTCGCGCATCAGCCGGGCCTTGTCCTCGCCGGTCGCGTTGCCGCGGACCTCCACGGTCCCGCCCAGCCCGAGCTCGGCGACGAGGTCGGCGGTCCGGCGCCGCCCGCCCCGGAAGTCCGGGCCGGCGAGCACGAGACGCGGACGTGGCGCGGGCAGCTCGGCCCAGCGGCGCAGCAGGTTGTCGACGCCCTTGTGGTCGAGGTCGTAGCGTCCCATCCACAGGTAGTAGCCCGCGCCGCCGCACCAGCGGGGCACGGCGTCCGCGTCGGGCGCCCCGTTGGGCAGGACGAGCGTCGCGGCGCTCCGCCGGGGCGCGACGTCGTCGACGAGGTCCGCCTCCGACGGGTAGAAGACGTGGAGCCAGTCCGCCCGGCGCAGGACCGCCCGCTCCGCCCGCCGGCGTATCCCGACGACGTCCCGGAGCCGGGACGTGATGCCGGTCTCGTAGACGCCGTGCGGCATGACGACTACGGTCGCCCCGCGGCGGCGCGCCTCGTGCGCGGCGGCGAGGTTGCTCAGCACCCAGCCCTCGTGGAGGTACAGCGCGTCGCCCGGCGCGAGAGTCCGGCCGAGCCCGGTCGGCACCCAGCTCGTCCGGCCGCGTCCGACGTGCGCCACCGTGCGGACCGCGTCGCCGACGTCCGCCGGCAGCTCCCGCGGGGACGCGACCGCGGCGCACACGATCATCGCGTCGTGCCCGGACCGCCGCGCCTGGCGGACCCAGTTCTCGATCGAGTCCGTCACCCCGGACCGGTGCTGGAGATAGCGCGCGTAGTAGTGGACGACCCTCATGCGGCGTCCTCCACCACGCGGTGCAGCGCGCCGACGATCCGATCAGCGGCCGACTCGACCGACGGCACGTCGCGGTCGTCCGCGGCGCGCGCCGCGGTCCCGTCCGCGCGCGCCGCCGCCAGGTCGAGCCACGCGTCGGTCACCGCCGACGCAGTGCCCGCCACGGTGCGCCGGTCCGTGCCCTCGCGCAGGTACTCGACCTCCGGGGCGTGCCGCGCGGCGTCGGTCGTCAGGACCGGCAGCCCCATCACCAGGGCGTCGACGGCGACGAGGCCGACGCGCCCCGGGTTGAGCAGGAGACGCGAGACCGCGCCCGCCCGGGCCATGCCGGCCGTGCCGACCTGCCCCAGCACGACCACGCGACCGGTGCGCGCCGCGAGGTCGTGGAACACCGGCGCGGCGGGCCCGTCGCCCGCCACGAGCAGCCACGCGCGCGGGTCGCGACGGAACACCTCCGTGGCAGCGGCGCACACGAGCCCCGGCAGCTTGTGCGCGTCCAGCGCGCCGAGCACGAGCGCGACCGACGCGTCGTCCGGCAGCCCCACCTGCGCCCGGTACGCCGCGAGCGCCGGTTCGTCGAGGTCCGCCAGCTCGCGTCGCAGCGCGGCCGTGTCCGTCGCGTTGCGGAAGGCGGTGACCCGGTCCGGCGGCAGGCCCGACGTCCGCAGCACCCGGTCCCGGCCCGCCTCCGTGTAGGTCAGCACGTGGGCGGCGCGACCGTTGACCCACGCCTCGAGCCGGCCCGCGGCGCGCACCTCGTCCGCGGTGTACGACGCGCCGTGGCCCCACGTGACGAACCGGCGGCCCCGCAGCGCGGCGTGCACCGCGTCGAGGTTCCCCGCCTGCATCTCGGTCACCAGGACGGCGTCGTGCCACCCCCGCGGCAGACGGCGCCGCAGCACGTGCCGGCCACCGCGGCCCACCCGCACGACGCGCGCGTCCACCTCGCTCGCCCACGGCACCTCGACCATGTCGCCGCGCCCGCGCCGACGGCGCATCTGCTCGGCGTCCCCGCCGTAGAACACGTGCGCCTCGACGCCGAGCTCGGCCAGCCGTCCCACCACGAGGCCGAGGAGGCGCTCGCGGTAGGCCGGCACGTAGGGCTGCGTGATCGCGACCCTCGGCCTAGTACGCGCCGTCACGGCCCACCACCGCCCGCAGCGTGCGCAGCAGGATCAGCAGGTCGCCCGCCATCGTCCAGTTCTCCACGTAGTACAGGTCGAGGCGCACGCTCTCCTCGAGCGTGAGGTTGTTGCGGCCCGAGACCTGCCACAGGCCGGTGAGCCCTGGCCGTACGAGGAGCCGGCGACCGATCTCGTCGTCGTACTGGTCGACCTCGAGCGCGACCTGGGGCCGCGGTCCGACCAGGCTCATGGACCCGCCGAGCACGTTGAACAGCTGCGGCAGCTCGTCGATCGAGTAGCGCCGGATGAACCGGCCCACCCGGGTCACGCGCGGGTCGTGCCGCGGCTTGTAGAAGACGCCGACGTTCCCCGCACCGAGGACGTCCTCGAGGCGTGACTCCGCGTCGACGACCATCGACCGGAACTTGAGCACCGTGAAAGGCTCCCCCTGCAGCCCCACGCGCTCCTGCCGGAAGAAGACCGGCCCGCGGCTCGACACCTTGACCGCGACCGCGGTGACGAGCAGCGGCACGGAGAACAGCGCGACGAGCAGTGCCGCGCCCACGACGTCGAACGCCCGCTTGAGCACGTGCTGCGGCCCGGAGTACCCGGGCGCCTCGACGTGGAGCAGCGGGAGACCGGCCACGGGACGCGTGCGGATCCGCGGCCCGGCGACGTCGGTGAGCGCCGGGGCGAGGACCAGGTCCGCGCCCCAGGGCTCGAGGTCCCACGCGAGCCGCTTGACGGTACGCGGCGTCACGAGGTCGGAGCCGGTCACCATGACCGTGTCGACGCGCAGCGGCTCGACGAGCCGTGCCCCGTCGCCCACGTCGCCCACGACGGGCACGCCCGCGACCTGCTCGTGCGGCTCCACGGGACCGCCCGGCACGCAGGCCCCGACGACCTCGTAGCCCGCGCGACGGTCCTTCCGCAGCTCCTCGACCAGGTGGGCGGCGCCCTCGCGGCCACCGACCACGATGGTCCGCGACCGGCAGCGTCCGCGCTCGCGCAGGCGGACGAGCCGCTGCTTGACGGCGTACCGGCCGAGCAGCAGCAGGACCAGACCGACGGGCAGGGCGATCGCCACGTAGCCCCGGGCGAGGTCGTACCGCAGGAGGTACGCGACCACGGCGACGAACCCGAAGACGGCGAGGGTCGCGTTCACGACCCGCGCGTACTCCGGCGCACCGGTGCCGAGCACGCGGCTCTCCCGCGAGAAGGCCATCCGCAGGGCGAGCGACCAGGCGGCGAGCAGCCCGACCGAGATCGCGAGGTACTGCACGTCGAGGGCGGTCCCCCCGATGCCGTCGAACCGCACGAGGTAGGCGGCGGCGACGGCGGCGGTCACCGCCGCCGTGTCCACCAGCGCGACCCGGCGGGTCAGGCGGGTCTTCCAGCCCGGTCGCCGGTAGGCGCCGAGCGCGATCCGGACGAGCTGTCCGGTGTCGAACGACGACGCCCCCTGCGGCGCGTCGTGCGACGACGGTGACCGGTCCAGAGCGACCGGCCTCGGGTCCTGCTCCCGTTCCAACGTCATGGTGCCCCCCGCGACGTCCGTGCGACGGCAGGGCGGACCCGGCGGGGCACGGGTGTGCTCCCGACGCGTCGCGCGCGTGCCGTGGGATGACGGCCCGGGGAGCCGATGATGGTCCCCGGGGCCGGGCGGGCCGGTGTCCCGGCCCGCGACGGGCTCGGCCGCCCGCGCGCCCGCGGGCGCGCCGGCCGCCTCGTCCCCGCAGCCCGCCCCGGCGCTGCGCCGCCTCGGCCGGTCGGGCCTCGCGGTGTCCGCGGTCGGCCTCGGGTGCAACAACTTCGGCCGCGCGCAGACGGCGACCGAGACGCTCGAGGGCACGCGCGCCGTCGTCGACGCCGCCCTCGACGCGGGCGTCACGTTCTTCGACACGGCGGACACCTACGGGGCGCGCCCGGGACTGAGCGAGGAGCTGCTCGGGCAGGCGCTCGGCTCGCGCCGCGACGAGGTGGTGGTCGCGACGAAGTTCGGCATGTCGATGCGCGGCGCCGCGGGCGAGGACTTCGGGGCCCGGGGTTCGCGGCGGTACGTCGTGCGCGCCGTGGAGGGGTCGCTGCGGCGCCTCCGGACAGACTGGATCGACCTCTACCAGTTCCACACCCCGGACCCGTTCACGCCGGTCGAGGAGACGCTGTCCGCGCTCGACGACCTCGTCCGCGCCGGCAAGGTCCGCTACGTCGGGCACTCCAACCGCGCGGGCTGGCAGATCGCCGAGGCCGAGTTCGTCGCGCGCGCCGCGGGGGGCACGCGGTTCGTCTCCGCGCAGAACCAGTACAACCTCGTCGACCGCGCGGCCGAGCTCGAGGTGCTGCCCGCCGCGCAGGCCTACGGGCTCGGCGTGCTCCCCTACTTCCCGCTGGCCAACGGGCTGCTCACCGGCAAGTACGCGGGCGGCGCGCGGCCCGACGACGGGCGGCTCGTCCGCACGAAGCCGCACCTGCTCGAGTCCGCGCCGTGGGAGGCGCTGGACCGCCTGCACGCGTTCTGCGAGGCGCGCGGGATCACCGAGCTCCAGGTCGCGCTCGGCTGGCTGCTCTCGCGCCCGCAGGTCTCGAGCGTCATCGCGGGCGCCACCCGGCCCGAGCAGGTCCGGCAGAACGCGGCGGCCGGCGCGTGGGTGCCGAGCACCGCCGACCTCGCCGAGCTCGACGAGATCTTCCCGCCCGCCGCGAGGATCGCGCCCTTCTGACGCGGCGCCTCCGCGGGCTACCCGGACTGCTCGAGGTACGACGCCGCGAGCCGCTTGGGCGCCCGGGCGAGCCACGCGTCCTGCACGAGCTCCTCGAGCTCGGGCACGGGGATGCGGTCCAGCCGGGCGAGGACGATCGCGTACCCGTCGAAGTGCGACGTCGTGAAGAAGATCCCCGGCTCGTCGCCGAGGAGGGCTTCCTTCTCGCCCTCGTCGGCGACGTGGAAGGCGACGGGATCCTCCGCGGGCACGGCGTCGCCGAGCTCGGCACGGTCCTTCGTGCGCAGTGGCCGTTCCCACACGAACAGCTTCCCGTGGACGCGCCACGTCCGTGCGCCGTCGGTCGAGGTGTCGGGCAGGACCGCGGCGATGCGGTCGACGTCGTCCCACGTGGCCATGGCCCCACGGTAGGCCGGGAACCGGCCCGCGTCACCGGCTCGGGGCGAGCCCCGGCGCCCGCAGACCCTCCCGATCGCCGGCCGGCACGACGCCGCAGGCCCGCCCGGACGTCCGGGCGGGCCCGCGGCGCGTGGCTGCCGAGAGCGTCTCGTGCCGGTGCGTCAGGGCGCGGTCGAGAAGAGGGCGCTGTCGTACTCGAACAGACCGGGGGCGACCTCGACGACGAGGTCGGCCGGGTCCGCCACGCCGAAGCCGGCGGGGAACGTCACGCTCTGCCCGGGCGGCACTGCCGTCATGGGGCTGCCCTCGAGGCCGTTGTCGGTGTCGAACACCTGGTCACCCTCCGACCCGGCCGACGACGCGGTCAGGTAGACCATGGCCGGGTCGAACGGGACGTCGGTGTTGTTCGTGATGGTGACGTCGAACCTGACGTGGCTGGGGTAGTCCTCGCCGCCGGCCGACCACTCGCCGGGCGTGAACGGGGCGGGCGCGGAGACGCTGATCTCCAGGCCGTCCTCGTACACGACCGTCTCGCCGAACGGTGCGGTCGCCGCAGGAACCTCGGCCGCGAGGTCCTCACCCGCCGGGGTCTCGTCCGTGGTCGGCTCGTCCTCCGGGGCGACGGTCGACGTGTCGTCGAGCTGCTCCTCGAGCTGCGCGAGGGACTCGTCGTAGTCGGTGCTCACGTCGTCGACCCACTGGGCGAACACGATCCAGGAGACGACCGTGCCGACGATCGCGAGCGCGCCCACGACGATGGCCGAGAGCGCGAGGCCCTTGCCGGTCTTGCCCTTCTTGACCTGCAGCAGACCGACGATGCCGAGCACGATGCCCGCGACGGCGAGGACCACGGAGAAGAAGTTCACGCCCGGGATCCAGCACCCGAGCAGACCGATGACCGCGAGGACGAAGCCGGTGATCGCGAGGGCGTTCGTGGTCGACGGCGCGGGCGCGTTGTAGGCCGGGTAACCGCCGTACTGCTGCGACGGGTCCGCGCCGTAGGGCTGTGCCCCGTACGCCTGGGCCGGGTCGCCCTCGGGCGCGCCGTAGGGCTGCTGCGCGCCGTAGGGCTGCTGCCCCGCGTACGCCTGCTGGGTCTCGTACGGCTGCTGCGCCTGGTACGGCTGCTGCGACCCGTAGGGCTGCGCGGGCTCGGCCGCGGGCGTCCCCCACGCCGACGGCTGCTCGGGCGCGGGCACCGGCTGCCCGCCCGACGGCGGGGCGAAGGGGTCCTGCTGCGGCGTCGACGAGCCGCCCTGGCGGGACGGGTCGGGCTGGTACGGGTCGGGTGCGCCGGTGGGCGGCTGCGTCATGATGCTCCTCCGCGGCCTGCGCCGCGTGGTCGGGTAGTGAGGTGTGCCGGGTCTTCACAGCACGTTCACGGCCATTGTTCCGGCCGCGCCGGGTGGATCCGCCTCCGTACCGGGTGAAATCCGTCGCACCCAGCGTGTCGTCCGCCTCTCGTACCCTGGAGCGGTGCCCGCTCGCTCCCGTCCCGTCTCCCCCGTCGCAGCCACGGTGCTGCCGGCCGGGGTGTGGCACGACCGCGAGCGCCGGCACGCCGAGCGCGCCGACGCGTTCACCGCGGGCTGGCGGCGGCGCAAACCGCTCGGCGAGAAGCACGCGATCGAGGACTTCCTCTTCACCTACTACCCCACGCGTCCGGCGCAGCTGCGCCGGTGGCACCCCGGCCCCGGCGTGGTGCTCGGCCGGCCGGCGCCGGGCGAGCGCGGCCTCACGGCGCCCGACGGCGCGCAGGACGCGTTCACGGAGCGCGCCTCGTGGCGCTGGTACCGCGAGGTGGAGGACGGCGTCGCGCTCGACGTCGAGGGGTACCTCGAGGAGCGCGGCGACACGGTGCGCTACGTGCACGCGCTGCTGAGCGCCACCGCCTCGCGCCCCGGGCGCTTCGGCTGCTTCGGGCTGCACGAGTGGGCCATGGTGTACCGGGACCACGACGCCGGTCGCGACCACCGGCACCCGCTGCCGCTGCGGCTCGGTGGTGAGGGCACGGACCGCGTCGTCGAGACGCACCCCGTGCAGTGCTCCCACTTCGACGCGTTCCGCTTCTTCACGCCGGAGGCCGCGCCGCTCAACCGGCTGTCCCCCACGCGGAAGACGCAGCCCGCGCTCGAACAGCCGGGCTGCCTGCACGCGACCATGGATCTCTACAAGTGGGCGCTCAAGCTCGGTCCCGCGGTGCCCGGCGAGCTCGCGCTCGAGACGTTCGCGCTCGCGCGCGACGTGCGTGTGGTCGACATGCGGGCGAGCCCGTACGACGTGTCGTCCTACGGGCTCGCGCCGATCGCCGTCGAGACGGCGGAGGGCAAGGCCGAGTACGTGCGTCACCAGCGGGCGTTCGCGGCCCGAGGCGCCGCGCTGCGGCGCGAGCTGCTGGCCGTGTGCGAGCGGCTGCTCGGCGCATCGTCCTCGCTCCCGGCTCGCGTCACGGCGCCGTGAGCACCCTCGTCGTCGCGGAGGTCCCGTCGGGACCGGTCCCCGTGCCCGACGTCGTCGTCCGCCTCGCCGGGGACGACGCGATCACGCCGGTGTGGCGCAACGAGCTCGGCGGGCTGACGTTCCGGCTCGACCCCGCTGCGGGCTCCGGTGCTCGTGCTCGCTACGTGAAGTGGGTCGCGGCGGGCACGCCCGAGATCGACCTCGCGGGCGAGGCGGAGCGGCTCGCGTGGCTCGACGGCCGCACGCCCGCGCCCCGGGTCCTCGATCAGGGGACGGACGCCGACGGCGCCTGGCTCGTGACCGAGGCGCTCGACGCCCGGTCCGCGGTCGACCCGCGCTGGCTCGCCGACCCGCGCGCCGCCGCCCTCGCCGTCGGCGAAGGGCTGCGCCGGCTGCACGACGCGCTCCCCGTGGACGGCTGCCCGTGGGCGTGGAGCGTCGAGCAGCGCCTCGCCCGCGTCGACGAGCGGCTCGCCGCGGGCGAGGGACCGGCGTCATGGTTCCCGGAGCACCGTGGCCTGAACGTCGCCGACGCGCGGGCCCGCCTCGACGCGCCGCCGCCGCTCGACCGCCCGGTCGTGTGCCACGGCGACGCGTGCGCACCGAACACGCTCCTGCGCGACGACGGTCGGTTCGCCGCGCACGTCGACCTCGGCTCGCTCGGGGTGGCCGACCGGTGGGCGGACCTCGCGGTGGCCGCCTGGAGCATGGACTGGAACCACGGCCCCGGGTACGACGGGCTCGTGTACGCCGGGTACGGCATCGAGCCGGACCCGGAGCGGATCGCCTACTACCGCCTGCTGTGGGACCTGGCTTGAGCGGTCTCGTTCACCGGCGCGACTGGTGCGCGGGACGACGTCCCGGGGACGTCCTCGGGCGGTAGCGCGCCGGGTCCGGGCCCCGCGAGGGACCCGGACCCGGCGGCCGTGAGGAGGGATCGGAGGTGGACCCGCGTCAGCAGGTCGGGATCGTCGTGGCCTCCTTGACCGTCTGCACCCCGGCCGGACCCGTCGCGGTCACCGTGACCGCGAGCTCGCCCGTGACCGAGCGGGCGCGGAACGCCTGGTAGGCGTTCGCACCCGGCGCCACGTCCTCGAACGTCCGCGAGCCGAGCGCGCTCGTGAGCTCGACGTCGACCGGCGCGTCGGACGTGTTGCGCGCCCGGATCGCGACGTACGGCGAGCCGGCGAGGCACCGGGGGCTCACCTCGACCGTGACGAGCTCCACGTCCCGGGGCACGAGCTGCTCGGCCGCGAGGGTCAGGCGGCGCAGCTGCTCGTCGACCTGCTCCTGCGTCGCGTCCGGCGTGGCGAGCAGGGCGCGGGCCGCGTCGAGCTCGCGCACGAGCACGCCGTGGTCGATCCGCCCGTACCGCTCGGGCTCGGCCTCCAGCACCTCCGCCTCGGCGACCGCGGTCGCGAGCGCCGCGGTGTCGGTGGGCGGCACCTCGACGTCGAACGCGTCGGTGAAGAAGGTCATGCTGTCGAGGTTCGCGACGTAGGGGTGCCCGTCGTACGGCTGGGTGACGAGGCGGACGAACACCTCGCGCGTGCCGCGCACGGGGCTCGGGAGGTCGACCGTCGCGACGCCGTCCGACGACCAGTCGGGCCCGGTCGTGGGCAGCGGCACCGTGGCGAACGGCTCGCCCGGGTCCGCCGGGTCGAACGCGTCGAGGTACACCTGGAGCGCCGAGTCGCGACCGCTGCGGTGGGAGTTGTGCACGTAGTGGACGGAGAGCCGGTCGAGCGCGGCGGAGCCGAGGTCGACCTCGCCGTAGGCGAGCCAGTCGCCGTCCGCCGTCCCGCCGACGTTCGTCACCGGGCCGCTCGCCCACGTCGACTGCTCGTTCTTCAGCCCGCGGCCGGAGTTCTCGGTCCAGGCCTCGGACTCCACGACGACGTCCGTCGGACCGCCGGGCGCGAAGGTGAGGCTGTCGAGGTTCGCGACGTACGGGTGGCCGTCGTACGCCTCGGTCGTGAGACGCACGAACACCTCGTGCGTGCCGCTCACGGTCTCGGGCAGCGCGACCGTGGCCACGCCGTCCGCGGCCCAGCTCGAGCCGGTGGACGTGAGCGGGACGGTCACGAACGGCTCGCCCGGGTTCGCCGGGTCGAACGCGTCGAGGTACACCTCGAGCGCCGAGCTCTCCCCGCACCGCGCGGAGTTGTGCACGTAGTGGACCGAGAGCTCGCCGAGGGGCAGCTCGCCGAGGTCGATCTCGCCGTAGGCTAGCCAGTCGCCGTCGGCGGTGCCGCCGACGTTCGTCACGGGGCCGCTGGCCCAGGTCGACTGCTCGTTCTTCAGCCCGCGGCCGGAGTTCTCGGTCCAGTCCTCGGCCTCGACCGTCACGCCGGGCGACTGCCCCGGCGCCGGCTCAGCGGCCGGGTCCTCGACGTCGAACGCGAACCAGTCGACGTTGGCCACCCACTCGCGGCCCTCCGGGGCCAGCAGCTCGAAGGTCACCGTGCCGGCGTCGACGAGCGCCTGGACGTCGTCGAGCGCGACCGTCGCCTCCTCGTAGCTCCCCCATCCGCCGGTGCCCGGCAGCTCGACGGTCGCGATCACCGGTCCGTCGACGTCGCCCGCGTGCACGGCGACGCTGCTCGGCGCCTCGCCGGAGCCGAAGCTCGTCGCGTAGCGCACGGTGAGGTGGCCGGGCTCGGCGCCGGCGAAGGTCATGTCCTGGTACTGCACCCACGACCCGGAGCGCACGCCGCCGAGGTTGCCGTCGGACTGGTAGGCCTCGTTCGAGAGCTCCCCGCCGGACCAGGCCTCGGACTCCTCGCCCTGCAGCACCCGCAGGCCGCCCCCGGTGATCTCGAGCCGGTCGATCGCGGCCTCGAGCCGGTCCGCGGCGAACCGCAGGTCGACGCTCGACGACGCGTCCTCGGCGAGGAGCTCCTGCGCGCGCCCGAGCGCGGCGGTGAGCCGCTCGAACGACACCGTGGAGTAGTTCCCGTGGCGCACGACCGTCGCGTCGGCGACGAGCGCCGCCAGCGTCTCGCGCTCCGCCGCCGCGACCGTGAGCCGCAGCGGGGAGCGCACCGAGACGCCCTGGCCCTGCAGCGCGGACGCCGTGACGCCGTCCGCGAGCGCCGCGTCGCGCAGGCGCACGTAGAACCGCGCGTCGCCGGGCGCGGTGCCGCGCACGGTGAGGGTCGCCGTCGTGGCCGAGCCGACCGTGACCGTGGCCTCGGCGCCGGCGGGCAGCCCCTCGACGCTCGCGGCGCCGCTCGCGACGAGCTCCGTCCCGGCGTCGGCCGCGAACCGCGCGCCGCCGCTCAGGGTCAGCGTCACGGCGGAGTCGACGGAGCCGTCGGCGCCGGCCTGCACGGTCGACGGCTCGGCCGTCACGCGGGGCCCGTCGGTCTCCCCGCCGTCCGAGGCGGTGCTCATGGAGAAGGCGGGCTCGGTGTCGGCGCCCCAGTCGCTCGGCTCCTCGCCCATCCGGAAGGCGAGGTCTCCCCCGCCCAGGAGCGTCGCGTAGTCGACCCACGTGTTGCCGAACGCCGCGCCGTCGAGCGTGGCGGACTGGACGTAGAACGCCTCCTCGGACACCCCGTCGGCGGTGATCTCGAACGTGGTGCCGTCGTCGTAGCCGATGACGGCGGAGTCGAAGAACGGCGAGCCGATCTGGTACTGCGACGAGCCGGCGGTCACCGGGAAGAGCCCGATCGCGGCCGCGACGAACATCGTCGACATCGTGCCCGCGTCGTTGTCCATCGTCGCGAGCATGCCGCGCGGGTCGAGCTGGTAGACCTTCGTCCTGATCGGGGGCGTGAACTCGCCGCCCCCGCTCGGGAAGAAGCTCGTCAAGCCCGTCCCGATGTACCGGTTCCAGGTCTCCTTCGTGTAGATCGCCCGCGTCCACTTCTGCGTGAGGCTCGGCTCGCCGACGTAGTTGAACAGGTACGGCGCCTGCAGGTCGATCTCGTTCGCGTTGGAGTGGAGCATCGCGGAGCCGTCGTCGGGCGCGTGCTCGCCGAACATGTGGCGCAGCGCGAGGCGCGCGGCCTCCGTCCCGCCCATGGCCTCGACGAGCGCGTCCATGTCGTACGCGTCGTACCAGTGGTACTGCCACAGCGTGCCCTGGTACAGGCGGGCCGCCTCGAACCGCTCGTGGTCGACGTCCTGCCAGCTCCCGGAGGCGTCGCGCGGGGTGAGCAGGCCGACGGGCGTGCCGTCCGGTGCGGTCCACGCGCCCGGCTTGACGAGGTTCTCGATGGGCAGCGCGGCCTGCTCGCGCAGCGCCTGCGCCTCCTCGGCCATCCCGAGCTCGTCGGCGACGACCGACAGGCCGTACTGGTCGTAGCCGAGCTGCACCGACGCCCCCGGGTTCTCCGGAATGTAGCCGCGCGCGAGGTCAGCCTCGCCGTACCCGCCGACGAGTCGCTCGATCGCCGGGTACGCCTCGTCGAGGCGGTCGAACCCGGTGAAGCCCTTGGCGATCGCGTCCGCGACGACGACGCTCGAGCGCTCCCAGCGCACGGTCGGCACCGTGTGCATGAGGCCGCCGAGCCCGCTGCCGGAGCCCTCGGCCTCCGCGTCGGCGAACAGGTAGACCATCGACTGCACCATGTCGCGGTACAGCGCGGGGTCGATGTAGGCGAGCACCGAGAACTTGCGGAAGTCGTCCCAGGTGGCCCACGAGTCGTAGTAGGTGAACCCCTGGGCGCGGTGGACGGCGCCGTCGACGCCCCGGTACGTGCCGGACGTGCTCGTCGCGTTCATCGGCATCGCGAACATCCGGTACAGGTGCGTGTAGAACAGCTTCTCGATCTTGCCCGTCGGGTCGGTCGCGGCCGACGCCGTGACGGCGACCTTCCCGAGCGTGCGGTTCCACTCGGCGCGCGTGCGCTCGCGGACCTCGTCGAAACCGAGGCCGGCGAGCTCGTGCTCCTGGTCGACCTTCGCCTGCTCCGCGCTCACCGGGGAGACCGTGACCTGGAGCCCGACCTCGCCCGCGTCCGCGGGGTCGAACGTCAGCACGGCGCCCGTGTCCCGGCCGTCCTGCGCGGTCGCGTCGGTCAGCGCGCGGTCGTCGCCCCACGTGCGGACGTCGGCGACGGGCCGCGTCGTCGTGGCGTAGTAGTGCAGGGTGTACGACGCGTTGTAGAAGTGGCCCGTGACGTGCCCGCTGAGCGCGGCGCGGCCGTCGGCCAGCTCCTCCACGTCGAGCGACGACGACAGGCGGCTCGTGTTGTTGGTGGACAGGTCGACGACGAGGCTCGGCGTGGACGCGTCGGGGAACCGGTAGCGGTGCACGCCCGAGCGCGTCGTCGCGGTGACCTCCGCCTCGATGGTGCCGTCGGCCGCGGTGATCCCGCCGTCCGTGCCGGCGACGTTGCCGAGCGTGACGCCGTAGTAGCCCGGGCTGCCCGTCTCCTCCTCGTGGGTGAACGAGTGCGCGTAGGTGCTCGCGTCGGGCCGCGACGTGTAGGTGCCCGACGTGGGGACGACGAGGATGTCGCCGCCGCCGCCCGACCCGCCGACGCCGTCGAGGTTCGTGTGCGTGAAGCCGGAGATCTGGGACTGTGCGTAGTCGTAGCCCGTGTTGTTGCGGCCCGGCACCGTGCGCGGGTTGACCTTGGCCAGGCCGTTCGGCGCCTGCGCGGCGGGCATGTCGTTGCCGAAGTCGCCCTCGGTGCCGACGAAGACGTCGACCAGCGACGCGAGGTCGCGGTCGTCGGCGGTCGTCGCCGGAGGCTCGTCGGCCGAGGCCGCGGGCGCGAGCCCGACGAGCGCGAGGGCGGCGGCGAGGGTGCCGGCGGCGACGCCGGCGGCC
>NZ_LWGL01000139.1 GCF_001722485.1 Cellulosimicrobium cellulans | reverse complement strand
GCCCTCGCGCGCGGTCGGCTCGGCACCCGTCGCCTCGAGGACCGCGGCGCGCGTCACGCGCAGCACGGCGGCCTCCCCCGCGCTCAGCGCCGCCGCCAGCGCGGCCGCCAGGACGGTCAGCGCCGCGAGGAGCGCGACGGGTTCGCCGCTCACCGGCCCGCGAGGAACGTCAGGAGCAGCTTGCGCTGGAGCGCGAACATCTCCTTCTCCTCCTCGGGCTCCACGTGGTCGTAGCCGAGCAGGTGGAGGATCCCGTGGGTCGTGAGGAGCAGCATCTCCTCCACCGTCGAGTGGCCCGCGGCGCGGGCTTGCTGCGCGGCGACCTCGGGGCACAGCACGACGTCACCCAGCTGGCCCGGCCCGGAGACCTCGCCGTCGCGACCGGGCCGCAGCTCGTCCATGGGGAAGGACAGCACGTCCGTGGGGCCGGGCTCGTCCATCCACCGCACGTGCAGCTCGCTCATCACGTCGGTGTCGACGAAGAGGATCGACAGCTCGCTCTGCGGGTGCACGCGCATGGCGTCGAGCACGTAGCGGGCGAGGGCGGCGAACTCCGCCTCGTCGACCTGGGCCTCCGTCTCGTTGTTGACCTCGATGCTCACCTGTCGTTCCTCGCCCGTCGGTCCCTGTCCGCGCCCCGGCCGCGCCGGTCGCCCTCGCGGCCGCGCGCGCCCGCGGCCACGTCCCACCGCGCGTACGCGTCGATGATGTCGCTCACGAGCCGGTGCCGCACCACGTCCGACGACGACAGGCGGCAGAACTCGACGTCGTCCACGCCCGTGAGCACGTCCTCGATGACGCGCAGGCCCGACGACGTGCCGCCCGGGAGGTCCACCTGCGTGGCGTCGCCCGTGATGACCATCTTCGAGCCGAAGCCGAGCCGCGTGAGGAACATCTTCATCTGCTCGGACGTGGTGTTCTGCGCCTCGTCGAGGATGATGAACGAGTCGTTGAGCGAGCGCCCGCGCATGAACGCGAGCGGCGCGACCTCGATCGTCCCGGCCTCGATGAGCTTGGGGATCGAGTCGGGGTCGATCATGTCGTGCAGCGCGTCGTACAGGGGGCGCAGGTACGGGTCGATCTTCTCCGTGAGCGTGCCCGGCAGGAACCCGAGCCGCTCCCCCGCCTCGACCGCGGGACGCGTGAGGATGATCCGGTTGACCTGCTTCGACTGCAGCGCCTGGACGGCCTTCGCCATCGCGAGGTACGTCTTGCCCGTGCCGGCGGGGCCGATGCCGAAGGTGATGGTGTTCGCGTCGATGGCGTCGACGTAGTGCTTCTGCCCGACCGTCTTGGGACGGATCGTGCGGCCGCGGTTCGACAGGATGTTGAACGTGAGCACCTCGGCGGGGCGCGAGGCGGTCGCGGCGGTGAGCATCCCGATCGAGCGGCGCACGACATCGGCCGTGAGCTGCGTGCCCGCCTCGACGACCTCGACGAGCTCGTCGAGCAGGCGCGACGCGAGCGCGACCTCGCCGGGCGGGCCCGACACGGCGATCTCGTTGCCGCGCACGTGCACGTCCACGGCGGGGAACCCGTCCTCGACGGCGCGGAGCACGGAGTCGCCGCTGCCGAGGAGCGCGACCATCGGCACGTGACCCGGGATGACGATGCGGTGCTCGACCCGGTGCTCGCCGGAGCGCCCCGGGTCGGGTGCGGTGTCTCGTGGGAGGGATGTCATGAGCCGGCTTGCGCCGTCGCGCTCCTTCGTTCGGGCCAGGGATGCGTACCGTGGGGCACCACCATCGTACCGAGCAGCCGTCGCCCGGACACGCCCTTTCGCGCGGGGCGGAGGGCCGTCGTCCCCCGCGCCCCGCTCAGGCGGGCGACCACCCGAGCTCCGCGCCGGCGATCACGTGCCCGTGCACGTGGAACACGCTCTGCCCGGCACGGGGACCGGAGTTGAAGATGAGGCGGAACTGGCCGTCCGCGAGCTCGCCCGCGACCTCGTCCGCGAGCGCGACGACGTCGCCGAGCAGCTCCGGGTCGGCCGCCGCGAGCTGCGCGATGTCGCCGTGGTGGTCGCGCGGCACGACGAGGACGTGCACCGGGGCCTGCGGGTCGATGTCCTTGAACGCGATCGAGCGCTCGCTCGTCGCGACGACGTCGGCGGGCAGCTCGCCCGCGACGATGCGGCAGAACAGACAGTCGGTGGAGGCGCCCGTGCTCGTCATGCGCCCGAGGCTAGTCCACGGGCCGCTGCCCCGCTCCGGGACGCCGCCGGAGCGGTCGTCAGGCGCCGACGCCCCACCGGCCGAGCCGCTGCGCCAGCAGCGCGATCGCGACGGGACCCGCGGTCGACGTGCGCAGCACGTGCGGCCCGAGCCGCGCCGCGACGGCGCCCGCCGCCGTGAGCGCCTCGATCTCGCGCTCCGAGATCCCGCCCTCGGGCCCGACGACCACGAGCACCTCCGGCGCGCCGTCGGTGTCGGGGCCCGCGCCGGGGCCGGTGGTACCGGTCCCGGCCGGCGCGGGCAGCGGCACGTCGGCGAGCGCCGTGGTCGCCTCCTCGTGGAGGACGATCGCGCGACCGCCCGCGGCCACCACCTCGCCGACGTGCGCGGCGAGGCCGCGCGAGTCCACGGGCAGGGCCACCTCGGGCAGCCGGGCGCGGCGGGCCTGCTTCGTGGCGGTGCGGACGGTGCCGAGCCAGCGGGCGCGGGACCTCGCCGCGCGCTCACCGCGCCAGACGACGACGGAGCGCTCGGCCTGCCACGGCACGACCCGGTCGACGCCGACCTCCGTCGCGGCCTCGATCGCCATCTCGTCGCGGTCGCCCTTCGCGAGCGCCTGCACGAGCGTGACGACGACGTCCGGCGCCGGGTCGACGTCGACCTCCTGGACGAGCAGCGTCACGCGGCCCGCGTCCGCCTGCTCGACGACGCAGCGCAGCCGGAGCCCCTCGCCGTCGACCACGTCCACGCGCTCGCCGCGCGCCTTGCGCTGCACGACCCCCGCGTGGCGGCCCTCGGCGCCGTCGAGGACGTAGCGGTCCCCGGCGACGACGCGGTCGAGACCGCTCTCGGCGAGGAAGACGGGCGCGCTCACCGGAGCCACTCCCCCACGGGCCGGCCCCTCAGCGCCCGGACAGCTTGTCGCGCAGGCGCGAGAAGACGCCCGGGTGCGCGGCGGACAGCCGCGGCTCGGGACGCTCCTCCCCGCGCAGCGACGCGAGGGAGCGCAGGAGCCGCTCCTGCTCCTCGTCGAGCGCGGTGGGGACCTGGACCTCGATGTGCACGTTGAGGTCGCCGCGCCCGCTCGCGTGCAGGTGCCCGACGCCGAGGTTCTTCAGCGTGACGATCTGCCCCGGCTGGGTGCCCGGCCGCAGGTCGATCTCCTGGAGCCCGTCGAGGGTCTCGAGCTCGAGCACGGTGCCGAGCGCCGCCGCGGTCATGGGGACCTGCAGGGTGCAGTGGAGGTCGTCGCCGCGGCGCACGAACGTGTCGTGGCTGCGCTCGCGGATCTCGACGTAGAGGTCGCCCGCGGGGCCGCCGGCGGGGCCCACCTCGCCCTGCGCGGTGAGCTTGATGCGGGTCCCGGTGTCGACGCCCGCGGGCACCGTCACGCTGACGGTGCGACGGCTGCGCACGCGGCCCTCGCCCGAGCACTCGGCGCACGGCTCGGGGATGACGGTGCCGAAACCCTGGCACGCGGCGCACGGGGCGCTCGTCATGACCTGGCCGAGGAACGAGCGCGCGACGCGCTGGACCGTGCCGCGGCCGTGGCACACCTCGCACGTGCGCGGCGACGTCCCGGGACGGCAGCACGTGCCGCCGCACGTGCCGCAGACCACGGCCGTGTCGACCTGCAGCTCGCGGCGCGCGCCGAACGTCGCCTCGGCGAGGTCGATGTCGAGGCGCACGAGCGCGTCCTGGCCCCGGCGCGCGCGCGGGATCGGGCCCTGCTGCGCCTGGCCGCCGCCGAAGAACGTCTCGAAGATGTCCTGGAAGCCGAAGCCGCCGCCCATCGGGCCGCCCGCACCGCCTCCGGGCGCGGTCGGGTCGACGCCGAGGTCGTACTGCTGGCGCTTCTCCGGGTTCGACAGCACCTCGTAGGCGCGCGCGACGTCCTTGAACCGGTCGCCCGCGTCCTCCCCCGCGACGTCGGGGTGCAGCTCGCGGGCGAGCTTGCGGTACGCCTTCTTGATCTGCTCCGGGCTGGCGTCGCGGGCCACGCCGAGGATCTCGTAGTAGTCGCTCACACGTCACTCTCTGCTGGTGCCGGTCGCCAGGACGGGGTCCCGGCGTGGTCGGTGGTCGTGGGGCCGCTCCCAGGGGTGCGGGCGGGGCGGGTCACGTGCCGAGGACCCGCGACATGTACCGGGCGACGGCACGCACCGCGGCGATGGTCCCCGGGTAGTCCATGCGCGTGGGGCCGATCGAGCCGACCAGGGCCACCGTGTCGCCGTCGTTACCGTAGCCCGTCGTCACGACGGACGTCTCCGTCAGCCCCTCGAGCTGCGTCTCGTGGCCGATGCGGACGCTCACACCGGACTCCGCCGCCATCTCGGTGAGCAGGCCGAGGAGCACGACCTGCTCCTCGAGCGCCTCGAGGACGGGCCGCAGCGCGTGCTCGAACCGCATGCCGGCCCGCGCGAGGTTCGCCGTGCCGGCCAGGACGAGGCGCTCCTCGCTCTCCTCGGCGAGCGTCTGGGCGACGAGGTCGCCCACCGCGCGCACGAGCGGGGCGTCGTCGGGGTGGAAGGTCTCGGCGACGTGCGCGAAGCCCGGCGTGAGCTCGGCGAGCCGCTTGCCGGCCGCGGCCGCGTTGAGCCGCGCGCGGACCTCGGCGAGCGTGCCTTCGTCCGGCACGCTCGCGACCTCGAGCGTGCGCTGCTCCACGCGCCCGGTGTCGGTGATGATGACCACGAGCAGGCGGGCCGGGCCGAGCGGGACGAGCTCGAGGTGGCGCAGCCCCGAGCGCCGCAGCGACGGGTACTGCACGACGGCGACCTGCCCCGTCAGGTGCGCGAGCAGGCGCCCCGCGCGCGCGATGACGTCGTCGAGGTCGACCCCCTCGGACAGGAACGTCTCGATCGCCCGCTTCTCCGGCGCCGACAGCGGCTTGACGCTCGACAGCCGGTCGACGAAGAGGCGGTATCCCTTGTCCGTCGGGATGCGACCGGCCGAGGTGTGCGGCTGGGCGATGTACCCGGCGTCCTCGAGCGCGGCCATGTCGTTGCGGATGGTCGCGGGCGAGACGCCGAGGTCGTGGCGCTCCGTGAGCACGCGCGACCCCACGGGCTCGCGCGTGAGGACGTAGTCCTCCACGATCGCCCGCAGGACCTCGAGCCGCCGTTCGTCGCTCACGTCCACCTCCCGCGTCTCTCGCGTGCCCGACCCGGCGGACGGCGCCGCGGCGGTCGGAGCAGGGTCGGCACTCTCGACCCCCGAGTGCTAATCCTACGCGCCCGCCGGGGACGTCCCGCGTCCCTCCGCTCGTCGCGAACGCAGGTCGACCACGCCGACGACGAGGGCCACGGCGACGAAGCCGATCGTCACGAGCATCGCGCGTCCCGACGCGGCCGCACCGTCGGCGCCGCTCGCGAGGCCGCCGTAGTAGACGGACAGGACGATCGAGACCCCCACGGCCGTCCCGACGCGCTGCCCGACCTGGATCATGCTCCCCGCCACGCCCGCGCTGCCGACGGGCACGTGCGCGAGGGCGAGCGTCTGGTTCGGCGCGATGACCAGGCCGCTGCCGGCCCCCGCGACGAGCAGCGCGCCCGCGAGCGCCGGGCCCACGAGGCCGGGCTCGTTCCCGAGCGTGCGCACGATGAGGTCCGCCGCGACGGTCCCCGCGAGGACGAGGCCGAGCCCGACGACGACGAGCCGGCGGCCCCAGCGGGCGACGGCACGGCCGGACAGCCACGCCGAGACCCCGGACGCCACCGCGAACGGCGTGCCGACGAGCCCTGCCTGCAGCGGCGAGTACCCGACGTCGTCCTGCAGGTGCAGCGTGACGACGAGGAAGATGCCGGTGAAGCCCGCGAAGTACGCGGCGCCGAGCAGGGCCCCGTTGCGGAAGGACGCGAGGCCGAGCACCTGCGGGTCGAGCACCGCCGCGCCGACGCGCCGCTGGTAGCGGCGCTCCCAGACCACGGCGACCGCCGCGCCGCCGACGCCGAGCGCGAGCCACCACCAGCGCGCCGGGTCGTCGTCGACGCCGGTGGTGGTGACGAACGGGAGCATGACGCCGACCGTCGCGACGGCGAGCAGGGCGAGCCCCACCGCGTCGAGCTTCCGCGGACCGCGGGCGACCACCGCCGTGGGCACGAGGCGCCACGCGAACGGCAGCAGCACGGCGATGACCGGGATGTTGACGAGGAACACCCAGCGCCAGCCGTCCTCCGGGCCCGCGAGCGCGATGATCACCCCGCCGAGGACGGGACCGAGCGCGGTCGAGACGCCGATCGTGGCCCCGAAGAACCCGAACGCGCGCCCCCGCTCGGCCCCCGCGAACAGCTGCTGGATGAGGCCGACGACCTGCGGGTTGAGCAGCCCCGCGCTGACGCCCTGGAACAGACGGGCGACGCCCAGCCACGTGCCGTCCGGCGCGAGGCCCGACGCGAGGCTGAAGACGGCGAAGCCGACGAGGCCGGCGATGAACAGCCGCCGGCGCCCGCCCGCGTCGCCGAGGCGGCCCGCGGGCACGAGGGCGAGGCCGAACGCGAGCGTGTACCCGGCGACGACGAGCTGCAGCTGGGTGGGGCCGGCGCCGAGCGACTCCTCGATCGACGGCAGGGCCACGTTGACGATCGAGACGTCGAGGGTCGTGATGAAGCCCACCGCGAGGCACACCCAGAGCACGTGCCAGCGCTGACGGTCCTCGTCCGGGGTGTGGGTCACCGGTCCGTCGTACCACCCGGTGCGAGCGTCCGCGCGTCGGTCCGGGCGGGTCGCGGGCGGCGATCCTAGGGTGTGGCCGTGCCTCTCGACCGCTACGGCTCCGACGTCCTCGGCGGCACCGCCGCCCCTCACCACCGTGCCCGCCCCGTCTCGCGGCCCCAGCCCGCGGAGCGCGGGCTCGTCGTCGAGGAGGTGCAGACGGGCTGGGTCGGCGCCGTCGTGCGCGTGGAGAAGTCCGGCGGCATGCACGTCGTCGTCCTCGAGGACCGGGCGGGGCGCACGCGCTCCTTCCCGCTCGGCCCGGGGTTCTGGGTCGACGGCGAGCCGGTCGAGCTGACCGCGCCCGTGACGTCGCGGGCCCCGGCCGCGCCCGCGCGGACGGCCTCGGGGTCGCGCGCCGTCGCGGGTCAGCGGGCGCGCGTCGCCCGCGGCAGCCGGATCTGGGTCGAGGGCAAGCACGACGCCGAGCTCGTCGAGAAGGTGTGGGGCGACGACCTGCGCGTGGAGGGCGTCGTCGTCGAGCTCCTCGACGGCGTCGACAACCTCGCCGACGCGCTCGCCGACTTCGCGCCGACGCACGAGCGCCGCGTCGGCGTGCTCGTCGACCACCTCGTGCCCGGCAGCAAGGAGCAGCGCATCGCCGACGCCGCGCTGCGGACGGTGCCGGCGGGCACGGTCCTCGTGCTGGGCCACCCGTACGTCGACGTGTGGCAGGCGGTCAAGCCCGCGCGCGTCGGGCTCGAGCGGTGGCCGGTGATCGAGCGCGGCACCGAGTGGAAGCGCGGCATCCTGCGCGAGCTCGGCTGGCCCGCGGCGTCGCAGGCCGACGTCGCGCGGGCGTGGCAGCGGATCCTCGGCACCGTGCGCACCTACGCCGACCTCGAGCCGTCGCTGCTCGGGCGCGTCGAGGAGCTCATCGACTTCGTCACGGCCCCGCAGGGCTGAGCGGCGGCGCTCAGGCGGGCTGCTCGCCGAGGAGGCGGCGGTAGGCGAACGCGACCGCCACGTACGTCAGCGGGATGGTCACGAACAGGCCCAGACCGAGCGGGATCGCACCGAGGATGTTGATGCCCAGCAGGGCGAGCAGGAGCAGGAGCACGGAGCCGAACCGCTTCGCGACGAGCGACCAGCTGGAGCGGATCGCGGTGATCGCGTCCTGGTCCCGGTCGAGCGTGACGTTGTAGACGAACACCGAGAAGGCCATCACGGCGAGCCCGGGCAGGATGCACAGGAACAGGCCGACGGTGGTGAGGATCGAGACGAGCACGGCCGCGAGGACGACGTTGACGACGTTGCCGATCCGGAAGAAGGCCGCGACGTCCGGGCGGCGCCCCGCGGTCTCGTCGAGCGCGCCGCGCGTGAAGAACGCGGTGACGAGGTACCCGATGATCGAGCCGACGACCGACAGCAGCACGCTCGTGAACGTCAGGCCGGTGATCGCCGCGACGCTCGCGCCGTTGTCGTCGTAGCCGTCCCAGAGCTGGGAGAAGCCGCCGCACGCGGCGTGTCACACGCCCGCAACGCGCCGGACCGAGCGCCGAAACAGACCGCTTACCGATCCGAATCACCGCTCTCGCAGACTCGGGACACCCCCGGTGCTCGCGTCCCGCACGCAGCG
>NZ_LWGL01000138.1 GCF_001722485.1 Cellulosimicrobium cellulans | reverse complement strand
GCGCGCCCGTCGCTGCCGCCGACGAGCGCGCCCGCGACGAGCCCGGCGGCGACCGACGGCCCCTCCAGCAGGCTGATCGGCTCGCCGCGGTGGTTGGTGCGCGTCCACCGTGCCTCGCCGCCCGGCGGGCGCGAGCCGAGGACGCGCCGAGCGCCGGCGGTCACGCCCGCGGCCACGGCCGCGGCGAGGACGGTCGTCCCGCGTCGTCCCACGGTCAGCCCTCGCCCTCGTCGCCCGCCGCCACGCTGTCGTCGACGACGCCCTGGGCCTCGCCCGTGACGACCGGCGTGCGCACGACGGGCGGGAGCTCGACGGCGGGCGGCAGCACCGCGGTCGCGTTCTCCTCGAACCCGAAGTGCCCCACCTGGTCCGCGAGGCGCGCCGCGAGGGCGAGGGGGACGCTGATCTGCCCCGGCTCGGCCTCGATCCCGCTCACCGTGGACACCGTGGAGGCGAGCTCCTCCCTGCCGCGGATCGTCGACACGAGGTCGCCCGGGACGGCGGTGGGACCGGCGACCAGCGCGGCCTGCGCGACGTCCTGCGCGGCGACCGCGACGTCCGTCTCGATGTCGACGACGTAGGTGGACGGCGCGGCGGCCTCCGGGGTCTGCGCACCGGGTTCCGCCGTCTGCTCCGGGCCCGGCCCGGCCAGCAGGAGCACGACGTCCGCCGGGACGACCTGCTCCTCCACGACCTCGACGAGGTCGAAGCGCGCGAGCTGGGACTCCAGCTCGACCGCCTCGGGGCTGCGCGTGTCGGGGTCCTGCGCCGACGCGCCCGTGAGGGACAGCGCGAGCGCCCGGGCGAGGCGCTGGTCCGCCGTCGCGTCCTCGGGGACCTCGCCGATCCTGTCACCGAGCCCGTTCGCGACCGTGTCGCGCGCGCTCTCCTCGTCCTCGCTCGTCCACGAGTCCGTGAGCCTCACGTGCGCGACGACGCTCGCACCCGCAGCGTCGAGCTGCGCGGCGATCTCCTCGTCGCGCTCCCCCGCGGACCCGTCGAGGTCGACGACGGCCACACGACGCTCCGGGAGCGAGTCGGCCACGAGCTGCGGCCCGGCCGCCTCGATGAAGCGCGCCCCGTTCTCGACGGTCACGTTGGCGCGGTCGAGCTCGTCACGCAGCTCGTTGCGCTCCACGCGCAGCTGCTCGACCTGGCCGGTGAGCTGCTCGCCGATCGCGCCCTGGAGCGGCCCCGCACCCAGGATGATCCCGACGGCCAGCGCGAGGAAGACCGAGATCAACGAGACGATGTGGTACCTGAAGTCGATCACTGTGCGGCGGTGTCCTTCGGTGTGTGCTGCTGGTACGGGGATCGGGCGTGGCGAGAGCCCTCACGAGGAGGGCGGCGCGCGTCCGCGGCACCGCGCACGGCGCCGCCGGACGGCCGGGGCCTCAGCCGCCCGCGAACAGGGCGCCGACCCAGGAGGTGAAGTCGTCGACCCGGGCGCCCAGCAGGCCGAAGAACGTCTGGCCGGCGGACGTCGACCACAGGGCCATGACGACGGCGAACAGCCCGGCGAGCGAGAGCAGCGTGAGCTGCAGGTTCGAGATGCGCTGCCGGTACAGGCGCGAGACGCCCTTCGCGTCGACGAGCTTGCCGCCGACGCGCAGCCGCGTGAGGAACGTGCTCGCCATGCCCGCGCGCCCCTTGTCGAGGAACTCGACGAGCGTCGCGTGCGTGCCGACCGCCACGATGACCTCGGCGCCCTTGTCGTCGGCGAGGAGCATCGCGATGTCCTCGCTGGTGCCCGTCGCCGGGAACACGACGGGGTCCACGCCGAGCTCGCGCACGCGCTCGAGCCCCGGCGCCTTGCCGTCGCGGTAGGCGTGCACGACGATCTCCGCGCCGCTGCTCAGCGCCCGGTCCGACACGGAGTCCATGTCGCCGACGATCATGTCGGGCTTCCAGCCCGCGTCGAGGATCGCGTCCGCGCCGCCGTCGACGCCGATGAGCACGGGGCGGTACTCCGTGATGTACGGGCGCAGCGTCGCGAGGTCCTCGCGGTAGTGGTAGCCGCGGACGACGATGAGCACCTGCTTGCCCTCGATCGGCGTGCGGATGTCGGGCACGCCGACGCCGTCGAGGAGCAGGTCGCGCTCGCGCCGCAGGTAGTCCATCGTGTTCTCGGCGAAGGACTCGATTTCCACCGACAGGTTGGCGCGCGCCTCCTCGAGGCTCTGCGCGACCGTCGCCGGGGTCTGCACGACGCCCTCGGCGACGAGGTCGTCGCCGACGTAGACGCCGTCGCCGTCGAGCCGGAGCTCGGTCCCGTCCGCGACCGCCATGATCGCCGGGCCGAGGTCGTCGACGAGCACGATGCCCGCCTCGACGAGGATCTCCGGGCCGAGGTTCGGGTAGCGGCCGGACACCGACTTCGCGGCGTTGAGGACCGCGGCGGGGCGCGCCGCCACGAGGGCGTCGGCCGCGACCCGGTCGATGTCGACGTGGTCGATGACCGCGACGTCCCCCGGCTGCAGCCGTTTGGTCAGCGCCTTGGTCCGCGAGTCGACCTTGGCCGGCCCGAGCGTGTCGGGGCCGGTGGGGGGCGGCGTGCTCTTGCGCAGGGTCAGTCTCATCGTCGCCTATCGTCCCACGACCGACGACTCGAGAAGCTCGTGCGCGTGGCGCAGCGCCGCCTCGGAGTCCTCCTGGCCCGAGAGCATGCGCGCGAGCTCGCGCACGCGGTCCTCCCCCGTGACCTCCTGCACACCCGTGACCGTCACCCCGGCGCCCTCGCCGTCCGCCGTCGACGACTTCGTGACGACGAGCTGCGCGTCGGCGAAGGCCGCGACCTGCGCGAGGTGGGTGACGACGACGACCTGCGCGCTGCGTGCGAGCGCGGCGAGGCGACGCCCCACCTCGACGGCCGCGCGGCCGCCCACGCCGGCGTCGACCTCGTCGAACACGAACGTCGGCAGCGCGGGCCCGTCCTCGTCCCCGGCCACGGCCGCCGTGGCCAGCGCGACCTCGATCGCCAGCATGACGCGGGACAGCTCACCGCCCGACGCCCCCTTGCCCAGCGGCCGGGCCGGCGCGCCCGCGTGGGCCGCGAGCGAGAACGTCACGGTGTCGGCGCCCCACGGGCCCGGCTCCTCGGCGGGTGCGACGTCGACCACGAGGCTGGCCCCGCTCATCGCGAGACCGCGCAGCTCGTCGGTCACCGCGGCCGCGAGCGCGGCGCCCGCCCGCTCGCGCGACCCGGTGATCGCCGCCGCGACCTGCCCGAGCTCGGCGTCGAGCGCGTCCCGCCGCTCGGTCGCGGCCCGCAGCCGCTCCCCGCCGTCGTCGAGGTCGAGCAGGCGCAGGCCGGCGTCGCTGGCCCACGCGAGCACGTCGTCGATCGTCTCTCCGTAGCTCCTGGTCAGCGTGCCGAGCTCCGCGAGGCGGGCGTGCGCCGTCTCGAGGCCGCCCGGGTCCGCCGCGAGGTCCTCGACGTAGCCCGAGATCTCGGTCGCGACGTCCGCGAGCACGTAGCCCACCTCCGCGAGCCGCTCGGCGAACCGCCCCAGCGCGGGATCGGTGTGCGCCGCCGACTCGAGCGCGCGCCGCGCCCGGTCGACCGCCACGACGGCCGTCTCCTGCTGCTCGGCGGCGTCGTCGCCGGCGACCGCGTCGTGCGCGAGCTGCGCGGCCACGCGCAGCTCCTCGACGTTCCCGAGCCGCGCCACGAGCGCGGTGAGCTCGACGTCCTCGCCCGGCTGCGGGTCCACCCGCTCGACCTCGGCGAGCCCGAGCCGCAGGAGCTCGGCCTCGCGGGCTCGCTCGCCCGCGCGCGCCGTGAGGTCGTCGATCTCCGCCTGGAGCGCCGTGCGCTCCGTCCACGCCGCGCGGTACCGCTCGAGCAGCTCGTGGTGCCCCGGGCCGGCGAACGCGTCGAGCGCCGCCCGCTGGTGGCTGGGCGTGCGCAGGCGCAGCTGGTCCGACTGCCCGTGCACCGTGACGAGGTCGTCCGCGAGCTCGGCGAGCACGCCCTGCGGGACGCTGCGGCCCCCGAGGTGCGCCCGGGAGCGCCCCTCGGCCGCGACGGTGCGCAGGATCAGCACCGTGCCGTCGTCGTCGACGTCGCCGCCTGCGTCGTCAACGCGCCGGAGCACCGCGGGCCGGTCGGCGACGCGCACGCGCCCCTCCACGACGGCCGACGCCGCGCCGGGCCGCACGGTCGCCGGGTCCGCCTTGCCGCCCATGAGCAGGCCGAGGCCGGTGAGCACCATCGTCTTGCCGGCGCCCGTCTCCCCCGTGATGACGGTCAGGCCGGCGCCGAGCGGCACGCGTGCGGACCGGATCACGCCGAGGTTCTCGATCGCGATCTCCTCGAGCATCCTCACTCCTCCTCTCGGGTCGTGCTGCGCGGCCGAGACGACGCGGCGGCGCGTGCGGACGGGTCCGCCGCGCGCTCGCGCCAGCCCACGACGGGCAACGAGAACTTCGACACCAGCCGGTCGGTGAACGGAGCCGTGCTCAGCCGCGCGAGGCGCAACGGGGTGTCGCTGCGCCGCACCTCGACGCGCGAGCCGTTCGGCAGGTCGATCCGCCGGCGCCCGTCGCAGGTCAGCACGCCCGGCGACGCGGACCGCGGGAGGACGTCGACCGTCACCGTGGACCGGGGCCCGACGACGAGCGGGCGCGCGAAGAGCGCGTGCGCCGCGAGCGGCACCACGAGCACCGCGTCCACCTCGGGCCACATCACCGGCCCGCCGGCGGAGAACGCGTGCGCGGTGGACCCGGTCGCCGTCGCCGTCACGACGCCGTCGCAGCCGAACGACGACACGGGGCGCCCGTCGACGCCAATGGCGACCTCGATCATGCGCTCGCGCTGCGCCTTCTCCACGGTCGCCTCGTTGAGGGCCCAGCCGGTGAGGGGCTCGCCGCCCTCGGGCAGGTGCACGCGCACGTCGACCACGGTGCGCTCCTCGACCGCGTAGTCGCGCGACGCGAGCCGGGCGACGGCAGCGTGCAGGTCCTCGCGCTCGCTCTCCGCGAGGAAGCCCACGTGCCCGAGGTTGACGCCGAGCAGCGGGACGTCCGTGCCGTGCGTGAGCTCGGCCGCGCGCAGGATCGTGCCGTCGCCGCCGAGGACGACGACGACCTCCGACTCGGTCACTCCCTCGCGCGCCCGTGCCCGCGCCATGTGGTCGCCGAAGCTCTCGGCGAGGTCGTCGTCGTGCAGGGTGACGGAGAAGCCGGCGCCCTCGAGCTCGCGCACGGCCTCGCGCAGGGCGACGACCGCTTCGGGACGACCACCGTGCGTGACGATGAGCACGCGGCGCGTCACGACGCCCCTCCCGTGACGACCACGACCGGCGGGGGTCCCGCCGCCGTACCGGGCTCCCACGCCACGGCACGTCCCGCCGCCAGCTCGACCGCGGCGTCCTCGACACCGCCCGCGTCGCCCGCGCGCAGCCACCAGAAGTACTCGCGGTTGCCGCTCGGCCCGGGCAGCGGGCTCGGCACGACCGCCACGGGCCGCAGCCCTGCCCGCACCGCGTGGCCGGCGACCGCCGCCACCACCTCGGCGTGCAGCGCGAGATCCCGGACGACGCCGCCGCTGCCGAGACGCTCCCGGCCCACCTCGAACTGGGGCTTGACGAGGAGCAGCAGGTGGGTGCCCGGCGCGACGACGCCCGCGACCGCGGGGAGCACCATGGCGAGCGAGATGAACGACAGGTCCGCCACGACGAGGTCCGGCGCCAGCCCCACGTGCTCGGGAAGGAGCTCGCGGACGTTGAGCCCCTCGTGGAGCGTCACGCGCGGGTCGGCGCGGAGCTCGGGCACGAGCTGGTCGTGGCCGACGTCGACCGCGACGACCTCCCGGGCACCGGCGCGCAGCAGGACGTCGGTGAAGCCGCCGGTGGACGCCCCCAGGTCGAGGCAGCGCGCGTCGTCGACCACGGGCGGGCGCACCGCGCCGTCCGCGGGGAGCGACGCGAGGGCCTCGAGGACGCCCGCGAGCTTGAAACCGGCGCGCGAGGCGTACTCCGGGTCGTCCGGGTCGGCGAGCACCTCGAGGTCGACGGACGCGTCGACGGCGAGCGACGGCTTCGTCGCCGGGGTGCCGTCGCGCGACACCCGTCCCGCCGCGACGAGCTCGGCCGCGTGGCGTCGCGAGCGGGCGAGCCCGCGCCGCACGAGCTCGCTGTCCAGGCGCGCGCCGGGGCGCTCGCTCACGATCAGTCCTCCGTGCGCGCCAGGTCGGCGACGAGCGCGGCGTGCACGGCCTCCAGCACCTCGACGTGCGCCGCCGTGGGCAGCGCCTCGAGCCCGTCCAGCCGGCTCAGCACGTCGTCGAGCGTCCCGCGCGGACGCGGCGGACCGGGCACGGGTGCCGCGCCGGGGCGGGTCTCGTCTCCCGCCGACGCCCCGAGCAGGGGGCCGTGCTCGTCCGCCATGTGTGTTCGCCTTCCGGATCGTTCCTCGCAGGGCCCGGCCTCGCGCGCACTGCTTCACGCACCCGCGCGGCGGTCCCGGCCAACCGTAACCGTAGCGTCCCACGCGACGGGCCGGGACGGGGACGTCGACGCCGTCGTCCACAGGCCGCCGGCGGCCCGGGCGACGGTCCAGCAGCCGTCGCTCCGGACCGCTGGGCGTCAGTGCCGGCCGACCGGCAGGTCGGGGACGCCGGCCTCCTCGACGGGCCGGCCCGCGTCGGCTGCCTCCCACGCCGCCGCAGCGGCGGCCCGCACCGTGTCGACGGTCGCGGGACCGGCCACGTCGAGCCGGAGGCGCCCGTCCTCGACCCGCACCGCGCTGTCGCCGCAGGCCCACCAGCCGTCGGCACGGGGCTCGGGCGCCGGGTGCGGCTGGTGGAGGGACCGCAGGTCCTCCCCGATGTAGTCGGGCCGCAGCCCGGGCGCGGCGAGGACCGCGTCCCGCGCGGTGCTCACGCCCGTGAGCACGTGCAGGCCCGGGTAGCCACCGGCGCGTGCGCCCGCGAGGTCGGTGTCGAGCCGGTCGCCGACGACGAGCGGCGCGCTCGCGCCCGCGCGCTCGACGGCGAGCCGGTACATCGCCGGCGTCGGCTTGCCCGCGCTGTCCGGCTCGACGCCCGTCGCGGCGCGCACCGCGCCGACGAGCGCACCGTTGCCCGGCGCGAAGCCGCGCTCGGTCGGCAGGGACAGGTCGAGGTTGCTCGCGACGTGCCACGCGCCCCGCTGGACGGCGTACGCCGCCTCGGCGAGCTGCCTCCAGCCCAGCTCCGGGGCGAAGCCCTGCGCGACGGCGACCGGTTCCGCGTCCGCGGTGTCCACGACCTCGAAGCCGGCCGCGCGCACGGCGGTGACGAGCCCTGCGCCGCCCACGACGAGGACGCGCGCCCCCGGCTCGAGGCGGGTGCGCAGCAGCGCGGCCGCGGCCTGGGCCGCGGTCATGACCTCGTCGGCGGTCGCGGGGATGCTCAGGCCGGTGAGCTGGTCCGCGACGGAGCCCGGCTCGCGCGAGGCGTTGTTCGTCACGAACACGAGCCGCATGCCCGCCGAGCGGGCGCCGGTCAGGCTCTCCGCGGCGTGCGGGATCGGGTCGTGACCCCGGTACGCGACGCCGTCGAGGTCGACGAGGGCGAGGTCGTAGCGTCGGGCGAGCGGCTCCTCGCTCGCCAGCAGTCCGGCGTTCACCGGGCCTCCTCCTCCGTCGCCGGGCGCTCGTCCGGTCCGGCCCCGGCGTCGCCGCCCGGTTCCTCGTTCGTCACCACGTCGCCGGCGGGCGCCTCCGCGGCGTCGTCACCCTCGTCCGTCAGGTCGTCGCTCTCGTCCGCGAGGTCGTAGACGACGACGTCCTCGTCCGCGTCGAGGGACGCGCCGAGCGTCGACGCGTCGAGGCCCGCCAGGATCTCTGCGGCCTCGTCGGCGCGGCCGGCGAGCTCGAGCACCGCCGCCCTCGCCTGCAGCACGCGCACGCCGAGCTCACCGCGCGTGCCGGCCGCCGGCACGTGGTCGAGGACCGCCAGTGCGGCGTCGAGCTCTCCGAGGTCCACGCGCGCACCGCTCACCACGATGGCGAGCTCCGTGCGGGCCACCTCGTCGAGCGTGCGCGCCTCGTCCGAGGCGGCGAGCGCGAGAGCGCGCTCGGGGCGGCCGAGCCCGCGCTCGCAGTCCGCCATGATCGCGAGGTGCTCCGAGGAGCCGTTCAGGCGACGGACCGTCCGCAGCTCGCGCAGGGCCTCGGCGTAGCGCCCGGTGCGGTAGGCCGTCAGGCCTGCCGCCTCCCGGACGACGTCGACGCGTCCGGCACGACGCACGGCCGCCTGGGCGTGCTCGTACGCGAGCTCGGGGTCCGTGTCGATGAGGCGCCCCGCCATGACGAGGTGCTTGCCGACGACCTCGGCGGTCTCCTTGCTGAGCGTGCGCAGCCGCCCGCGAGCCGCCCGGTCCAGCTGGGAGATCGTGACGTCCTCCGCGACCGGGGGGCCTGCAGGATGACGGGGCTCGGGACGGCTGTCCGGACGCTGCGCCCGGTCGCGCGCCGCGCCCGCTCGGGGCGCGTGCCCGCGCCGCTCGCCGGCGCCTGCAC
>NZ_LWGL01000137.1 GCF_001722485.1 Cellulosimicrobium cellulans | reverse complement strand
GTGCTCGTGGGGCTGCTCGTCGGCGTCGCGGCCTGGACGGTGCTCGACCGTGGCGGGCGGCCCGCGGTGCGTGCCGTGCGCGGTGGCGCGGGCCTCGGCTCGGTGACGGCGGGCCCCGGCGGTCCGGGCGTGCTCCAGGGCCGGGCGCGGGCCGGACGGTGGTTCTTCCGCCGGCGCGACCCGCAGGGCGCGGAGCTCGTCCGGCTCGTCGTGACCCAGGTGGGGGCGCTGCTGCGCGCCGGCGCGTCGCCCGGCGTCGCGTGGGAGCGGGCGACCGGCGTGCGGGTCGACGCCGCCGGGGTGCCGCGGTGAGGACCGTCCGGGACGTCGGGGCGGCGCTGCACCTGCGGGAGCGGTCGGCGGACTACGCGTACGCCGCGGCCCGGCAGCTGCAGCACGCCGTCCTCCCCCGGCGGCCGGTGCCCACCGGCCAGGGCGGCGGGGCGCCCGTCGTGCTCCTGCCCGGGGTGTACGAGACGTGGCAGTTCCTCGCGCCGCTCGCGCGCGCCCTGGCCGCCGAGGGGCACCCGGTGCACGTCGTGCCGGGGCTGGGGTACAACCGGCGACCGGTCCACGAGGCCTCCGACCTCGCCGCGCTCTTCCTCGCCCGGTCGGGTCTGGAGAGCGCGGTGCTCGTGGCGCACAGCAAGGGCGGGCTGATCGGCAAGCAGGTCATGCTCTCGCCGGCCGGGGTGCACGTGGCGGGCATGGTCGCCGTCGCGACGCCGTTCCGCGGCTCGCGCTACGCGCGCTACCTCGTCGGCCGGACGCTGCGGGCGTTCGCGCCCACGGACGCCGCGCTGCTCGCGCTCGCCGCCGAGCGCGCCGTCGACGCGCGGATCACGGCGGTCTACCCGCGGTTCGACCCGCACATCCCGGAGACCGGCCGGCTCGAGGGCGCGACGAACGTCGAGCTGCCCCTGTCGGGCCACTTCAAGCTCCTGAGCGACCCGTCGCTCGTCGAGGTCGTCGTGCGCGAGGTCGGCCGCCTCGCGCGCGCGGGCGCACCGCGCGACGACGACGCCGGGCTCGCACGGCCGGGCTGAGGCACGGTGGGGCTGCGGCGTCAGCCCGTGCGCGTCGCCCAGAACGCGACGGCCGACGCCGCCGCGACGTTGAGCGAGTCCACTCCCCCGGCCATGGGGATCGTCACGACCTGGTCCGCCGCCTCGACGGCCCCGCGCGAGAGCCCGTCCCCCTCCGTGCCGAGCACGAGGGCGAGCCGCTGCGGCGGGTCGGCGACGAGCTCGTCCAGGCTCACGGCGTCGTCGGACAGCGCGAGCGCGGCGACGGTGAAGCCGTCGTCCTGCAGCGCGGCGAGCCCGCCCGGCCACGTCTCGAACCGCGTCCACGGCACCTGGAACACGGTGCCCATGCTCACGCGCACCGACCGGCGGTACAGCGGGTCGGCGCAGCGCGGCGACACGAGGACCGCGTCGACGCCCAGCGCGGCGGCCGACCGGAAGATCGCCCCGACGTTGGTGTGGTCGACGATGTCCTCGAGCACCGCGACGCGCCGCGCGCCGGCGCCGTCGCGCGCACCGGTCACGAGATCATGCACGCTCGGCAGCGGCGGGCGGTGCACGGCCGCGAGCGCCCCGCGGTGCAGGTGGAACCCGGTGATCGCCTCGAGGACGTCGGGCTCGCCGACGTACACCGGCACCGGCTCGCCGGTCCCGCCCGGCGCGTCGTCGACGGGCAGCTCCTCGATCTCGGGGGCGAGGTCGGCGAGCCAGCGCTCGGCCATGAGGAAGGACCGCGGCCGGTGGCCGGCGGCGAGCGCGCGACGGATGACGGTCGAGCTCTCGGCGATGTACAGGCCCTTCTCGGGCTCGTGCTTCGCGCGCAGCGCGACGTCCGTGAGGCGGGTGTAGTCGCCGAGCCGCTCGTCGGCGGGGTCGGTCACGCGCACGACGCGCACGCCGGGGAGGTGGAGGTCGGTCACGTGAGGATTCTCCCAGCGCACCGCTCGTGCTCGGGTCTTTCGCCCTCTCGCGCGATGCGCCTCGACAGGGTCGAATGGTCGTATGGGACCTGCGCCGGACGCCGTACCGCCCTCCGTACCGACCCCAGCACCGACCACCTCGTCGTCGACCGCCGTGTCGTCCGACGGGGCCGCGACGGAGGCCCCCTGGGCACGCCCGCCCGCGGACGTGCTGACCGCCGTCCGCTCGACGGACGACGGGCTCAGCCGCGCCGAGGCCGCCGAGCGCCTCGAGGAGGTGGGGCCCAACCGCCTCGCCCCGACCAAGCGGGACCCGCTGTGGAAGCGGATCCTCGTCCACTTCGACGACATCCTCATCTACATCCTGCTCGTCTCGGCCGTGCTCAAGGCGGTCCTCGGCGACTGGATCGACTTCACGGTGATCCTCGCCGTCGCCGTGATCAACGCGGCGATCGGCTTCATCCAGGAGGGGCGCGCCGAGAGCGCCCTCAACGCGATCCGCGACATGCTGTCGGTCGAGGCGCAGGTGCGCCGCGACGGCGCGTGGGCGAACGTCGACGCGGACGACCTCGTGCCGGGCGACGTCGTGCGCGTGAGCTCGGGCGACCGGGTGCCGGCCGACCTGCGCCTGCTGCGGGCCACCAACCTGCGCGTCGAGGAGTCGGCGCTCACGGGCGAGTCGGTCGCGGCGTCCAAGAAGGTCGACCCCGTCGACGCGGCGGCGGGCGTCGGCGACCGCACGAGCATGCTGTTCTCGGGCACGCTCGTGGCCGCCGGTCAGGGCGTCGGCGTCGTGACCGCGACGGGCGAGCGCACCGAGATCGGGCGCATCCAGACGATGATCTCGGAGGTCCGCAGCCTCGAGACGCCGCTGACGCGCCAGCTCGACCGGTTCGGCAAGCTCCTCGCCGTGCTCATCCTCGCGATGGCCGTCGTCATGGTGCTCATCGGGGCGTTCGTCCACGGCTTCTCGCTGGCGGAGCTCGTCTCGGCGTCGATCGGCTTCGCCGTCGCGGCGGTGCCCGAGGGACTGCCCGCGCTCGTGACGATCACCCTCGCGCTCGGCGTGCAGCAGATGGCGCGCCGCCGCGCGATCACGCGCAAGCTGCCCGCCGTCGAGACGCTCGGCGCGGTGACGACGATCTGCTCGGACAAGACCGGCACGCTCACCAAGAACGAGATGACGGCGCGCTCCGTCCGCACCGCCGGCGGCACGTTCGCCGTCGACGGCGCAGGGTACGCGCCGGAGGGCGACGTGACGCGCGCCCCCGACGACGCCTCGGCGGAGGACGCGACCGGGAGCGACCGCCCCCGCGTCGACCTCGCCGACGCGCCCGACCTCGCCGCCGTGGCCACCGTGATGATGCTGTGCAACGACGCCCGGATCGTGCGCGACGACGCCGACCCCGACGGCTGGCGCCTCGTCGGCGAGCCGACCGAGGGCGCGCTGCGCACGCTCGGCATGAAGGCCGGCGTCGAGACGTCCGGCTGGGAGCGGGTCGACGTCGTGCCGTTCGAGTCCGAGAACAAGTTCATGGCGACCCTGGACCGCGGCCCGGACGGCACCGTGCACGTACACCTCAAGGGCGCGCCCGACCGCGTGCTCGACCGCTGCGCGTCGCAGGTCGCGCCCGACGGCGGCACGCAGCCGCTCGACCGCGCGTTCTGGGAGGAGCAGATCGACGCGCTGAGCGACCAGGGCCTGCGCGTCCTCGCCGCCGCGCGCGCGGACGCCGGTGACGGCACGACGACGCTCGGTCTCGAGGACGTCGAGGGCGGCCTCGAGCTGTGCGGCGTCGTCGGCATCGTCGACCCGCCCCGCCCCGAGGCGGTCGACGCGATCGCCGAGTGCCGCGACGCGGGCATCCGCGTGAAGATGATCACCGGCGACCACGCGGGCACCGCGCTCGCCATCGGCCGCGAGATGGGGATCGTCGACGCTCCTGCGGACCAGGGCGACGCCCCGGCGGTCCTCACGGGCGCCGAGCTCGAGCAGATGAACGACGAGGAGCTGCGCGGCGTCGTGCGCGACGTCGACGTGTACGCGCGCACGAGCCCCGAGCACAAGATCCGCATCGTCTCGGCGCTGCAGTCGCACGGCGAGGTCGTCGCGATGACGGGCGACGGCGTGAACGACGCCCCCGCGCTCACGCAGGCGAACGTCGGCGTCGCCATGGGCATCAAGGGCACGGAGGCCACCAAGGAGGCGGCCGAGGTCGTCCTCGCCGACGACAACTTCGCCACCATCGAGCGGGCCGTCGAGGAAGGGCGGCGGATCTACGACAACATCCGCAAGTCCGTGCTGTTCCTCCTGCCGACCAACGGCGCGCAGTCCCTCGTCGTGCTGATCGCGGTGCTGTTCGGGCTCACGCTGCCGCTGCAGCCCGTGCAGGTCCTGTGGATCAACATGATCACCGCCGTGACGCTGTCGCTCGCCCTCGCCTACGAGAAGGCGGAGCCCGACGTCATGCGCCGCGCGCCGCGCGACCCCGACGCCTCGATCCTCGACGCGGCGTACGTGCGGCGCATCCTCATCGCGTCGGTCGTCATCGGCGGTGCGGCGATGGCGGTGTTCTACCTCGAGCGGGCGCAGGGCGCGCCGCTGGCCCAGGCGCAGACGACCGCCGTCACGATGCTCGCGCTCGGCCAGCTCGCCTACCTGTTCAACTGCCGCTTCCTCGACCGGTCGAGCCTCACCCCGGCCGTGCTGCGCGGCAACCGCGTCATCTGGGTCTCGGCGGCCTCGCTCATGGCGCTGCAGGCGGTCTTCGTGTACGCGCCGTTCATGCACGCGTGGTTCGACTCCGCGCCGATCGGGGTCGACGAGTGGGCCAAGACGCTCGGGCTCGCCGTCGTGGTGTTCCTGCTCGTCGAGGTGGCGAAGTGGGTCAACCGGCGCTGGACGGCGCGCGGCCACGTGCCGCAGGCCGCGACGCGCGCCTGACGGCTCAGCCGGCCGGCTGAGCGGCGAACTGGCTCTCGTAGAGGCGCGCGTACGCGCCGCCGGCCGCGAGCAGCTCGTCGTGCGTGCCCTGCTCGACGATCGACCCGCGCTCCATGACGAGGATCGTGTCCGCGTCGCGGATCGTCGACAGGCGGTGCGCGATGACGAACGACGTGCGCCCGGCGCGCAGCGCGTTCATGGCCTGCTGCACGAGCACCTCGGTGCGCGTGTCGACGGAGCTCGTCGCCTCGTCGAGCACGAGGATCGCCGGGTCGGCGAGGAACGCGCGCGCGATGGTCAGGAGCTGCTTCTCCCCCGCGCTCACGCTCGAGCCCTCGTCGTCGATGACGGTCTGGTAGCCGTCGGGCAGCGTGCGCACGAACGGGTCGACGTGCGTCGCACGGGTCGCGGCGAGGAAGGCCTCGTCGTCGACCTCGCGCCCGTCCCGCACGCCGTAGCGCAGGTTCTCCTCGATCGTCCCCTGGAACAGCCAGGTGTCCTGCAGCACCATGCCGACCGAGGACCTCAGGTCGTCGCGCGTCATGTCGCGCGTGTCCACGCCGTCGAGCGTGATGCGCCCCGCGTCGACGTCGTAGAACCGCATGAGGAGGTTGACGAGCGTCGTCTTGCCCGCGCCCGTCGGCCCGACGATCGCGATCGTCTGGCCCGGCTCGACGACGAGGTCGAGGTGCTCGATGAGCGGCGCGTCCGGGTCGTAGGAGAACGAGACGTCCTCGAACGCGACGCGGCCGCGCACCGGCCCGACCGTCGCGGCGGGCGACGGGTCCGGCGTCTGCTCGTCGGCGTCGAGCAGGTCGTAGACCCGCTCGGCGGACGCGACGCCGGACTGCAGCAGGTTCATCATCGCGGCGATCTGCGTGATGGGCTGCGTGAACTGGCGCGAGTACTGGATGAACGCCTGGACGTCGCCGAGGGACAGCGCGCCGGACGCGACCCGCAGCCCGCCCACCACCGCGACGACGACGTAGTTGAGGTTCGCGACGAACCCCATCGCCGGCTGGATCGTGCCCGAGATGAACTGCGCCTTGAAGCTCGCGTCGTACAGCGCCGCGTTCTCGCGCTCGAAGTCGTCGATCGCGGCCTGCTGGTGCCCGTAGACCTTGACGAGCGTGTGGCCCGTGTACATCTCCTCGACGTGGGCGTTGAGCCGTCCCGTGCTCGCCCACTGCGCGATGAACTGCGGCTGGGAGCGCTTGGCGATCTGCGCCGTCACGAGCACGGACAGCGGGACCGTGACGAGCGCGACGACGGCGAGCAGCGGAGAGATCCAGAACATCACGCCGAGCACGCCCACCACGGTGAGGACCGACGTGACGAGCTGGGAGAGCGTCTGGGTGAGCGTCTGCGAGATGTTGTCGATGTCGTTCGTGACGCGCGAGAGGATCTCCCCGCGCGGGTTGCGGTCGAAGTAGGACAGCGGGAGGCGGCCCAGCTTGGCCTGCACCTCCCCGCGCAGCCGGTACACCGACCGCTGCACGACGATCGCGGTGATCCGGCCCTGCAGCCAGCCGAAGAGGAACGAGCCGACGTAGACGGCGAGGACCCACGCGAGCACCGTCGCGAGCGCGGAGAAGTCGATGCCCTCGCCGGGCACGAGGCCGGGGACGCCGCTCACGAGGTCGGCGACCTGGTCCTGGCCCTGGGCCCGCAGCGCGTCGACCGCCTGCTGCTGCGTGGTCCCCGCGGGCAGCTGCGACCCGACGACGCCCGCGAAGATGACGTTCGTCGCGTTCCCGAGCAGCTTCGGCCCGGCCACCGCGAGCGCCACCGAGACGACGCCGAGGACGACGACGGCGACGATCGGCACGCGCTCGGGACGTAGCGAGGCCGCGAAGCGCCGCAGCGAGCCCCGGAAGTCGAGCGCCTTCTCCCCCGGGACGCCCATGCCGCCCATCGGCCCCTGTCCCGGACCCCCGCGGGGACGGCCGGCGATGCGCGTGCGCGCGACGTCGCGCTCGCCGCTCATGCCGCCTCCTCGATCGAGAGCTGGGAGTAGACGATCTCCTGGTACGTCTCGTTCGACGCGAGGAGCTCGGCGTGCGTGCCGCGCCCGACGATGCGGCCGTGGTCGAGCACGAGGATCTGGTCGGCGCCGCGGATGGTCGCGACGCGCTGCGCGACGACGATCACCGTCGAGCGCCGGGTGCGCGGCGCGAGGGCGGCGCGCAGCCGCGCGTCGGTCGCGTAGTCGAGCGCGGAGAACGAGTCGTCGAACAGGTAGACCGCCGGGTCGCGCACGACCGCGCGGGCGATGGCCAGGCGCTGGCGCTGCCCGCCCGAGAAGTTGGTGCCGCCCTGCGTGACGGGAGACTCGAGACCCGCGTCGAGGGCCTCGACGAAGTCACGGGCCTGCGCGACCTCGAGCGCCTCCCACATCTGCTCCTCGGTCGCGTCGGCCCGGCCGAACCGGAGGTTGTCGGCGATGGTCCCGGAGAACAGGTACGCCTTCTGCGGGACGAGGCCGAGCAGGGAGCCGAGGTCGGCGCCGGACAGGTCGCGCACGTCGGTCCCGTCGATGCGCACGGCACCGCCCGTGACGTCGAACAGGCGCGGGACGAGGTTGAGCAGCGTCGTCTTGCCGGAGCCCGTCGAGCCGATCACCGCGGTCGTGCGCCCCGGCTCCGCGACGAACGAGACGTCGTGCAGGACGGGCTCCTCCGCCCCGGGGTAGCGGAACTCCACGCCGTCGAGCTCGACGCGGCCGGTGCGGGTCGTCAGCGGGACGGGGCGCTCCGGCTCGACGACCGTGGCCGGCGTCGTCATGACGTCCGTGATCCGCTCCGCGGAGACCGCGGCGCGCGGGACCATCATGAACATCATCGTCGACATCATCACGGCCATGAGGATGTACATGAGGTAGGACAGGAACGCCGTGAGCGAGCCGACCTCCATGTCGCCCGCGTCGATCTGGCGGCCGCCGAACCACAGCACCGCGACGCTCGAGGCGTTCACGACGAGCATGACCGTCGGGAACATGAGCGCCATGAGCTTGCCGGCCCTGAGCGAGACGTCGAACAGCGCGTCGTTCGCGACGTCGAACCGCTCCTCCTCGCGCCGCTCGCGCACGAACGCCCGGATGACGCGGATGCCGGTGATCTGCTCGCGCAGCACCGCGTTGATCCCGTCGATCTTCTTCTGCACCTGCCGGAAGTACGGCACCATCCGCCAGACGATCAGGCCGACGCTCGCCCCGAGGACCGGCACGACGACGAGGAGCAGCGCCGAGAGCTCGACGTTCTCCCGCAGCGCCATGACGACCCCGCCGACGAGCATGATCGGCGCCATCACCATGATCGTCAGCGAGAGCAGCACGAGCATCTGCACCTGCTGGACGTCGTTCGTCGTCCGCGTGATGAGCGACGGCGCCCCGAACCGGCCCATCTCCTGGGCCGAGAAGCGCTGGACGCCGCGGAACAGCCCGGCGCGCACATCGCGCCCGAACGACATCGCGACCCGCGCCCCGAAGTAGACCGTTACATTTTAGGAGGCAACCGCCCCAGTTAAACTACCCACCAGGCACTGTCCCTGGTCCGGATCACGGACCGAGGTTAGACATCCGAAGCGGCCAGAGTGGTATTTCAACGTTGACTCCACCCG
>NZ_LWGL01000136.1 GCF_001722485.1 Cellulosimicrobium cellulans | reverse complement strand
TCGAGCGCTCGCCGGGGTGCGCCGTCGTGGCGCGCGCCGCCGTGGGGATCGCGCGCGACGCGAGCGGCCGTGTCACGGGAGTGCACGACGACGCGGACCGCCTCCACCGGGCGGGCGCCGTCGTGCTCGCGGCGGGATGGGAGACCGGCGCGCTGCTCGCCGACGTGCCGGAGGTGAGCGTGCCGACCCGCCCGGTGAAGGGGCAGACCCTGCGGCTCGACGCCGGGCCGGGCCTCGCGCTCGAGCACGTCGTGCGGGGGCTCGTGCAGGGCCGCCCGGTGTACGTCGTACCGCGCGACCCGGTGCCCGACGGACCGCGCGCCGGGCACCGCGAAATCGTCGTCGGGGCGACCACCGAGGAGAACCCCGACGACCGGCGTGCCACCGCGGGCGGCGTCTTCGCCCTGCTGCGCGACGCCCGCGCCCTCGTCCCCGGCCTCGACGAGACCGCGCTCGTCGAGGTCACGCCGCGCGCACGGCCCGCGACGCCCGACAACCTGCCGCTGATCGGCGACACAGGCGTGCCGGGGGTGGTCGCCGCCGCCGGGCACGGGCGCAACGGCGTGCTCCTCGCGCCCCTCACGGCGGAGGCGGTCGTCGCCGCGCTCACGGGTGCGCGCCTGCCCGACGACGCCGCGGCGGCGCTCGCTCGTGCCCGACCGGACCGCTTCGTACCCGCGCCCGTCCCGACCTCGAGGTGAGACCCGTGACCGAGACCGTTCCCCCGACCGCGCTCGTCAACGGCGAGCCCTACCCCCTCGACGGCCGACCGGGCGTCGAGGAGCTCGTCGCCGCGCTCGTGCCGGCCTACGTCACGGGTGGCGCGCCGCAGGGCGTCGCCGTCGCGATCAACGACGCCGTCGTGCCGCGCGGGACCTGGGCGAGCACGGTCGTCGCGCCCGGCGACCGCGTCGAGATCGTCACCGCCGTCCAGGGAGGCTGAGCAGGACCATGACCACGAACCCCGCGAGCACCCCCACCGCCGCCGGGCCCGCACCGTACGACGACCCGCTCGTCGTCGCCGGCACGACGATCGGGTCGCGCCTCGTCATGGGCACCGGCGGCGCCGCGAACCTCCTCACGCTCGAGGACGCGCTCGTCGCCTCCGGCACCGCGCTGACGACCGTCGCGATGCGCCGCGTCGCGGTGCGCCCGGGCGGTGCGGGCTCGACCGACGCCGGCATCTGGGGACTGCTCGACCGGCTCGGCATCCGCGCGCTGCCCAACACCGCCGGCTGCTTCTCCGTGCGCGAGGCCGTGCTCACCGCGCAGCTCGCGCTCGACGTGGTCGTCGACGACCACGGGCACCGTCGCGCTGACCTCGAACGCCGCCTCCGGGGACCGCTCGGGAGACCGCCGGGCGAAGCCCTCGGCGAGCAGGTCGCGGAACGCGCCGTCCATGCGCGGCGAGTAGAACAGGGGGAGCCAGCCGTCGGCGATCTCGGCCGCGAGGGCGATGTTCTTCGGCCCCTCCGCGGCGAGGTGGATCGGCAGGTCGGCGCGCAGGGGGTGGACGGTCGACCGCAGCGCCTTGCCGAGACCCGTCCCCTCGCCGTCGGGCAGGGGCAGGGGGTAGTGCGGCCCGGCGTTCGTCACCGGGGCCTCGCGCGCGAGCACCTGCCGCACGACGTCGACGTACTCGCGCGTGCGGGCCAGCGGGCGCGCGTACGGCTGGCCGTACCAGCCCTCGACCACCTGGGGCCCGGACACGCCGAGCCCGAGCACGAACCGCCCGCCCGAGAGGTGGTCCAGGGTCAGCGCCGCCATCGCCGTCGCCGTCGGCGTGCGCGCGGACAGCTGCGCGACCGCCGTGCCGAGGCGGACGCGGGACGTGCGCGACCCCCACCACGCGAGCGGGGTGAAGGCGTCCGAGCCGTAGGCCTCGGCCGTCCAGACCGAGTCGACGCCGAGCCGGTCGGCCGCCACGACCGCGTCCTGCACCCCCTCGGGCGGACCTGCGGACCAGTAACCGGTGTGGATGCCGAGGCGCACGGCGTCTCCTCGTCGTCGAGGTCGGGGATCGGGCGGGCGCGGAACCGGGGCGGCCGGCCCCGGAGATGTCCGAGACCCGGCGTCCCGGGTACCGCGCGCGCCCACCCTAGCGGAACCACGGGGCGCCGAGGCTCAGATGACGTACTCGATGAGGAGGGACGGGTCCTCCACGGCGGCGTGCGCCGCGGGCGTCGTCGCGGGCACGCGCACGCGTGCCGGGACGCCGACGGCGACGGCCCCCGCGGGGACGTCCTTGACGACCACCGCGTTCGCGCCCACCTGGACGTCGTCCCCGACCCACACCGGGCCGAGGATCTTCGCCCCCGCGCCGACCACGACGCGGTCGCCCAGGGTGGGGTGGCGCTTCCCGCGCCGCATGGACCGGCCGCCGAGCGTCGACGTGTGGAAGAGGACGACGTCGTCGCCCACCTCCGCGGTCTCGCCCACGACGACGCCCATCCCGTGGTCGATGAACAGGCGGCGGCCGATGCGGGCACCCGGGTGGATCTCCACGCCGGTCAGCGCCCGCGCGAGCTGCGACACGAGCCGCGCCGGCAGGCGCAGGACCGGCTCGCGCCACATGCGGTGCGCGAGCCGGTAGGCCCACACCGCGTGGACGCCCGGGTAGGCGAGCGCGACCTCGAGGCGGCTGCGCGCGGCCGGGTCCCGCCGTCGGGCCGCCTCGAGGTCCTCGGAGAGCACGCGCAGGAAGCGGCGGACCCGGGACAGCCTCCCGGGCCCGCCACCCCGTGCGGACGGTGCGGACAACGTCAGTCCAGCAGGTCGGCGTAGAGCACCGACGACAGGTAGCGCTCGCCGAACGACGGGATGATCGTCACGATGAGCTTGCCCGCGTTCTCGGGCCGCTTCGCGAGCTCGAGCGCCGCCGCGATCGCCGCACCGGACGAGATGCCGACGAGCAGGCCCTCCTCCTTCGCCGCGCGCCGCGCGTACTCGACCGCCGTCTCCGCGTTGACGTCGATCACCTCGTCGTACACCTCGGTGTCGAGGATCTCCGGGACGAAGTTCGCGCCGATGCCCTGGATCTTGTGCGGTCCCGGCTGCCCGCCGTTGAGGATGGCCGACTCCTCGGGCTCGACCGCGACGATCTGCACGCCCGGCTTGCGCTCCTTGAGCACCTGGCCCACGCCCGTGATGGTGCCGCCCGTGCCGATGCCCGCGACGACGATGTCGACCTCGCCGTCCGTGTCCGCCCAGATCTCCTCGGCCGTCGTGCGGCGGTGGATCTCCGGGTTCGCCGCGTTCGCGAACTGCCGGGCGAGGATCGCACCCTCACGCTCGGCGACGACCTCGTCGGCCTTGTTCACCGCGCCCTTCATGCCCTCCGACCCCGGGGTCAGGATGAGCTCCGCACCGAACGCGCGCAGCAGCGCGCGACGCTCCTTCGACATGGTCTCCGGCATCGTCAGCACGACGTCGTAGCCGCGCGCCGCGCCGACCATCGCCAGGGCGATGCCGGTGTTGCCCGACGTCGCCTCGACGATCGTGCCGCCCGGCTTCAGCTCGCCCGACGCCTCGGCGGCGTCGACGATCGCGACGCCGATGCGGTCCTTGACCGAGTTCGCCGGGTTGTAGAACTCGAGCTTCCCGACGACGGTCGCGCCCGCGCCCTCGGTGAGCTTGTTGAGGCGGACGAGCGGGGTGCTGCCGACGAGCTTCGTGACGTCGTCGTAGATGCGTGCCATGGCTTCCTCTTCTGTCGAGGGCTCGGACGAGCCGGGAACAACGGGGGTGCGGTGCAGGGGAGCGGGGGCGGACGGGGTCCGGGGCCAGCGTCCCGCAGCCCGGGTGCGCCCGCGCGCCCGGCGAGCGGGACGGGTCGGGGCTGCGCCGGTGCGGGCGCGGCAGGGGCGGTCGTCAGCGACAGCCGTGACAGCGACGACAGGAGGTCCGCGCGAGGGCGCGGGGGAGCGGCGCGGGACGCGCGGCGCTCGCGGTCATTCCTCGCTCCTCCTGGTCGGCAGCGCCCGGGCGGCGGTCCCCGGAGGGGCGCGGCGCAGGGCGTGGTGCTGCCGAGCGTATCCGTCCCGGTCGCGGGCCTGCAACGGCGTCCACGGCCGCGGACGACGACGGGCGCCCCGCCGACCCGGCGGGGCGCCCGTGCGCGTGCGGAGCGGGCGACGGGAATCGAACCCGCGTAGCCAGTTTGGAAGACTGGGGCTCTACCATTGAGCTACGCCCGCGAGACGTCCGCGGCGCGGACCTCGAGCCTCCGTGCGGAGCCCGGTCCGTACCGCCGACCTGCGGCCGCCACCTTAGCAAACGGCGCCCGCCCCGGACGCCGGCGGGTGGCGCCTCACGTTCGTCGGCGGCTCCTCGGGGCCGTGCCCGGCGGTGCTCCCGCCACCAGTACACTGACCGGTGCCCGCCCGGCGTCGTGGGCGGACGGGGTGTGGCGCAGGTTGGTAGCGCGTCCGCTTTGGGAGCGGAAGGTCGCAGGTTCAAATCCTGTCACCCCGACACATCACGAGGGCGCGCCCGGGACGGACCGGACGGGCCTTGTCCCGGTGGCGTAGGCTTGACGGGTTGCCCGTACGCCCGCGGTGGTCCGCACCGGTCGTGCGGCGGGCGCTCAGCTCGTCCCGTTGCCGCACGCCGGCCCGCCCCGATCAGTTGGAGACCATCGAAGTGAAGAGCGCCGTCGAGACCCTGGACCCCACCAAGGTCAAGCTGACCGTCGAGGTGGGGTACGACGAGCTCCAGCCGAGCATCGACCACGCCTACAAGCACATCGCGGAGCAGGTGAACATCCCCGGCTTCCGCAAGGGCAAGGTCCCGCCCCGCATCATCGACCAGCGGGTCGGCTGGGGCGCCGTCGTCGAGCACGCCGTGAACGACGCGCTCTCCGGCTTCTACCGCCAGGCGGCCTCGGAGGCGAGCCTGCGCCCCCTCGGCCAGCCCGAGGTCGAGGTCACCGAGATCCCGGCGAAGGCCGGCGAGGGCCAGCTCGTCTTCACCGCCGAGGTCGAGGTCCGCCCGGAGATCGAGCTCCCGGCGCTCGACACGCTCGACATCACGGTCGACGCGGCCGAGGTCACCGACGAGGACGTCGCCGAGCGCCTCGACGCGCTGCGCGAGCGCTTCGGCACCCTCGTGGGCGTCGACCGCCCTGCCGCCGAGGGCGACTTCGTCGTCATCGACCTCAAGGCCGTCATCGACGGCGAGGAGGTCGACTCCGTCTCCGGCGTCAGCTACCAGATCGGCTCGGGCAACATGCTCGAGGGCCTCGACGAGGCGCTCACGGGGCTGTCCGCCGAGGAGACGACGACCTTCACCGCCCCCCTCGCGGGCGGCGAGCACGAGGGCAAGGAGGCCGAGGTCACCGTCACGGCGACCACGGTCAAGCAGCGCGACCTGCCCGAGGCGGACGACGACTTCGCGCAGCTCGCGTCGGAGTTCGACACGCTGGACGAGCTCAAGGCCGACCTGCGCGAGCAGGTCGCGAGCATCAAGACGTCGAACCAGGCCGTCGCCGCGCGCGACGCGCTCCTCGAGGCGCTCACGGGCGCCGTCGAGATCCCCGTCCCGGCGGGCGTCGTCGAGGCCGAGGTGCACCGCCACCTCGAGTCCGAGGGGCGTCTCGAGGACGACGAGCACCGCGCGGAGGTCACCGAGGAGGCGACGACCGCGATCCGCAACCAGATCCTGCTCGACACGCTCGCCGAGCAGCTCGAGGTCAAGGTCGCGCAGAACGAGCTCCTGGAGTACCTCGTGCAGGCGTCCCGCCAGTACGGCATGGACCCGAACCAGTTCATCCAGTCGCTCGACCAGGGCGGTCAGATCCCGGCCATGGTCGGTGAGGTCGCGCGTTCGAAGTCGCTCGCCGTCGCCCTGCGCCAGATCGAGGTCAAGGACTCCGCGGGCAACGTCGTCGACCTCACCGAGTTCATCGGCTCCGACGACGAGGACGCCGCCGACGCGCAGGCCGAGGACGCGGCGTCCGAGGCCGTGGCCGAGCCCGTCGAGGAGGCGCTCGTCGACGACTCCGGCGACGCGGCCGCCGAGGCTCCCGTCGAGGACCCGGCCGAGGAGAGCACGAAGGCCTGACGGCCCCACGACGACGGCCCGCACCCTGCTCACGAGGGTGCGGGCCGTCGTCGTCCATGGCGCGCGCGGTGCCGCGCCGGCGCATATGCGCCGACAGCGAAAACGCGCCGCATCAGGACGAACGGCCGGGGCCGCGCGCGTTAGGGTCGCTGCAGCACGGCCGGACTCCCGGTGCCGAACCGGCCCCGGCCCGAGCAGCGCAGGCGGGTGGTACCCGCGGGAGCGACGAAGGAGATGGAAGTGAACGAGCTGTACCTGCCGTCCGACGCGACCGGCCCGGTGGCACGCACCGAAGGCCCGGGCCTCGGCCTCAACGACTCCATCTACAACCGGCTCCTCAAGGAGCGCATCATCTGGCTGGGCTCGGAGGTGCGCGACGAGAACGCGAACGCGATCTGCGCGCAGATGATGCTGCTCGCGGCGGAGGACCCGGAGAAGGACATCTGGCTGTACATCAACTCGCCGGGCGGGTCGATCACGGCCGGCATGGCGATCTACGACACGATGCAGTACATCCAGCCGGACGTCGCGACGATCGCGATGGGCATGGCGGCCTCGATGGGCCAGTTCCTGCTCTCGTCCGGGACGAAGGGCAAGCGCTACGCGACGCCGCACGCGCGCGTCATGATGCACCAGCCCTCGGGCGGCATCGGCGGCACGGCGACCGACGTGCGCATCAACGCGCAGCTGATCATGCACATGAAGCAGGTGCTCTCCGAGCTGACGGCCGAGCAGACCGGCCAGCCCCTCGAGAAGATCCTCAAGGACAACGACCGGGACAGCTGGTTCACGGCTCCCGAGGCGCTGGAGTACGGCTTCATCGACCACGTCGTGACGAACGCCGCGTCCGTCACGGGCGGCGGCGGCGCGTCGGGCTCCTGAGCCCCGCCCCCGGACCAGACCTCACCCAGGAGAACCCCGTGACCTTCAGCGCAGAGTCCCAGTACCTGTCGACCGCCCAGCGCCTCGCCGGCCCCGCCGCGCGCCCCGGCGGCATCGCCCTGCCCGGCGGTGCGCCGTCCGCCCGGTACGTGCTCCCGCAGTTCGAGGAGCGCACCGCCTACGGCTTCAAGCGCCAGGACCCGTACACCAAGCTGTTCGAGGACCGCATCATCTTCCTCGGCGTCCAGGTCGACGACGCGTCCGCGGACGACGTCATGGCCCAGCTCCTCGTGCTCGAGAGCCAGGACCCGGACCGCGACGTCATCCTCTACATCAACTCGCCGGGCGGGTCGTTCACCGCGATGACCGCGCTCTACGACACGATGCAGTACATCAAGCCGCAGATCCAGACGGTCTGCCTCGGCCAGGCGGCGTCCGCCGCCGCCGTGCTGCTCGCGGCCGGCCAGCCGGGCAAGCGCCTCGCGCTGCCCAACGCCCGCGTGCTCATCCACCAGCCCGCGATGGAGGGCGGCGGCTACGCGCAGGCGTCGGACATCGAGATCCACGCCAACGAGCTCATCCGCATGCGCGAGTGGCTCGAGGACACGCTCGCCCTGCACTCCGGCAAGGAGGTCGAGGAGGTGCGCCAGGACATCGAGCGCGACAAGATCCTCACCGCCGAGCAGGCGAAGGAGTACGGCCTCGTCGACCAGGTCCTCGAGAGCCGCAAGGCCGTCGCGGTCAACACGCCCTGACGGGAGGCGCACCCGCGCCCACCCGCCGCGTCGCGCCGCCGTCTCCTCCGGGAGCGGCGGCGCGACGCGCAAGGGCTCCTCAAGGACACGGAACGGCATCGATCGCGGCCGGATGTGCCGCTCCACCGGGGAGCCCACCTGACAACGGGGTCCCCGTGGTGTGGAATGGGAAGAAGGACCTGCTGCGACGTGGACAGCGGGCCTGGGCCGGGCGGAAGGGCGCCCGGTCATCCGGACAAGGAGACGCTACGTGGCTCGTATCTCGGACGGCGCCGACCTGCTGAAGTGCTCGTTCTGCGGCAAGTCGCAGAAGCAGGTCAAGAAGCTCATCGCGGGCCCTGGCGTGTACATCTGCGACGAGTGCATCGACCTGTGCAACGAGATCATCGAGGAGGAGCTCGCCGAGGCGACCGAGCTCGGGCTCGTCGAGCTGCCCAAGCCGCGGGAGATCTTCGAGTTCCTCGGGCAGTACGTCATCGGCCAGGACGCCGCGAAGCGCGCCCTGGCCGTCGCCGTCTACAACCACTACAAGCGCGTCCAGGCGGGCGAGTCGACGAAGGCGTCGAGCTCCGACGACACGGACCACGTCGAGCTGGCGAAGTCGAACATCTTGCTGATCGGTCCGACGGGCACGGGCAAGACGTATCTGGCGCAGACGTTGGCGCGGATGTTGAACGTGCCGTTCGCGATCGCCGACGCGACCGCGCTGACCGAGGCGGGGTATGTCGGTGAGGACGTGGAGAACATCTTGTTGAAGCTGGTCCAGGCCGCGGACTTCGACGTGAAGAAGGCCGAGACCGGGATCATCTACATCGACGAGATCGACAAGGTGGCGCGCAAGGCGGAGAACCCCTCGATCACCCGGGACGTCTCGGGTGAGGGGGTGCAGCAGGCGT
>NZ_LWGL01000135.1 GCF_001722485.1 Cellulosimicrobium cellulans | reverse complement strand
GCGGCCTGCCGCCACGCCGACGCGCCCTGCTCGCCCGCGGGCACCGGCGCGCCACCGGGCGGCGGCGGCGGTGGGGGCACGGGTGCATTCGGGGACATGCTCGGCTCCTCGCGGACTCTCTCGTCGGGCTCTCTCGTCGGGTCGCCCGGCCGCCGCCGGGCGACGGGCCGTCGACGACGCGGCCCGCGACCGACGAAGCATGGCACGAGCCACCCGCAGCGGTCGAACCTCGACGAACGCTGGGAACCCGTCCGGCCGCGGTGCCGGCGGCGTCCTGCCGGGGCGCCGGCGAGGCGCTCCGGGCCGCTCAGTCGAAGACGGGACCCTGCGTGCGCGTGCGCTTCAGCTCGAAGAACCCGGGCGTGGAGGCGACCAGCACGCAGCCGTCCCACAGGCGCCCCGCGTCCTCGCCCTTCGGGGCGGGCGTGACGACCGGGCCGAAGAACGCCGTGCCGGCGAACGCGACGACCGGCGTGCCGACGTCCTCGCCGACGCGCGAGATGCCCTCCGCGTGCGACGCGCGCAGCTGCTCGTCGTAGGTGTCCTCGTGCGCGTACCGGGCGAGCTCGGCCGGCAGGCCCACCTCGGCGAGGGCCTCGGCGAGGACCGCGGCGTCGTCGTCGCGGCCGCCCGGGTGCAGGCGCGTGCCGATGGCGTCGTAGAGCGGCTTGACGACGTCGTCGCCGTGCTCGGCGCGGGCGGCGGTCACGACGCGCACCGGCCCCCACGCCCGGTCCATGAGCGCGCGGTAGTCGGCGGGCAGGTCGCGGCCCTCGTTGAGCACCGCGAGGCTCATCACGTGCCACCGGACGGTGACGTCGCGGACCTTCTCCACCTCGCCCATCCAGCGGCTCGTCATCCACGCCCACGGGCACATCGGGTCGAACCAGAAGTCGGCGACGCGCGCGTCGGCCCCGGTCGGGGCGGGGGCGGTCGTCTCCGAGGTGGCGGCGAGAGTCACGGGTCGGGTCTCCATCTGTCCGGGGGTCTGGTCGGGGGCTCGTCGGGGCCCGGTCTGTGGGGCTGGGCCCCCTGGTCCGACGCGCCGGGCCGCCCGGTTATTCCCGCCGGTGGCCGCGGCGCTGCGTGGGATGATCGGGCGAGGCCCACCAGGCCCCCACCGAGACCGAGGAGTTGCAGTGCCCGGAGAGAACCTCACCCGCGCCGAGGCGATCGAGCGCGCGGGGATCGTCGACGTCCAGTCCTACGACGTCGCGCTGGACCTGACGACGGGGGCGACGACGTTCGCCTCGACGACCGTGGTGCGGTTCACCGCGACCGAAGGCGCGTCGACGTTCGTCGACCTCGTCGCGCCGACGGTGCACGAGGTCGTGCTCAACGGGCGCGTGCTCGACCCCGCGCAGGTGTTCGCGGACTCCCGGATCGCGCTCGAGGACCTGGCCGCGGAGAACGAGCTGCGCGTCGTGGCGGACTGCGCGTACACGAACACCGGTGAGGGCCTGCACCGCTTCGTCGACCCGGTCGACGGCGAGGTCTACCTGTACACCCAGTTCGAGGTGCCGGACGCGCGCCGCGTCTTCACGGTCTTCGAGCAGCCCGACCTCAAGGCGACGTTCGCGTTCACCGTCACCGCGCCGGCGGCGTGGCAGGTGGTGAGCAACCAGCCGACGCCCGAGCCGGAGGCCCTCGGCACCGTCGCCGATCCCACGGGCACCGGCGCCGGCGACGTCGAGGTCGCGCGCTGGGCGTTCGAGCCCACCTCGCGCATGTCCTCCTACATCACGGCGCTCGTCGCCGGCCCGTACGTCGTGGAGCGCAGCGAGCTCACGTCGTCCGACGGCCGCACGATCCCCCTCGGCGTGTTCGCCCGCGCGTCGCTCGCCGAGCACCTCGACGCCGACTACGTGTTCGACAAGACGCGCGAGGGCTTCGCGTTCTTCGAGAAGGCGTTCGAGCACCCGTACCCGTTCGCCAAGTACGACCAGCTCTTCGTGCCCGAGTACAACATGGGCGCGATGGAGAACGCGGGCTGCGTGACGTTCACCGAGACCTACGTCTTCCGCTCCAAGGTCACCGACGCCGTCAAGGAGCGCCGCGTCGTGACGATCCTCCACGAGCTCGCGCACATGTGGTTCGGCGACCTCGTGACCATGAAGTGGTGGAACGACCTGTGGCTCAACGAGTCGTTCGCCGAGTACGCCTCGACGCTCGCGACCGCCGAGGCCACCGAGTGGACCGAGGCGTGGACGACGTTCGCCGCGATGGAGAAGTCCTGGGCGTACCGCCAGGACCAGCTGCCCTCGACGCACCCCATCGTCGCGACGATCAACAACCTCGAGGACGTGTTCGTCAACTTCGACGGCATCACCTACGCCAAGGGCGCGTCGGTGCTCAAGCAGCTCGTCGCGTGGGTGGGCCAGGAGCAGTTCCTCGCCGGCGTCGCCGCGTACTTCCGCAAGCACGCCTGGGGCAACACCGAGCTGCGCGACCTCCTCGTGGAGCTCGAGGCGACGAGCGGCCGCGACCTCACCGACTGGTCGGCGAAGTGGCTCGAGACGGCGGGCGTCAACACGCTGCGCCCGGAGATCGAGCTCGACGCGCACGACCGCGTCGTCTCCTTCACGGTCGTGCAGTCCGCCCCGGCCGACCACCCCACCCTGCGCCCGCACCGCCTCGGCATCGGCTTCTACGACCTGCGCGACGGGGCGCTCGTGCGCACCCACCGCGTCGAGGTCGACGTCGACGGCCCGCGCACCGAGATCCCCGAGCTCCGCGGCCTCGACCGGCCGCAGCTCGTGCTGCTCAACGACGACGACCTCGCCTACGCGAAGATCCGCCTCGACCCGGCGTCGCTCGAGGTCGCCACCGCGCACCTTGCCGACATCACCGACCCGCTCGCGCGCTCGCTCGTGTGGGGCGCCGCCTGGGACGCGACGCGCGACGGCGAGACCCCGGCGAGCGACTACGTGCGCCTCGTGCTCGCCAACATCGCGCGGGAGACCGAGTCGACGACCATCCGCACGACGCTCAACCAGCTCGCGCTCGCCGCGAAGACGTACGTCGCGCCCGAGCGGCGTGCCGACACGCTCGTCGAGGTCGGTGACGCGCTGTGGCGGCTCGCCCGCGACGCGCAGCCCGGGTCAGACCTGCAGTTCCAGCTCGTGAAGTTCTTCGCCCACCTGGCCTCGACGCCGGCGCACGGCGACGCCCTGCGCTCCCTCGTCGACGGCTCGGCCGGGCTCGAAGGGCTGGAGATCGACACGGACCTGCGCTGGGAGATCCTCGAGGGCCTCGTGCTGCTCGACCTCGCGGACGACGCCGAGATCGAGGAGACGCTCGCGGCCGACTCGACCGCGACGGGCCAGCAGTCCGCCGCGCGCGCCCGCGCGACCGTGCCCTCCTCCGAGGCCAAGCGCGCCGCGTTCGACCGGCTCGTCGGCTCGGACGAGGCCCCGAACGCGATCGTACGGGCCACGACGCAGGGCTTCCAGCACGTCAACGACCCGGCCACGCTCGCGCCGGTCGTCGGTGCGTACTTCGACGCGCTCCTCCCGCTGTGGGACGAGCGGTCGTACCACATCGCGGAGGCGCTGGTCACGGGCCTGTACCCCGCGCCGCTGGCGAGCGCCGCGCTGCGCGACGCGACGCGCGACTGGCTCGACGCGAACGCCGACGCGGCGCCGGCGCTGCGGCGCCTCGTCGTCGAGAACCTGGCCGGCGTGGAGCGCGCGCTGACCGCCCAGGCCGCCGACGCGCGCGCCTGACACCCACGCGGGGTAGGGCCCTGGTCGGCCGACCGGGGCCCTACCTCCGACGTGGGGCGTCACCTCGGGGTGGCGGACCCCTCCCGCGTCAGAGGGGCTCGTTCATCGCCGCGGCGAGCGAGCGCAGGCGCGCGCTGTCGAACAGGTCCTCGAGCATCACGACGTTCCCCGACGCGTCGCCGAGCGGCACCTTCCAGTTGGGGTACTCGGTGTCCGTGCCGGGCTGGTTCTGCGAGCGCCGCTCGCCCACCGCGTCGGCGAGCGAGACGCCGAGCAGGGCGGCCGGGGTCCGGCGGATGACGCGGTGCAGCGCCTCCACGAGCTCGCGCTCGGACGGGTCGTCGCCCACGAGGCCGCGCTCGGCGAGGAACGCCACCATGGCGTCGCGCTCCTCGCGGGCCTTGCGGCGGACCTCGGCGACCGGCTCGTTGAGGACGCCGAGGCGCTCGCGCAGCTCGACGTGCTCGCCGGCGAGGTAACCGGCGGTGGGCGGCAGGTCGTGCGTCGTGACGGTCGCGAGCGTGAGCGGACGGTAGTCCTCGGGCGGCAGCGGGGCGCCGTCCTCGGTCCGCTCGAACCACAGCACCGACGTGCCGAGCACGCCGCGCTCGGCGAGGTAGTCGCGCACCCACGGCTCGAAGACACCGAGGTCCTCGCCGATGACGACCGCGCCCGCGCGGTGCGCCTCGAGGCACAGGATGCCGATGAGCGCCTCGTGGTCGTACCGGACGTACGCCCCCGCGTCCGCGCGCGCCCCGCCCGGGATCCACCACAGCCGGAAGAGGCCGATGATGTGGTCGATCCGGATCGCGCCGGCGTGCCGCAGGACGGTGCGGAGCATGTCGCGGTACGGCGCGTAGCCGGCCCGGGCGAGCTCCTTGGGGTGCCACGGCGGCTGGGACCAGTTCTGCCCCTGCTGGTTGTACATGTCCGGGGGTGCGCCCACGGACACGCCGGTCGCGAGCACACCCCGGTTCGCCCAGACGTCGGCGCCCTCCGGGTGCACGCCGACCGCGAGGTCGTGCATGATCCCCACCGCCATGCCCGCCTCGCGCGCGGTGCGCTGGGCGACGCGCAGCTGCTCGTCGGCGACCCACTGGAGCCAGCAGTAGAACTCGACGCGGTCGGACAGCTGCTCGCGCAGCGCCGCGACGACCGGGCTCGACGGGTCCTGAGCGCCGGGCGGCCAGTCGCGGTCGCCGTAGTGGTCGACGAGCGCGCACCACGTCGCGAAGTCCTCGAGGCCCTGGCCCTGCTCCGCGCGGAACGCCTCGAAGGACGCCTGGCGCGCCGTCGAGCGCGGCGCGGTGAACACGACCTCGAGCGCGGCCTTCTTCGCCTCCCAGGAGGCGTCGCGGTCCACCGGCCCGGGGTCGGTGCTCAGGGCGCGGACGGGGTCGAAGGCCCACTCGACGAGGGAGCGGTCGGCCGCGGACAGGTACGCGGTCTCGCGGATGTCCTCGACACGGATGTACAGCGGGTTGACGAAGCGCCGGCTCGTCGGCAGGTAGGGCGACGGCGTCATCGGCGTGCGCGGCTCGGCCGCGTGCAGCGGGTTGACGAGGACGAAGTCGGCACCGGCCTCGTGCGCCGCGAGCCACGCGAGGTCGGCGAGGTCCGCGAGGTCGCCCACGCCCCACGACGCGCGCGAGCGCACCGAGTACAGCTGGGCCATGAAGCCCCAGGCGGGGCGCTCGGCGACGGCCGGGGGCAGCTCCAGCCGCTGCGGCGTCACGACGAGCGTCGCGCGCGCCTGGCTGCCCTCGCTCGTCGCGTGCAGGTCGTGCCAGCCCAAAGGCAGGTCCGCCGGGACCTCGAACGTCGCGCGGCCGACGAGGCGGCCGTCGACGGTGCGGGGCTCGACGTGCACGTCGAGCTGCCGCAGCGCCCGGGTCGGGCGTGCGGCGCGGCGGGCGTGCCGTCCGGTGCGCGCGGACTGCTCGGCCTCGAGCTCGACCCACACCTCGACCGCGGCACCGTCGGTCACGTGCACCGGGACCTGCACCGTGTCCCCCTGGCGCACGACGAGGCTCGGCGGCAGCATCTGGCGCCACTCGTCGTCGCGCACGTGCTCGAGGCTGACGTCGACGCGCTCGGGCGAGGACGCCGGCACGCCGAGCGCCTCGAGGACCGCCACGAGCGTCGACGCCCGCACCTCGCGTCTCGTGCCGTCGAAACCCGAGAAGTCCGACGCCACGCCGTGGGCGTGGGCGAGCCGGACCAGGGGCTCGGGCAGCTCGGACTGCGGAGGTTCGCTCACGCACCGCATCCTGCCAGAACGTGCACATCCGGGCAGGTTCTCGGGCACGGCGCGCCCAGACGCGGCAGGTAGCCTGCCGCGCATGCTCTCCTCCATCCCCGGCCCGACCGGAGCCGACCCGGAACCGTTCGACCCGAGCGACCCCGACTCCTGGATGGAGTGGTTCGTGGGCGTGCCCCTGCGGGTGCTCCTCATCCTCGTGATCGGCTTCGTCACGCTCGCCCTGGTGCGCCGGCTCATCCGCAAGGTGAGCGAGCACATCGCCGAGGGCACCCCGACGCTGCGGACCACCCGTGCCCGGGGAGTCGGCCGGTCCCCCGTCGGGGGCGCGCTGCTGCGCGCGAACCCCCTCGCCAACGCGCGTCGCGCGGCGCGCGCCCGGACCATCGGCTCGGTGCTGCGGTCCGCGGCGAACATCCTCATCGGCACCACGGTGGTGCTCATGGTGCTCGCCGAGCTGGGCCTGAACATCGGCCCGTTCCTCGCCTCCGCGGGCATCGCGGGCGTCGCGCTTGGCTTCGGCGCGCAGAGCCTCGTCAAGGACTTCCTGTCCGGCACGTTCATGCTGCTCGAGGACCAGTACGGGGTCGGTGACGTCGTCGACTTCGGCGAGGTCGTCGGGACCGTCGAGGAGGTCGCGCTGCGCGTGACGAAGGTGCGTGCCGTCGACGGGACGCTGTGGTACGTGCGCAACGGCGAGATCCTGCGCACGGGCAACCTCACCCAGGAGTGGGGCCGCGCGGTCGTCGACGTCCGGGTCGCCTACCACGCCGACGTCGAGCAGGTCCGCTCGGTCCTGCTCCAGGCGGCCGAGGGCGTGCGGGCCGACCCGGTGCTCGGCGAGCACGTCCTCGAGGCCCCGGAGGTCCTCGGGATCGAGGAGGTCACCGCCGAGGCGCTCCTGCTCAAGGTGCAGCTCAAGACGCAGGCGGCGATGCAGTGGGAGGTCGGGCGCGCGCTGCGCGCAGCGGTCCGCGAGGCGCTGTCCGACGCGCGCATCCCGCTCGCGGGCGCGCAGCAGGTCGTCGTCCTCGACCACTCCCCCGCGGCCCCGTCGGCCGCCCGCGGCGCGGCCGCCGCGACGGCCGTCGCTCAGGACCAGGCGAGCAAGGGCTCCCCCGCCTGAACCTCGGCGCCGGGCCGGACGAGCACCTCGACCGCGTCGGCCTCGCCCTGGAGCGCGACCACCGGGCAGACCGTCGCGAGGCCCGCCGCCGCGACGTCGCCCGGCGTCCAGGTGACGAGCTCGTCCCCGGCCCGGACGTCGTCGCCCGCCGCGACGTGCACGGTGAAGCCGGCGCCCGCGAGCCTCACGGTGTCGATGCCGAGGTGCACGAGCACCGTACGGCCCGACGCGGTCTCGAGCGCGATCGCGTGCGGGAAGACCGTGGCCACCCGGCCGTCGGCGGGCGCGACGACGCGCGTCCCGTCCTCGGCCGGCTCGAGCGCGACACCCGGCCCGACCATCGCCTGCGCGAACACGGGGTCGGGCACGTCCTCGAGCCGGACCACGGTGCCCGCGAGCGGGCTGCGCACGACCAGCGCGTCCGCCGTCCCGCCGTCGGGACCCGGACGCGCGCCGGCCACGGGGCTCAGCGCAAACCGTCGAGCTCGGCCGCGAGGTTGTCGGCCTCCGGGCCGACGATCACCTGCACGACGCGCCCCGACCGCACGACGCCGAACGCGCCGGTGGCCTTGAGCTGCGCCTCGTCGACCAGCTGGGGGTCGGTGACCTCCACGCGCAGGCGCGTGATGCACGGCTCGAGGTCCACGACGTTGCCCTGCCCCCCGAGCGCGGAGAGGATCTGCTGGGCCTTGGTGTCTGCGGGGGTGCTCATCGAAGGTCTCCTGAGGCGAGGGCGGGAGGCCCCGGGCGGGTGGACCCGGGGTGTCGGGGTGTCGTTCACCCGAGGAACAGCCTAGTCTCCTGGCACGGTTGTCACCCGGATCGACGCAGGAGACGAGGACGTGGGACCCGAGGACGAGTCGCAGCACGTGATCACGGGCATCGGCGTCTGCCCCGGGACGGTGGCCGGGCCGGTGGTGCTCATGCCGGAGCCGATCGCCGAGCCCGCCGCTGGGCTCCGCCTCCCCCCGCGCGCGGACCACGAGGCCGAGGCCCGCCGCGTCGACGACGCGGCGCGCGACGTCGCGGCCGACCTGGAGCGCGCCGCGGGCGCCGCCGAGGGGGACGCGCGCGACGTGCTCGACGCGACGGCCGCGATGGCGGCCGACCCGACGCTCGCGGCCGACGCGCGCCGGCGTGTGCTCGAGGAGCACCTCGTGCCCGAGCGCGCGGTGTGGGAGGCCGCCGACGACGTCGCGCGGCAGTTCGCCGAGCTCGGTGGGCACCTCGCCGAGCGGGCCCGCGACGTGCTCGACGTGCGCGACCGCCTCGTGGCCGCGCTCACGGGCCGCCCGGCGCCGGGCGTGCCGGAGCACGCCGAGCCGTACGTGCTCGTCGCCCCGGACCTCGCACCCTCGGCGACCGCCGCGCTCGACCCGGCGCGCGTGCTCGCGATCGTCACCGACGGGGCGGGGCCCACGTCGCACACCGCGATCGTCGCCAACGCGATGGGCATCCCGGCCGTCGTCGCGGCGACGGGCGCGAGCGCCGCGCTCGCCGCCGGGGACGTCGTGCTCGTCGACGGGGCGGCGGGGACGGTCGTCGTGCACCCCGGCCCCGAGCAGGTCCGGGCGGCCCGGGCGCGCGCCGAGCAGGTGCGCACCTTCG
>NZ_LWGL01000134.1 GCF_001722485.1 Cellulosimicrobium cellulans | reverse complement strand
CGCCGACGGCGACGACGGCCGCCTCGGCCTCGCCGAGGCGCCCGCGGACGTCGAGCGCGAGCGCGCGCAGGTCGTCCGCCGAGGCGACCTCGCCGGCGTCGTGCGTGACGACGCGGATGTCGCCCACGCGCTCCGCACCGGCGGCGAGCGAGCCCGCCGCGGCGAGGAGCTGGGCCTGGCGGAGCTGGGCGAGCTCCTTCTCCGCGTCGCGCAGGCGCGACACGAGCGAGCTCACGCGGTCGGGCAGCTCCTCGGTCCGCACGTTGAGCAGGCCGGTGAGCTGGCCGACGAGCGCGTGCTCCTTGGCCTGGAAGCCGTACGCGCCCTCGCCGACGAGCGCGTCGACGCGCCGCACGCCCGAGCCGATCGACGACTCCCCGAGCAGCGTCACGAGGCCGAGCTGGCCCGTCTGCTGCACGTGCGTGCCGGCGCACAGCTCGCGCGACCAGTCGCCGCCGATGGACACCACGCGCACGACGTCGCCGTACTTCTCGCCGAACAGCGCCATCGCGCCCATGGCGCGGGCCTCGGCGATCGGCATGAGCTGGTCCGTGACCTCGAGGTTGTCCTGGAGCCGCGTGTTGACGCGCTCCTCGATCTCCGACAGCGCGCCCGCCGGGACGGCGGAGGACTGGCGGAAGTCGAAGCGGATGCGGCTCGGGGCGTTCTCGGACCCCGCCTGCGTCGCGTCCTTGCCGAGCGACTCCTGCACGGCCTTGTGGATCATGTGCGTCGCCGAGTGCGCACGGCTGATCGCCTTGCGCCGCTCGCGGTCGATCGTCGCGGTCCCGGGGTCGCCGAGCGCCGCGGTGCCCTCGACGAGGCGTCCGCGGTGCACGGACAGGCCCTTGACCGGGCGCTGCACGTCGTCGACCTCGATCGTCGCGCCGCCGTCGAGCACGATCGTGCCGTGGTCGGCGAGCTGGCCGCCGGCCTCGGCGTAGAACGGGGTGCGGTCGAGCACGACCTCGACGTCGGCGGGCGCCGTCGCGGCCGGGGCCGGGACGCCGTCGACGAGCAGGCCCGCGACCCGCACGGCCGCCGAGGACTCGGTGTACCCGAGGAACTCGACGGGCGCGGACAGCTCCGAGGCGAGCGCCGTGTAGGCGGCCGTGTCGACGCCGCCCGAGCGCTTGGCGAGCGCGTCGGCGCGGGCACGCGTGCGCTGCTCGGCCATGAGCGACCGGAACGCCTTCTCGTCCACCTGCACGCCCTGCTCGGCGGCCATCTCGAGGGTGAGGTCGATCGGGAACCCGTAGGTGTCGTGCAGCGCGAACGCCTGGTCGCCGCCCAGCACCGGGGTGCCGCCGGCGCCGGCCGACGCCTTGGCCTTCGACACCGCCGTGTCGAGGATCGTCGTCCCGGCCGTCAGGGTGCGGCGGAACGCGTCCTCCTCGGCGTACGCGACGGCGGAGATCCGCTCGAAGTCCGTCGCGACCTCCGGGTACGACGGCGCCATGGCGTCGCGGCTCACGGGCAGCAGCGCGGGCAGCGCGGCGTCGTCGACGCCGAGCAGGCGCATGGCCCGAACGGACCGGCGCAGGAGGCGGCGCAGCACGTACCCGCGGCCCTCGTTCGACGGGCGCACGCCGTCGCTGATGATCATGAGCGCCGACCGCACGTGGTCGGCGACGACGCGCAGGCGCACGTCGTCGTCGTGGTTCGCGCCGTAGACCTTGCCCGACAGCTCCTGGGCCGCGGTGATGACCGGGAAGACCTCGTCGATCTCGTAGAGGTTGTCCTTGCCCTGGAGCAGGTAGGCGACGCGCTCGAGGCCCATGCCCGTGTCGATGTTCTGGCGCGCGAGGTCGCCGACGACGCGGAACTCCTCCTTGGAGCGCACGTCGTCGAGCGCGTACTGCATGAACACGAGGTTCCAGATCTCGAGGTAGCGGTCCTCGTCGACGACGGGGCCGCCCTCGGCGCCGTACTCGGGCCCGCGGTCGATGTAGATCTCGGAGCACGGGCCGCCCGGGCCGGTCTGGCCCGTGTGCCAGTAGTTGTCCTTCTTGCCCCGGGACTGGATGCGCTCGTCGGGCAGGCCGGCGATGCGCTTCCACAGCTGCCGCGCCTCGTCGTCCTCGTGGTAGACCGTCACCCAGACCGACTCGGGGTCGAACCCGTAGCCGCCCTCGGCCTGGGAGCTCGTGATGAGGTCCCAGGCGTAGGTGATCGCGCCTTCCTTGAAGTAGTCCCCGAACGAGAAGTTGCCGTTCATCTGGAAGAACGTGCCGTGCCGCGTCGTCTTGCCGACCTCGTCGATGTCGAGCGTGCGCACGCACTTCTGGACGCTGGTCGCGCGGTCCCACGGCGGCGTCTGCTCGCCCGTCATGTACGGGATGAACGGGACCATGCCGGCGATGGTGAACAGCGTCGACGGGTCCGGCGAGACGAGCGACGCCGAGGGGACGACGGTGTGATCGCGGTCGGCGAAGTAGTCGAGCCAACGCTTGCGGATCTCGGCGGTGCGCATGATGTCCTTCGGCTGGGGGTGGCCTGCCGGGCGGTGAGGCCCTGCGAGGGTGGTGCGGGGTCGTGCCGGTGTCCACCGGCGAGGTGCGGCCCCGGGCGGACCCGGGGGCGCGAGCGGTGCTGGCGAGCGGTGCTAGAAGGAGTAGCCGAGCAGGTCCTCGACGTCGTCCGTGTCGTCGGCCGCGGGGCCGGCGCCGCGCGCGTGCCGGCCGGCGGCGCGCCGGGCGCGCACGGCGTCCGGGTCCTCCTGGCCCTCCGCGAGCAGCGCCGCCATGAGCTCGCGCTCGCGCGCGTCGCGCGCGGCGGTGAACTCCGCGCGCACGTCGCGCACGAGGTGCAGGGCGCGTGCACCGATCTCGTCGACCCGCTCGGTCGCCTGGTCGACGAGCGACGCCGGCGCGTAGCGGGCGAGGACCTGGCGTCCGCGCACGACGACGACCACGGTGATCGCGACGCCGACGCCGACCCACAGGACGCGGCGCATCAGCGCGCGCTCCCGCCGGACCGGCCCCGCCCGAGCGCGCTCGCCACGGCCTGGCGGACGCCGTAGGTGAACGCCGCAACCTTGACGAGCGGCGCGCCGAACGTCGCCGCGTAGAGCCCGGTGAGCGCGGAGACGTTCTCGCTCACCTGCGCCGCCGACGTCGTGATCGTGTCGACCTTGACGAGCTGGCTGTTGGTGGTCGCCACGGTCGTGGCCGCCTCGTCGAGGATGGGCACCGAGTGGTCGGTGACCTCCTTGATGCTCGTGCGCGCCTCGTCCAGCACGCGGCCGAGCTTGAGGAGCGGCACCGCGAGCAGGCCCACGAGCAGCACGAAGGCGACGGCTGCGATGAGGCCGGCCACATCTCCCAGGGACATTCTTCCTCCTGTGCCTGTTCACGGTCGTGCCCGCGTCACGCGTGCCGCGCGGGCGGCGGCGCTGGTCACGCCGCGGACGGGGCTCCGCGAAACACTACCCGCACGACGCGGCGCGAGGGTCGTCGGACGCGACGGCGGCGCGGGACGCGCCCGGACGCACGAACGCCCCGCTCGCCGACGAAGCGGTGAGCGAGGCGTCCGGGGCGGGACTCAGCGGGCGTAGTACTCGACGACGAGCTGGACCTCGCAGGTCACGGGGACCTCGGAACGCTTCGGCTGGCGCACGAGCACCGCGGTGAGCTTCTCGAGCTGGACGTCCAGGTAGCCCGGGACGGCCGGCAGCACGTCGCGGTGCGCGCCCGCGGCCGCGACCTGGAACGGCGTGGTCGCCTGGCTCTTCGGCTTGACCTGGAGCGTCTGGCCCGGCTTCACGCGGAACGACGGGCGGTCGACGATCTTGCCGTCCACGAGGATGTGGCGGTGCGTCACGGCCTGGCGCGCCTGCAGGATCGTGCGGGCGAAGCCGGCACGCAGGACGAGCGCGTCGAGACGCGTCTCGAGGTTCTCGACGAGCGCCTCACCGGTCAGGCCCGGGGCCTTGCGGGCGGCCTCGTACGCGCTGGCGAGCTGCTTCTCGCGCAGCATGTACTGCGCGCGCAGACGCTGCTTCTCGCGCAGACGCACGGCGTAGTCGGACTCGGTGCGGCGGCGCGCACGGCCGTGCTCGCCGGGCGGGTAGGGGCGCTTCTCGAAGTGCTTGACGGCCTTCGGGGTGAGGGCGATGCCCAGGGCGCGGCTCAGGCGGACCTGGCGGCGCGAGCGCTTGACAGCGGTCACAGCGGTGTCTTCTTCCTGTCGTTCGTGTGCTGACGTCACACCCGTGCCCACCGGCGCGAGGCCGCGGGAGCCGGGTGCGGGACCAGCCGATGGACCGCCGACGGCTCGTGCGAGCGTCGAGGTCGGGGCCGAGGTCCCAGGTGGTCGCCGTGAAGGCAACCGCAGCAGTCTACCCCACCCGGTGACCGGTCAGCGCTGCGCCCCGTCCTGCCCCGCTCCCTGCGGGCGCGGCGCCTGCCCGAGGATCTCGCGCACACGCGCCAGCCGGTCGGCGACCTGGCGCTCGTAGCCTCGGTCGGTCGGCGTGTAGTAGCGCGCCCCGGTGAGCGTGTCCGGCAGGTACTGCTGCGGCGCGACGGCGTGCGGGGCGTCGTGCGCGTACCGGTACCCGGTGCCGTGGCCGAGCTGCTTCGCCCCCGGGTAGTGGGCGTCGCGCAGGTGCGCCGGCACCGTGCCGGACCGCCCGGCCCGCACGTCCGCGAGCGCGGCGTCGATGCCGAGGTACGCGGCGTTCGACTTGGGCGCCGTCGCGAGGTGCACGACGGCCTCCGCGAGCACGATGCGGCCCTCGGGCATGCCGATGAGCTGCACGGCCTGGGCCGCCGCGACCGCGGTCTGGAGCGCGGAGGGGTCGGCCATCCCGACGTCCTCGGCGGCGGCGATGACGATGCGGCGCGCGATGAAGCGCGGGTCCTCCCCCGCCGCGATCATGCGGGCGAGGTAGTGCAGGGCGGCGTCGACGTCGGAGCCGCGCATCGACTTGATGAAGGCGGACACGACGTCGTAGTGCTGGTCGCCGTCGCGGTCGTAACGCACCGCGGCGACGTCGACGGCGCGCTCGACGGCGTCGAGGTCGACGGTGGTGGCGGCACGGGCGGTCGGGTCGCCGTCCTCGGAGGCGCCCGCGGCGTCGGTCGGGTCGCCGTCCCCGGACAACGCGGCCCCGGCCGCGGCCTCGAGGACGGTGAGGGCCTTGCGCGCGTCCCCGCCGGCGAGGCGGAGCAGGTGGTCCTCGGCCTCGTCGGTCAGCTCGACGAGGCCGCCGAGGCCGCGCTCGTCGGTCACGGCGCGGCGCACGAGGGCGCGCACGTCGTCGTCGCCGAGCGGCTGGAGGGTGAGCAGGAGCGAGCGGGACAGCAGCGGCGAGTTGACGGAGAAGCTGGGGTTCTCGGTGGTCGCGGCGACGAGCGTGACCCACCGGTTCTCGACGCTCGGCAGGAGGGCGTCCTGCTGGGACTTGGAGAACCGGTGGACCTCGTCGATGAACAGCACGGTCTCCTCGCCGCCGGTCGCGAGGCGCCGCCGGGCGTCCTCGACGACGGTGCGCACGTCCCTGACGCCCGCGGTCACGGCGGAGAGCTCGACGAATCGCCGACCGGACGCGGTCGCGATGAGGTAGGCCAGGGTGGTCTTCCCGGTGCCGGGAGGACCCCAGAGGATGACCGACCCGGGGGCCGCGCGCGACGTGTCGCCGGGTGCTCCGGCCTCGATGAGGCGCCGCAGCGGCGAGCCGGGGACGAGGAGGTGCGCCTGCCCGGCGACCTCGTCGAGGGCGGCGGGGCGCATCCGGACGGCGAGCGGAGCGCCGGGGCCGGGCCGGGGGGTGCCCTGGGTGCCGGAGGTGGCCGCCCCGAACAGGTCGCCGCCGAACAGGTCGGCGGAGGGCGCGGTGGACATGCGACGAGCCTACGCACCGCCGCCCACGCCGCGGGGCGATCTGACACGGCACGACGGCGGGTGGGATGCTGACGCTCGTGTTCTCGAGCCTCGGCCGCAGCGTCGCCCGTCACCCGCGCCTCACCGTCCTCGTCTGGGTCGCGATCACCGCGCTGGGGTTCGCGCTGGCGCTGCTCGGCACGGGGGGCGGCGGCCTGTTCGACCGCGTGACCACCGGGGCGCCCACGGTGCCCGGGTCGGACAGCGAGCGCGCGGACGAGATCCTCGCGGAGAACGACGAGGGCGGTCCGGAGATCACCCTGCTCGTGGACGGCGTGGACCCCGCCGACGCGCAGGTCGTCGAGGCGATGACCGGCATCGACGCCGAGCTCGTCGGGATCGAGGGCGTCGAGTCCGTCATCAACCCGTACGTGCTGCCCGGCGGCGTCGAGGACGAGGCGGCGCAGCCGCTGCTCGCGCAGGGCGGCGAGGGGTTCCTCACGGTCGTCACGCTGCGGACCGACCTCGAGCCGGAGCGCTCCGACGCGGTCGCCCAGCGGGTCGTCGAGCGTCTCGAGGCGGTGCCGGGCGAGCTCGCCGACGCCGCCCCCGAGGGCGCGGGCGGCGCGTCCGGGCTCGTGGCGTCGAACGACCTCATCGTCGAGGCGATCACGGACCAGGTCGAGGAGGACCTCACCACGGGCGAGGCCGTCGCGCTGCCGGTCGCGCTCCTCGTCATGGTCCTCGTGTTCGGCGGCTTCCTCGCGGCCGGGATGCCGCTCGCGGGCGCGATCGCGTCGATCGGTGCGGGCCTCGGCGCGCTGCTGGGCCTCACGTACCTGCTCGACGTCGACGCGTCCGTGGTCAACGTCGTCACCGTGCTCGGCCTGGGCCTGTCCATCGACTACGGCCTGCTCGTGGTGTCGCGGTACCGCGAGGAGCTGCACCGCCTCCTCGACGCCGGCGACGAGCCGGTGCTGCGGCGACGGCGCGGCGACGGCGTGGTCCACACCGCCGTGGAACGGACGATGGCCACGGCCGGGCGGACCGTCGCGTTCTCCGCCCTCACCGTCGCGATCTCGATCGCCGGACTCATGGTGTTCCGTCCCGACATCCTGCGCTCGATCGGGGCCGGAGCGCTCGCCGTGGTCCTGGTCGCCGTCGCGACGGCGCTGACGCTCGTGCCCGCGCTGCTGACGCTCTCGGGCCGGCGCCTGGCGCGGCCGGGGCTGCTCGGGCGCGTCCCGGGCCTGCGGGCCGTGCTCGCGCGCACGGCCGACGTGCAGTCGGACGAGGGCGTGTTCTCGCGGCTTGCCGGCCGGGTGCAGCGCCACCCGCTGTGGGTGCTCGTCGCGACCGTCGTGGTGCTCGTCGTCATGGCGCTGCCCGTGCTCGGGCTGCACCTGCGCAACTCCGGCATCGAGCTGCTGCCGACGTCGGCGCCCCAGCGCCAGTTCGTCGAGGAGCTCGCCGCCGAGTACCCGAGGAGCGAGAACCCCGAGGTGATCGCCGTCGTGGACGCGGACCCGGGCGCGGCCCAGTCGTGGGCGGACGACGACGTCGCGGGGCTCGACGGCGTCGAGCGCGTCGACCCGGTCGCGTCGCTCGACGGGTACGCGGTGGTGGGGGTCCACCTGGAGACCGACGACGCCGGCGGCCCCGAGGCCGTCTCGGCGGTCCGGGACCTGCGGGCCCTGGACCCCGGCTTCGACGTGTGGGTCACCGGGCAGGCCGCCGGCCAGGTCGACTTCCTCGACGCGCTCGGCGAACGCCTGTGGTGGGCCGTGGGGATCGTCGTCGTGGCGACGCTCGTCCTGCTGTTCCTCATGACGGGGTCCGTCGTGATCCCCGTCAAGGCCCTGCTGACGAACGCGCTGTCGCTCGCCGCGTCGCTCGGCGTGCTCGTGTGGGCGTTCCAGGACGGTCGCCTGGAGGGGCTGCTCGGTTTCACCGCCGTGGGCGGCATCGAGACGTACGTCGTCGCGCTCGTCGTGGCGTTCGCGTTCGGCCTCGCGATGGACTACGAGGTGTTCCTCCTCGCGCGGATCAAGGAGCTGCACGACGCCGGGCACCCGGACGACGAGGCGGTGCGGCTCGGGCTGCAGCGCTCGGGGCGGATCATCACGTCGGCCGCGGCGATCATCGTCGTGGTCTTCGCGGGCTTCGTGCTCGGCGAGCTCCTGGTCATCAAGGAGGTGGGCTTCGCCCTCGCGGTCGCCGTGCTCGTCGACGCGACGATCGTCCGGCTCCTGCTGGTCCCCGCGACCATGACCCTGCTCGGGCGCTGGAACTGGTGGGCACCCGCTCCCCTGCGCCGGTTGCACGCACGCCTGGCGATCGCGCACTGACGACCGGCGTCGTGCCGGGGGTCGTCAGCGCCGCGACTCGAACCTCTGCCCGACGACGTACCCGAGCCCGTCGTAGACGCGCCGGGCGGTGTCGTTGTCCGCGTACATGCCGAGGGCGACGACGCGCGCGTCCTCCAGGCCTGCGCGGGTCGCGACCGCCGTGACGGCGCGCCCGGCCCCGCGACCGCGCCACGCCGGGTGGGTGGCGACGCTCCCGAGCTCCCACGCGGTGCCCGGTCCGGCACGTCGCGCGCCGGCCACGGCGCGGACCGTGCCGGCGTCGTCCAGCCACCCCCACCAGCGCGAACCCGGCAGGGCCGGGTCGAGCTCGGCGGCCGGGTTCGCCTCGTCGAGCAGGGTCCGTGCCACGGTGCGCCCCCCGTCGCCCGCGAGCTCGACGACGCGCTCCTCACCGCTCTGCCGCGGCGGCGGGTCCGCCGTCCAGAACCAGTCCCACGCCGAGACCGGCTCGGAGCGCAGGTGGACCGGGAGCGCCCGTCCGGTGCGCGCCGCGAGCGCGCGTGCGGCGGCGGTCGTCCCGCGCGGGAGCGCCGACCTCGCGACCCCGGGCGCGAAGCGCACGCCGGCGTCGAGGAG
>NZ_LWGL01000133.1 GCF_001722485.1 Cellulosimicrobium cellulans | reverse complement strand
GTCGTGCCGGAGCGGGCGGCGGCGCTGCGGGCCGGCTGCCCGGACGGCGACCTGTTCGCGGTGCACGTCGCGGCGCTCGACGCGCTGGTCGTGGCGTGGCGCGGGCAGGGGCCCGTCCACCTGCCCGGGGACCGTCGGGCGCACCGCGCGTGTGGCAGGCTGTCCCTGGGCCTGCCGGACCGTCCTCCCGGACCGCCGCGGCCGTCCCCCCGACCCGACCCCCCACCCCTGGAGTGACCCCCGTGGATGCATCGGACGTCGCCGGCGACCTGGAGAACGTGCTCCTCACCGAGGAGCAGCTCGGCAGCAGGCTCGACGAGATCGCCGCGCAGATCGACCGTGACTACGCGGGCAAGGACCTCCTGCTCGTCGGCGTGCTCAAGGGCGCGGTCATGGTCATGGCCGACCTCGCGCGCCGCCTCAGCCACCCGATCGAGATGGACTGGATGGCCGTCTCGTCCTACGGGTCGGGCACCAAGTCGTCGGGCGTCGTGCGGATCCTCAAGGACCTCGACGCCGACCTCACGGGCCGCAACGTGCTCATCGTCGAGGACATCATCGACTCCGGCCTGACGCTGTCGTGGCTCCTGTCGAACCTGCGCTCGCGCGGCCCGGAGTCGGTCGAGATCGCGGCGATGCTGCGCAAGCCCGACGCCGCGAAGACGGACGTCGACGTGCGCTACGTGGGCTTCGACATCCCCAACGAGTTCGTCGTGGGCTACGGCCTCGACTACGCCGAGAAGTACCGGAACCTGCCGTTCGTGGGCACCCTGGCGCCGCACGTGTACTCGAGCTGAACCGGAGGCGGCCACACCGCCGTCCACGCGGCCACGCCCTGGGCGAACAGGGCCGGGATCCACAGCCGACGTCAAGGTGGAGCGTGTAGTTTCGAGCCCGAACACTTGCGCGAGCGGAGGGATCCGGGGCCCCGCGCCCCGTCGCCGATGAACATCAAGAAGATTCTCAGTGGGCCGATCGTCTGGATCGTGCTCGGCCTCGTGATCCTGTGGATCGCGTTCACGACGCTGTCGCGCCCCACGGTCCAGCGCATCGACACGTCGGCGGGCCTCGAGCTGCTCGCCGGCGACACGGTCGAGCAGGCGCTCATCGTGGACGGCGACCAGCGCGTCCGCCTCACCCTGTCCGAGCCCTACGTGGTGGACGAGGGCGCCGAGGACGAGCAGGACTACGGCACGAACGTCGAGTTCTTCTACGTCGCCCCGCAGGGCGAGGCGGTCGTCGACGCCGTCGTGGCCGCGGAGCCGGCCGACGGCTACAACTCCGAGGTCGCCCAGCCGTCGTTCTGGTCCTCGCTGCTCGGGCTGCTCATCCCGTTCCTCATCATCGGCGTGCTGTTCTGGTTCCTGCTCTCGCGGATGCAGGGCGGCGGGTCGCGCGTCATGGGCTTCGGCAAGTCGCGCGCGAAGCTCGTCTCGAAGGACACCCCGCAGGTGACCTTCGCGGACGTCGCGGGCGCCGACGAGGCGGTCGAGGAGCTCCACGAGATCAAGGAGTTCCTCTCCGAGCCGGCCAAGTTCCAGGCCGTCGGCGCGAAGATCCCCAAGGGCGTGCTGCTGTACGGCCCGCCCGGGACGGGCAAGACCCTGCTCGCGCGCGCCGTCGCGGGCGAGGCCGGCGTCCCCTTCTACTCGATCTCCGGCTCCGACTTCGTCGAGATGTTCGTCGGCGTCGGCGCGAGCCGCGTGCGCGACCTGTTCAACCAGGCCAAGGAGAACGCCCCGGCGATCATCTTCGTCGACGAGATCGACGCCGTCGGCCGCCACCGCGGCGCCGGCATGGGCGGCGGGCACGACGAGCGCGAGCAGACGCTCAACCAGCTCCTCGTCGAGATGGACGGGTTCGACGTCAAGACGAACGTCATCCTCATCGCGGCGACGAACCGCCCCGACATCCTCGACCCCGCCCTCCTTCGCCCGGGCCGGTTCGACCGCCAGGTCGCGGTCGAGGCGCCCGACCTCAAGGGCCGCGAGGCGATCCTGCGCGTGCACGCGCGCGGCAAGCCGATCGTCGAGGACATCGACCTCGCCGCGGTCGCGCGCCGCACGCCGGGCTTCACCGGCGCGGACCTCGCGAACGTGCTCAACGAGGCCGCGCTCCTCACCGCCCGCAGCGGCGCCCAGCTCATCGACGACCGCGCGCTCGACGAGGCGATCGACCGCGTCGTCGCCGGCCCGCAGAAGCGCACGCGGGTGATGAACGTCAAGGAGCAGAAGATCACGGCGTACCACGAGGGCGGCCACGCCCTCGTCGCCGCGGCGATGCGCTACACGGACCCGGTCACGAAGGTGACGATCCTGCCGCGCGGCCGTGCGCTCGGCTACACGATGGTCATGCCGACGGAGGACAAGTACTCCACGACGCGCAACGAGCTGCTGGACCAGCTCGCGTACGCCATGGGCGGGCGCGTCGCCGAGGAGCTCGTGTTCCACGACCCCACGACGGGCGCCTCGAACGACATCGAGAAGGCCACGGCCATCGCCCGCAAGATGGTCACCGAGTACGGCATGAGCGAGCGCGTCGGCGCGATCAAGCTCGGCAGCGGCTCCGGCGAGCCGTTCCTCGGCCGCGACATGGGCCACCAGCGCGACTACTCCGAGTCGGTCGCCGGGACGGTGGACCACGAGGTGCGCAAGCTCGTCGAGGCCGCGCACGACGAGGCGTGGGAGGTGCTCACGCACTACCGCGACGTGCTGGACGCCCTCGTGCTCGAGCTGCTCGAGAAGGAGACGCTCAACCAGGCTGAGCTCGCGCGGGTCTTCGCGCCCGTCGAGAAGCGCGCCCCGCGCGACGTCTGGCTCTCGAGCGAGCAGCGCGCCGTCTCGCAGCGCGGCCCCGTCCTCACGGACGCCGAGCGCGCCGCGCAGAACGGCCACCCGGTCATCCCGCAGGACGAGGCGGCGGCCGCGAGCGACGAGCTCCCGCCGGAGCGGATCGGCGAGGTCCCGGCCGACGCGCCGCTCGACCGCGCCCTGGGCGGCGAGGGCCCTGGCGACGGCGTGACGGACGTGCGCGGAGCGGGGCAGGGCTGATGTCCGGCGACGGCACGATCACGCGCGCCGCGTCGGCCGCGGACCTGCCCGCGCCGGCGCAGGTGCCGCCGTACGACGCGGAGCGCGCCGAGGCGGCGGTCCGCGAGCTGCTGCTCGCGGTCGGGGAGGACCCCGACCGGGAGGGGCTGCGGGAGACCCCGGCCCGCGTCGCGCGCGCCTACCGCGAGATCTTCGCGGGGCTGCGCCAGGAGCCCGGCGACGTCCTCACGACGACGTTCGACCTCGGCCACGAGGAGATGGTGCTCGTCAAGGACATCGAGGTGTACTCGACGTGCGAGCACCACCTCGTGCCGTTCCACGGCGTCGCCCACGTCGGGTACATCCCCAACGTGGACGGCCGGATCACGGGCCTGTCGAAGCTCGCGCGCCTCGTCGAGGTCTTCGCGCGCCGCCCGCAGGTCCAGGAGCGGCTCACCTCGCAGGTGGCCGACGCGCTCGTCGAGCACCTCGAGCCGCGCGGCGCGATCGTCGTGGTCGAGTGCGAGCACCTGTGCATGTCGATGCGCGGCGTGCGCAAGCCCGGCTCGCGCACCGTGACCTCGGCGGTCCGCGGCCAGATGCGCGACGCCGCGACCCGGGCCGAGGCGATGAGCCTCATCCTGGGCCGCTAGCGGCGTGGTGCACGTCGCCGGGCTGGAGGCGCTGGAGGGTCTCGGCCGCACTCTCGTCATGGGCGTCGTCAACGTGACCCCCGACTCCTTCTCCGACGGCGGCGAGTGGTACGAGCCGGACGCCGCCGTCGCGCACGGCCGCGAGCTGCTCGACGAGGGCGCGGACGTCCTCGACGTCGGCGGGGAGTCCACGCGGCCGGGGGCCGGACGCGTGCCCGTGGAGGAGGAGCTCGCGCGGGTCCTCCCGGTCGTGTCGGCGCTCGCCGCGGACGGCGCGGTCGTGAGCGTCGACACGACGCGCGCGGTCGTCGCGGAGCGGGCGGTCGCCGCGGGCGCCCGCATCGTCAACGACGTCTCGGGCGGGCTCGCCGACCCGGACATGGCCGGCGTCGTGGCCCGCACCGGGGTCGCGTACGTGTGCATGCACTGGCGCGGGCACGCGGACGTCATGGACGACCTGGAGCGCTACGACGACGTCGTGACCGACGTGCGCGCGGAGCTCTCCGCGCGCGTCGACGCCCTCCTGGCCGCCGGGGTGCGGCGCGACCAGATCGTCCTCGACCCGGGTCTCGGCTTCTCGAAGGCGGGCTCGGCGAACTGGCCGCTGCTCGCCCGGCTCGGCGAGCTCGAGACCCTCGGTCTGCCCGTCCTCGTCGGCGCGTCGCGCAAGAGGTTCCTCGGCCACCTCCTCGCGGGCCCCGACGGGCAGCCCGCGCCGCCCCTGGCGCGCGACGACGCGACCGCGGCGGTGACGACCCTCGCCGCCGCGGCGGCGAGGGTCGTCACCGCCGCGGTCGCGTCGTCGCGCGCCAGGGGCGGCGCGGGCTGCCCGTCGGGGCCCGCGAGGAGGTGGCCGAGGAACCTCTTGCGCGACGCGCCGACGAGGACGGGCAGACCGAGGGTCTCGAGCTCGCCGAGCCGGGCGAGCAGCGGCCAGTTCGCCGAGCCCGCCTTCGAGAAGCCGAGACCCGGGTCGAGGACGATCTGGTCGCGCCGCACCCCGGCGGCCAGGAGGGCGTCGACGCGCGCGGAGAGCTCCGCGCGCACGTCGGTCACGACGTCGTCGTAGCGCTCCAGGTCGTCCATGACGTCCGCGTGCCCGCGCCAGTGCATGCACACGTACGCGACCCCGGTGCGGGCCACGACGCCGGCCATGTCCGGGTCGGCGAGCCCGCCCGAGACGTCGTTGACGATGCGGGCGCCCGCGGCGACCGCCCGCTCCGCGACGACCGCGCGCGTCGTGTCGACGCTCACGACCGCGCCGTCCGCGGCGAGCGCCGACACGACCGGGAGGACCCGCGCGAGCTCCTCCTCCACGGGCACGCGTCCGGCCCCCGGCCGCGTGGACTCCCCGCCGACGTCGAGGACGTCCGCGCCCTCGTCGAGCAGCTCGCGGCCGTGCGCGACGGCGGCGTCCGGCTCGTACCACTCGCCGCCGTCGGAGAAGGAGTCGGGGGTCACGTTGACGACGCCCATGACGAGAGTGCGGCCGAGACCCTCCAGCGCCTCCAGCCCGGCGACGTGCACCACGCCGCTAGCGGCCCAGGATGAGGCTCATCGCCTCGGCCCGGGTCGCGGCGTCGCGCATCTGGCCGCGGACCGCCGAGGTCACGGTGCGCGAGCCGGGCTTGCGCACGCCGCGCATCGACATGCACAGGTGCTCGCACTCGACCACGACGATCGCGCCGCGCGGCTCGAGGTGCTCGACGAGCGCGTCGGCCACCTGCGAGGTGAGCCGCTCCTGGACCTGCGGGCGGCGCGCGAAGACCTCGACGAGGCGCGCGAGCTTCGACAGGCCCGTGATCCGGCCGTCCACGTTGGGGATGTACCCGACGTGGGCGACGCCGTGGAACGGCACGAGGTGGTGCTCGCACGTCGAGTACACCTCGATGTCCTTGACGAGCACCATCTCCTCGTGGCCGAGGTCGAACGTCGTCGTGAGGACGTCGCCGGGCTCCTGGCGCAGCCCCGCGAAGATCTCGCGGTAGGCGCGCGCGACGCGGGCCGGGGTCTCCCGCAGCCCCTCCCGGTCGGGGTCCTCCCCGACCGCGAGCAGCAGCTCGCGGACCGCCGCCTCGGCGCGCTCCGCGTCGTACGGCGGCACCTGCGCCGGCGCGGGCAGGTCCGCGGCCGACGCGGCGCGCGTGATCGTGCCGTCGCCGGACATCAGCCCTGCCCCGCTCCGCGCACGTCCGTCACGCCGTCGCCAGGGCCCTCGCCGCCCAGGGCGCGGTCGAGCGGCGCGTCGGCCGGGACCTCGCCGATCCGCTCCGGCGGGAGCTCGTCGCTCGCGGCCGCCGCCTCGTCCTGCGGGATGACCGGGTGGCCGTTCTGCGCGGCGCGCTCGGCGTCCGTGAGGACGGGGCCGCGCTGCGAGACGGCGCGCTGCTCGCTCGAGAGCCAGACGTCGCGCGGGGCGCGCTTCTCGACGGGCGCGAAGACCCGCGCGAGCTCAGCCTGGTTGAGCGTCTCCTTCTCGAGCAGCTCGAGCACGAGGGCGTCCAGCACGTCGCGGTAGTGCGTGAGCACCTCCCACGCCTCGTCGTGCGCGGCCTCGACGAGCTTGCGCACCTCGTGGTCCACCGTCCCGGCGACCGACTCGGAGTAGTCGCGCTGGTGGCCCATGTCGCGGCCGAGGAACGGCTCGCCGGAGCCGCTGCCGAGCTTGATCGCGCCGACGCGCTCGCTCATGCCGTACTCGGTGACCATCTTGCGGGCGATGGCCGTGGCCTTCTCGATGTCGTTCGAGGCGCCCGTCGTGGGGTCGTGGAACACGAGCTCCTCGGCGACGCGCCCGCCCATGGCGTACGCGAGCTGGTCCAGCAGCTCGTTGCGCGTCGTGGAGTACTTGTCCTCCGTCGGCATGACCATCGTGTAGCCGAGCGCACGGCCGCGCGGCAGGATCGTCACCTTCGTGACCGGGTCCGTGTAGCGCATCGCCGCGGCGACGAGGGCGTGGCCGCCCTCGTGGTACGCCGTGATCTTCTGCTCCTTGACGTTCATCACCCGCGTGCGCTTCTGCGGGCCGGCGACGACGCGGTCGATCGCCTCGTCGAGCGCGCGGTCGTCGATGAGCTGGGCGCCGCTGCGGGCGGTGAGGAGCGCGGCCTCGTTGAGCACGTTCGCGAGGTCCGCGCCGGTGAAGCCCGGCGTGCGGCGCGCGACCGCGGCGAGGTCGATGTCCTCGACGATCGGCTTGCCGCGCGCGTGCACGCGCAGGATCGCCTCGCGGCCCTTGAGGTCGGGCGCCTCGACCGCGACCTGGCGGTCGAACCGGCCCGGGCGAAGGAGGGCGGGGTCGAGGATGTCGGGGCGGTTCGTCGCCGCGATGAGGATGACGTTCGTCTTGACGTCGAACCCGTCCATCTCGACGAGGAGCTGGTTGAGCGTCTGCTCGCGCTCGTCGTGCCCGCCGCCCATGCCGGCGCCGCGGTGGCGGCCGACGGCGTCGATCTCGTCGACGAAGATGATCGCCGGGGCGTTCTCCTTGGCCTGGTTGAACAGGTCGCGCACGCGGCTCGCGCCGACGCCGACGAACATCTCGACGAAGTCGGAGCCGGAGATCGAGTAGAAGGGGACGCCGGCCTCGCCCGCGACGGCGCGCGCGAGCAGGGTCTTGCCCGTCCCGGGCGGGCCGTACAGCAGCACGCCCTTGGGGATCTTCGCGCCGACGGCCTGGAACTTGGCCGGCTCGGAGAGGAACTCCTTGATCTCGTGGAGCTCCTCGACCGCCTCGTCGGCGCCCGCGACGTCCGCGAAGGTCACCTGCGGGGTGTCCTTCGAGACGAGCTTCGCGCGCGACTTGCCGAAGCCCATGACGCGCGACCCGCCGCCCTGCATCCGCGAGAGCAGGAACCAGAACAGCACGCCGATGATGAGGAACGGGATGAGCAGCCCGAGCAGCGAGGACCAGAACGACGGCTGGGCGACCTCGGAGTTGTAGCCGTCGGCCGGCTCCGCGGCCACGACGGCGTCGACGACCGCCTCGCCCTGCGGGGCGACGTAGAAGAACTCGACGTTCGTGCCGTAGTCCTGCTCGTCCTCGGCGCCCTCGTCCACCACGTAGGGCTCGGACAGGGTGAGGCGGACGCGCTGGTCGCCGTCCACGATGAGCGCCTGCTCGACCGTGTCGCCGGCGAGCAGCTCGAGGCCCGCCGACGTGTCGATGCGCTGGACCGTGGGGCGCGACAGCGTCGTGAACGCGATCCACAGGATCACGAGGCCGAGCACGATCCAGACGATCGGCCCACTGAGAATCTTCTTGATGTTCATCGGCGACGGGGCGCGGGGCCCCGGATCCCTCCGCTCGCGCAAGTGTTCGGGCTCGAAACTACACGCTCCACCTTGACGTCGGCTGTGGATCCCGGCCCTGTTCGCCCAGGGCGTGGCCGCGTGGACGGCGGTGTGGCCGCCTCCGGTTCAGCTCGAGTACACGTGCGGCGCCAGGGTGCCCACGAACGGCAGGTTCCGGTACTTCTCGGCGTAGTCGAGGCCGTAGCCCACGACGAACTCGTTGGGGATGTCGAAGCCCACGTAGCGCACGTCGACGTCCGTCTTCGCGGCGTCGGGCTTGCGCAGCATCGCCGCGATCTCGACCGACTCCGGGCCGCGCGAGCGCAGGTTCGACAGGAGCCACGACAGCGTCAGGCCGGAGTCGATGATGTCCTCGACGATGAGCACGTTGCGGCCCGTGAGGTCGGCGTCGAGGTCCTTGAGGATCCGCACGACGCCCGACGACTTGGTGCCCGACCCGTAGGACGAGACGGCCATCCAGTCCATCTCGATCGGGTGGCTGAGGCGGCGCGCGAGGTCGGCCATGACCATGACCGCGCCCTTGAGCACGCCGACGAGCAGGAGGTCCTTGCCCGCGTAGTCACGGTCGATCTGCGCGGCGATCTCGTCGAGCCTGCTGCCGAGCTGCTCCTCGGTGAGGAGCACGTTCTCCAGGTCGCCGGCGACGTCCGATGCATCCACGGGGGTCACTCCAGGGGTGGGGGGTCGGGTCGGGGGGACGGCCGCGGCGGTCCGGGAGGACGGTCCGGCAGGCCCAGGGACAGCCTGCCACACGCGCGGTGCGCCCGACGGTCCCCGGGCAGGTGGACGGGCCCCTGCCCGCGCCACGCCACGACCAGCGCGTCGAGCGCCGCGACGTGCACCGCGAACAGGTCGCCGTCCGGGCAGCCGGCCCGCAGCGCCGCCGCCCGCTCCGGCACGAC
>NZ_LWGL01000132.1 GCF_001722485.1 Cellulosimicrobium cellulans | reverse complement strand
CCGGGACCGGACCGGGACCGGCGCCGGGTCGCGGCCGCGGAGGCCGCGGTCGCCGCCGGTGCCGCGCGCATCGGCGCGTCGCTCCTCGACGAGATGCCCTCGGAGGGGACCGGGCCCGGAGCGCCCGACCGGGTGCTCCGGGCGCGCGTCGTCGCCGTCCGGGTCGCGCTCGGCCTGTTCACCAGCGATCCGGACGTCGTGCCCCGCGCGGCCGCGGACATGCTCGACGCGGCCGCGCTCCTGCACGGCGCCGACCCGGAGCGCGAGCAGGACGCGCTCGTGCAAGCGTTCGAGCACGCGGCGACGGCCGACCGCGCGCTGCACGGCACCTCGCTGCCCGAGCTCGGCCGGCGCCTGGAGGCGGGCGCCGCGGTGCGGCCCGGGCCGACCGCGGACGTGCTGCGGGCCCTCGGCGCCCTCGTCCTCGAGGACCCGGCGGACGCCGTCCCGGCGCTGCGCCACGGCACGGCCGCCCTCGACGCGCTCGACGACGACCGCGCGCTCGCGTTCGTCACCGCGGGCGTCGCCGTCACGACCGCGCTGTGGGACCTGCGCGGACGGGACGCGTGGCTCGCACGCGTGACGCGGGCCGCGCGCGACGCCGGGTCGCTGCAGGCCCTCGACACGAGCCTGTCGGCCTCCTCCCTCGCCGAGCTCACCGGCGGGACGCCGCGCCGCGCCGCACAGCATCTCGAGCAGGTCCGCGAGCTGCGGCGCGCGATCGGCTACGACGGCGAGCACGTCGTCGACGTCGCCCACCTCGCGTGGGTGGACGCGCCGCGCGAGCAGGTCCTGCAGGCCGCGGCAGCGGCACGGCAGGTCGGCTTCGGGGGCGTCGAGGCCTCCGCGCTCGGGGCGCTCGCGGTCCGCGACCTCGCCGAGGGCCGCTACCGGGACGCGTACGCGACCCTCGCCCCGCTCGTCACGAAGCCGTTCCTCCGGCTCGCACCGCTGCAGGTGCCGGACCTCGTGGAGGCCGCGGTGCGGTCGGGACGGGCGGAGGAGGCGCGGCCGCACGTCGACCGCCTCGAGGCCGTCGCCCGCGCCAACGGCTCACCGTGGGCGCGGGGGACGGCGGAGCGCTGCCGCGCGCTGCTGAGCGACGCCGAGGAGGCCGAGCGGTGGTACGCGGAGTCGGCGCGCGCCCTCGACGAGGCGGGAGCCGTCGTCGACGCCGCGCGCACGCGGCTCCTGCACGGCGAGCTCCTGCGCCGTCGTCGACGGCGGGCCGAGGCGCGCCTGCTGCTCCGGGCTGCCGAGGACGTCTTCGCGGCGGCGGGCGCGACGGCGTTCGACCGGCGGGCGCGCGCGGAGCTCACGGCGACCGGGGCAGGACCGGGCGACGCGCGGGCTTCCCGCCGCTCGCCGCTCACGGCGCGCGAGGAGACCGTGGCGCGCCTCGCGGCCGACGGCGGCACGAACGCCGAGATCGGCGCGACGCTGTTCATCAGCGCCCATACGGTCGACTACCACCTGCGCAAGGTGTTCCACAAGCTCGGCGTCTCGTCGCGGCGCCAGCTCCGGGCGCACCTCGCCGCCGGCGCGCCCTGACGGACTACGGACCGCGCGTGGTCCGCGCGCACCCCGCCGCGAGGACGCTGCGAGTGTCCCGCACCGGCGAGAAGGGAAGCGCCATGACCGACACCGAGCGTCCCGTGACACCGACCGACGCGCCCGGCGGCGCGGCGCCCGACACCGTCGTCCTCGTCCACGGCCTCTGGATGACGCCGCGCAGCTGGGAGGCGTGGGTCCCGTACTACGAGTCGAAGGGGATGAGGGTCCTCACGCCCGGGTACCCGGGCTTCGAGATCGAGGTGGAGGCGCTGCGCGAGAACCCGCAGGTGATCGCCGACCTGACCGTCCCCGAGACGGTCGACCACCTCGCGGGGGTGGTCGAGGCGCTCGACGCCCCGCCGATCATCATGGGTCACTCGTTCGGCGGGGCGCTCACGCAGCTCCTCCTCGCGCGCGGTCTCGGCGCGGCCGGCGTGGCCATCGACTCGGCCCCGCCCGAGGGTGTGCGGGTCACCCCGCCGTCGCAGGCGCGCTCGCTGTTCCCGGCGCTGCGCAACCCCGCGAACCGGCACCGTGCCGTGGGGTTCACGCCGGAGGAGTTCCACTACGCCTTCGCCAACACCCTCCCGGCCGACGAGTCGCACGCCGCGTGGGAGCGGTACGCGATCCCGGCGCCCGGCGCGTGGGTATGGGACTACGGCCTCATCGCGAACTTCAAGCCCGGCCGCCAGGAGACCTGGGTCGACTTCTCCGCGGACCGCGCGCCGCTGCTGTTCATCGCGGGCGAGAAGGACCACATCATGCCGCCGTCGGTGAACCGCTCGAACGCGAAGCACTGGGAGAAGTCCCCGGCCGTCACGGAGTACCACGAGTTCGCCGGACGTGACCACTGGACGTGCGCCGCGCCCGGGTGGGAGGAGGTCGCCGCCCACGCGCTCGACTGGGCGCTCGAGCACGTGCGGACGACGCCGCGGGCCGCGGGCGCCTGACGGACGCCGGGGTCAGCCCACGGGCCGCTCGACGACGACGTCGTCCGGCGACTTGTCGCGCCGCCACCCCTTCCACACCGGGTGGCGCAGCTTGCCGAACGGGGTGTCGTCCGGGTCGCCGCCGTCGCCCGCGGACTGCCCCGTCCAGTCCCCGTAGACGACCTCGGCCACACGACGCGGCGACACCCAGCGCGCGTCCGTCGCGTCCTCGCGCGGCACGCCGACCGCCGCCGGCGTCGTCCGCTCGATCCGACCCAGCTCGGCGACGAGGTCGCGCCGCTCCGCGTCGCTGAAGCCCGACCCGACGCGGCCCACGTAGACGAGCCGGTCGCCGTCGGGCACGGCGAGCAGGAGCGAGCCCACGAGGTGCCCTCGCTCGCCGTGGCCCGGCCGCCAGCCCACCACGACGACCTCCTGCGACCGCGCGTGCTTGAGCTTGAGCCACTGCTGCGACCGGCGGCCCGCGAGGTACGTGCTGTCCCGGCGCTTCGCGACGACGCCCTCCAGCCCCAGCTGCTTCGACGTCGACATCGCCGCCTCGAGGTCGCCGTCGAACGCCGGCGGCACGTGCACCGGCGCGACCGCCCCGCCCAGCACCTCGTGGAGGATCTCGCGCCGCTCCTCGTACGTGCGCCGCGCGAGCGACCGCCCACCCGTCTCCAGGACGTCGAACACCATGAGGTCGACCTGGACCGTGCGGCGCGCCGCCGCGACGTCGCCCGGCTTCGCGATGTTCGCGCGGTGCTGCAGCCGCCGGAAGCTCGGACGACCCTTCGCGTCCAGGGCGACGATCTCGCCGTCCACCACGAGCGGCAGCGCGTCGGCGGGCACCTGCTCCGCCAGCGCCTGCAGCTCCGGGTACGTCACCGTCATGTCCTTGCCCGACCGGCTGACCAGCCGCACCGACCCGGCCGACACCTCCGCGAGCGCGCGGAACCCGTCCCACTTCATCTCGAACGCCCACGCGTCGTCGCCGTCCGCGAAGTCCGACGGGCGGCCCGGCGACGCCAGCATCGGCCGCCAGTCCGTGCGGGCGCGCGTGGGCTCGCCGCCGGACCGCGACGAAGCGGTGGGCGAGGAGGGGGCGCCGGGTCGTGGCGGGTCTGGCGGGAGCGGCGAGGGACGAGCCGCGGATGGTAGACCCGGCGCCCCCTCCTCGGCCTCCGCGTCCCGGACCCCGTGCGCCCGACCCGACCCCGCGGGGGCCATGAGGTGGATCAGCCAGTTGTTCTCCTCGCCCGAGCCGCCGCGGCCGCGCGTGTGGATGAGGGCGAGGCGGCGCGTGCCGTGCTTCTCGCCGTGGAGCGTGACGATGACCTCCTCGTCGTCGCGCCACTTCTCGAGCTCGTAGGTGCCCGCGTCCCAGATCGTCACCTCGCCCGCGCCGTACTCGCCCTTCGGGATGGAGCCCTCGAACGAGCCGTAGGCGAGCGGGTGGTCCTCCGTCTGGACGGCGAGGTGGTTCTTCTTCGGGTCCGTCGGCTCGCCGCGCGGCAGCGCCCAGCTCACGAGGACGCCGTCGTGCTCGAGCCGGAAGTCCCAGTGCAGGCGCCGGGCGTGGTGCTCCTGGATGACGAAGCTCATGCCCGCGCTCGGAGGGGGAGCGTCGTCGGGGACGGGTTCGGGCGTCCTCGCCGCGTCGCGCATCGACCGGTACTTCGCGAGCCGGTCGGCGCGCGCCGGGCTGCCGTCGTCGCCGTCGCCGTCGTCGCCGTCGCCGTCGGTGCCCGACGCCGGGGCGCCCTTGCGCTCGAACGTCGCCATGCGCTCGGGCGTCGGCTCGAGCGCGGCGAGGTGGCCCGCGGTGAGCGCGGCCAGCGGGTCGCCGATCGTGCGCACGCGCTCGAGCACCTCGTCGGCGTCGAGGTGGCGCAGGTCCGGGTCGTCGAGCTCGTCCCACGTGCGGGGCGCGGCGACCATGGGGCGCTCGCGGCCGCGCAGCGAGTACGGGGCGATCGTCGTCTTGTTCGCGTTGTTCTGGCTCCAGTCGACGAGCACCTTCCCGCCGCGCAGCGACTTCTTCATGTCGCTCACGACGAGGTCGGGGTGCTCGGACTCGAGGTAGCGCGCGAGCTCGTGCGCGACCGCCGAGACCGCCGCCGAGTCCTGCTTGCCGTCGAGCGCCGCGTACAGGTGGATGCCCTTGGACCCGCTCGTCACCGGGAGCGGGTCGAGGCCCATGCCGACGAGGATCTGCCGCGCGAGCCGGGCGACCTCCGCGCACTCGGGGAGGCCCGTGCCCGGGCCGGGGTCGAGGTCGAGCACGAGCCGGTCGGGGTTGAGGTGGACGCCCGTGCGGCCGAACTGCCACTGCGGCACGTGCAGCTCGAGCGACCCCGTCTGCCCGAGCCACGTGAGCGTGGCGAGGTCGTTGACGAGCACGTAGTCGTTCGCGCTGCTCTTGTGCTGGATGCGCCGCGTGCGCACCCACGACGGCACGCCCTGACCGGCGTTCTTCTGGAAGAACACCTGGCCGTCCGTGCCGTCGGGCCAGCGCTTGCGCGTCGCGGGCCGGTTCGCGCAGTGGGGCAGCATGACGTCGGCGACGGACGCGAGGTAGGCGAGCACGTCGCCCTTCGTCGTCCCCGTCGCGGGGTAGAGGACCTTGTCGAGGTTCGTCAGCTTGAGCCGGTGGCCCTCCACGTTCACCGTCTGGCCCGCCGACCCGCCGGACGTGCGGGTCGGTGCTGAGGACCGGGCGGAGGGCATGGGGTCATCGTGGCGCGCTCGCCGGAAGTCCGCCCGTCGTGGCTGGGCGTCCGGTGCTCGTGGCGGAACTTCTCGGGCGCCCCGGACGTGGGACAGTGGGAGAGCGCGCCCGACGGACGCGCCGCAGGCGAGGGCCTGGCGGACGAGAGGGAACGACGTGACGCACACGACGGCCGACCGGCCGCTGCCCGCCGATCTGAGGGCGCAGGTCCAGGAGTTCCGCCGCCTGATGATGACGTACAAGTTCGCGATCGACGAGGTGATGACGAAGATCACCGTCCTGCGCGACGAGTTCCGCCACGTCCACGACGACAACCCCATCGAGCACCTCGGCTCGCGTCTGAAGTCCTTCGAGTCGATCGCTGCCAAGGCCCGGCGCAAGGGCGTGCCGCTCACGCCCGAGGCGGTCAAGGAGAGCCTGTGCGACATCGCGGGCGTGCGCGTCACGTGCAGCTTCGTCTCGGACATCTACCGGGTGCGCGACATGCTCGTCGCGCAGCGCGACATCACCGTGGTCGAGGAGCGCGACTACATCGCCAACCCCAAGGCGAACGGGTACAAGAGCCTGCACCTCATCGTCGAGGTGCCCGTGTTCCTCTCGGACGGCGTCGAGGACGTCGTCGTCGAGATCCAGCTGCGCACCATCGCCATGGACTTCTGGGCGAGCCTCGAGCACAAGATCTACTACAAGTACCAGCGTGAGGTGCCGAGCCACCTCACCGACGCGCTCAAGCTCGCGGCCGACGTCGCCGCGACGCTCGACACGACCATGGAGCGCATCCACGACGAGGTGCGCCAGCTCGACGGTGGCCGCGCGACGGCGCCCGAGGCGAGCGACACGCTCGCGACGCCGCGCGAGATGATCGAGTCGTTCCTGCGGACGGCGGTCGTCATGGACGACGCGCTGCACGAGCGCAGGCACGACGGCTGACCCGTCACCCGTGGGCGCCGTGCCCGGCGTCCCGGCCGACACGTGGCCCGCTCCCGGGCGCGAACGCGGGCGCGTCGTCGTGCGACCCCTCCGGCGTGGCGATCTCGCCCGCGGCGCCGCCCGGCTCCACGACGACGAGCTGGCCCATCATGCGCTCGTCCTCGTGCCGGAGCATGTGGCAGTGGAACATGTACGGCACGTCCGGGTCGGTGTAGTCGTCGAACCGCAGCACGAGGCGGTAGGTGCGGCTCGGCTCGAGGTAGATCGTGTCCTTGCGGCCCGCCAGCGGTGCGGGCGGCGGCTCGCCGTCGACGTCGAGGACCTCGAACTGGACGTCGTGCACGTGGAAGCTGTGCGGCACGGGGTGCGCGTTCCGCACGGTCCAGACCTCGGTCTCGCCCACGGTCACCGTCTCGTCGATGCGGCTCATGTCCATCCGGCGCCCGTTGATCTCGCGGTCGGCGAGCTCGAACGTGCGCTCGGTGGTGGCGTCCTCGGCGTGCAGCGCGTCGTCGGCCGCGTGCGCCGACGGACCCCACGCCGGCGCGGGGGAGGGCGCGAGCGCGTCCGCGGCGCCAAGCTCGAGCACGTCGAACGCCTCCTTGCCGCCCATCGCGAACGACGCCGCGACGCCGCCGAGGTCTGCGGCGAACGAGTGCAGCCGCGTCGTCTCGCCCGGTGACATCGCCACCACGACCTCGGCGCGCTCGCCCGGCGCGAGCCGCACGCGGTCGGTGCGCACCGGCGCGTCGAGGAGCCCGCCGTCGGTCGCGACGAGGTCCATCTCGCGGTCGCGGAAGCCGAGCGCGTAGGTCCGCGCGGTCGAGCCGTTGAGCAGGCGCAGCCGCACGCGCTCGGTCGTCACCTCGTGGTACGCGCCGACGGTCCCGTTGGTCACCACGACGTCCCCGAGGAACCCCGGCTCGCCGCCGTCGTCGGGCAGCTCGAGCGCGCCGTCGTCGTCGAAGGCCTTGTCCTGCACCACGACGGGTACGTCGTCCACGCCGTACGCCGACGGCAGCGAGGCCGCCGCCGACGCGTCGTCGTCGAGGAGGAACAGGCCGGCGAGGCCGCGGTACACGTGCTCCTCCGTCGCGCCGTGCGGGTGCGGGTGGTACCAGAGCGTCGCGGCGGGCTGGTCGACCTGCCACGTCGGGCGCCACGTCTCGCCGGGCGCGACCTCCTGGTGCGGCCCGCCGTCCATCGCGGCGGGCAGGTGCATGCCGTGCCAGTGCACGCTCGTCGGCTCGCCGAGCGCGTTCGTCACCTCGACGGCGACGCGCTCGCCGCGCGCGGCGCGCAGCGTCGGGCCGAGGTAGGAGCCGTCGAAGCCCCACGTGGGCGTCGTCGTCCCGGGCACGAACGACGTCGTGCCCTCCTGGGCGGTGAGGGAGAAGACGCGCGTGCCGTCGACGACGCGGGACGGCGCGAGCGGCGGTATCGCGAGCGGCGTCGTGAAGTCCTGCTCCTGGACCGGGTGCACCGACGGCGCGAGGGCGCACCCGGCGAGCAGCGCCGTCACGACACCCACGACGGCCGCCGTCACGGCGCGCACCGTGCGGCGGGCCCGCGTCGTCGTCGGCCCGGTCATCGGTCCGCCCCGCCCCGGGCGCGCTGCACGGCCGCGGCGACCACGCCGGCGCAGAAGCCCCACACGGTGTCGAGGGCGAGCGCCGGCACGACCGCCCAGGCGGGCCGGTCGCCGTCCACGCCGACGAGCGCGGAGACGACCGCCGCGACGACGCCGAAGACCAGACCGGTCAGCGTGAGCGTGAGGACCGGGCGCGCGACGCCGCCGAGGCCGACGACCCCCACCCACACGAGCGTGGTCACGGCGAGGATCGCCAGCGCGCGCGGGAGGCCGCCGCCGTCCGGGAGCAGCAGGGCGGCGAGCGGCCACAGGAGGGCCAGTGAGCCGAGGCCGAGGACGGTCGGCCACGACAGCGGCGCCGTCGAGGACGACCGGTCGGCCGCGGGCGCGGGCCGGGGGAGCGGGTCGGGGGAGGTCATGGCTCGACGATGCCGAGCGGACGGCTCCGACCACATCGGCCCGGGGGCGTCCGTCGTCGTCGTCGGTCGGCGACGGTCGTGTCGCCCCCGGGCGACACGACCCTGGTCCCGCGGGCCGACGCGCTCGGGGTGCCGCCTCCGTACGCTGGCGGCATGACAGCGCGACGGGACGCCCTGGCGCCGGTGGTCGCCTCCGGGTCGCCGCGGCCCGGGGGAGACCCGCGGGTGACCGACGCCGTGCTCGCGGTGGCGATGACGCTCGCGATCGCCGTGGTCATCGCGGCCGACTTCGACGGGCCCGGCACGACGGGCCCGGTCGCGTACGCGTTCGCCGTCGCGTTCGGCGTGCTGGTCGCGATCCGCCGCCGCGCTCCCCGCACGATGCTCGTCCTCACGGTGCTCGGCGTCTTCGCCTACTACGCGCTCGGCCTGCCCGTGATCGGCACCGCGCTGCCCGCGGTCGCGGCGCTGTACTCGGCGGCGGAGCTCGGGCTGACGGCGTGGGCGGTCGTGTCGGGGACCGTGCTCGTGGCGGTGTCCGCGTACTTCCGCGTGGAGGAGGGGCAGCCCCTGACGTACCTGTACGGGTACGAGCTCGTGACGAACGTGGCGCTCGTCGCCGCGTCGATCGCGCTCGGCGTCGTCGTCCGGCTCACGCACGCCGCTCGCGAGCAGGCCGAGCGCGTGCGCCTGCTCACCGCCGCCGAGCAGGCGCAGGCCGCCGACCGGCGGGTCGAGGCCGAGCGGGTGCGCGTGGCGCGCGACCTGCACGACGTGCTCGGCCACCACCTCGCGGTCGTCGCCCTGCACGGCAACGTCGCCGCGGAGGCCGTCGGCCGGGACGACGTGCTCCGCCGGGACGTGCA